>CACLGQ010000001.1:0-17500 GCA_902606555.1 uncultured Bacteroidota bacterium
CTAATTAAAATACTTCCAAATTTTCTCACAATACTTAACGGTTTGTGTGGTTGTTTAGCGATCGTCTTCGTTTTTATGGAGGGTGAGTTTTTAAAACTAACGGGCTATGAGATAGCCTTGATTTTAGTTTTGGCAGGTTCCTTCTTTGATTTTTTTGATGGATTTTTAGCCAAAATATTAAATGCAAAATCAAAGATTGGAATTCAATTAGATTCTTTTTCAGATTTAATAACATTCTCAATAGTTCCATCACTAATGCTATTCCATTTTTTTCAATTTAAGTCTGAAGAAATTCAATTTGCACCATTAATTTCTTTTTTAATTGTTCCGTTTTCGATGATTAGATTAGCAAGATTCAATACTTTACCATCAAAAACTTTTTTTCTAGGCTTACCTACACCTGCAAATGGAATTTTTTTTATAGGGATCCCTTTTTTATCAATTGACATACCGATTTATATCTTGACTATTCTAATTGTTTTTTCATGTATACTGCTTATTTCTAATGTAAAATTTGAGTCTTTTAAAATGATTAAAAATAATACCAAGAAAGTATTTTTTTTATTTTTTATTGCTTCAATTATTATAGCTTTTTCTATAATTTACATTAATAACTATAGTCCTTTGAATTTAATTAGTTTTTCTGTTTTAATTTACATATTTTCATCAGTTGCATTTAATTTATACAAAGCATTTTAGCTTTTTTATAACTATGCAATTGAACAAAAACCTGACATGAAAATAGATAGTTTGGAATTCCAAAACCCGCTAAGTTTGCAGAATTTTGTTGATCCTTAACTATGAACTTAATTCCCAATTTAGTTAATTCATAAGTTAGTGCATTGGATTCAATAAATGAACCAGAAAATAAATGAACGTAGTCATTCATAAGTTCTTTTTTCTAAAAATAAAGTTCTTTCCTAAATAAAGCTTTCTAACCATTTCATCTTTAGCTAATATTTCTGGCTTACCACTTTTTAATATTTTGCCTTCAAACATCAAATATGTTCTATCTGTAATTGCTAGTGTCTCTTGAACATTGTGATCAGTTATTAGTACACCAATATTTTTAGTTTTAAGATGAGAAATTATTTTCTGAATTTCCTCAACTGCGATTGGATCCACACCCGCAAAGGGCTCATCAAGTAATAAAAACTTAGGATCAGTGGCTAATGCTCTGGCAATCTCAGTCCTTCTTCTTTCACCACCAGAAAGTAAATCTCCTCTGTTTTTTCTGACGTTATTTAAACTAAATTCATCTATAAGACTTTCCAATTTTAATTTTTGTTCATCTTTTGATAAATTTCCAAGCTCTAAGACTGCTTTAATATTATCTTCAACACTTAATTTCCTAAAAACTGATGCTTCTTGAGCTAAATATCCAATACCATTAATAGCTCTTTTATACATTGGTTCTTTTGAAACTTCGATGGTATCAATCATTATTTTACCTGAATCAGGTTTTATTAATCCCACAATCATATAAAAACATGTTGTTTTTCCTGCTCCATTAGGTCCTAATAAACCTACAATTTCTCCTTGATTTAGCTCAAGGTTAACTCCATTAACAACTTTTCTTGATTGATATGATTTTTCTATTCTGATTGCTTGAAGTTTCATTTATTATTTTTTGTTACAACTCTTGAGATATAGATACTTATTTGGTATAATATTACAATAGGAATAGCTACAATTATTTGACTAGCAACGTCAGGTGGAGTTATGACAGCGGCTAAAATCAATACACCAACTAAAGCAAATTTTCTGTATTTAATTAAAATTTCAGGATTAACCAATCCAATCTTAGTAAGAAAATAAATAATTATTGGTAGTTCAAAAATCAATCCAGAAGCTAATACAGAAGCACGAACTAATCCGATATAACTATTTAAATCAAAATCATTAAAAACTTCGTTACTAACTGAATAATTTCCAAGAAAATTGATTGACAATGGACAAATCACATAATAACCAAAAACAACTCCAATAAAAAATAAAAGACTGGATACAAAAATAAATCCTCTGGCATATTTTTTTTCATTTTGATAGAGTCCAGGGCTAATGAAACTCCAAAACTGATATAATACATAGGGGAAAGCAATTATAAATCCAGCAGCTATAGAGGTCCATATGTGGGCTGAAAATTGACCTGAGACAGTCCTGCTTTGGATACGAAAAGGTAATTCGGTTATGCAAAAGCTATCATCAAGTCCAATAAAATTAGAGACTGTACACAAGATTCTGTATGTAGGAAAATTAATATCCTTGGGTCCAAAAATAATCTTATCAAAAATAAAATCCTTAAAAATGAATGCTCCAATTCCAACAATAAAAATTGCTGTGAAAGACCTTAATATATGCCATCTTAACTCCTCTAGGTGGTCAAGAAATGACATTTCATTTGGGTCTATTTTCATATTATTCATAATCCTGCATTTATTAAATCATGTATATGTAACATACCTATGTAATTGTTATCTTTGGTCACAATTAAATTTGTAATCTTATTATGATTCATTATGTGCAAAGCATCAATAGCTAAAAGTGAATGCTTAACGGTTTTTGGATTTCTAGAAATTATATTTGAAACAATTATGTTTAATGGATCAGTATTTTTTTCCAATATCCTCCTCACATCACCATCAGTTATTATTCCAACGACCTGACCATTTTCTAATACAGCAGTGGCACCGAGCATTTTGTTTGAAATTTCATTGATTGCATCACTGAATTTAGATTTTATATCAATAAATGGTGTATGTTGAGTATCTATTAAATCTTCAACAGTAGTTGTTAATTTTTTTCCTAATGACCCTGATGGATGTAACCTAGCAAATGATGTTTTATCAAAGTTCTTTAGCGTCATAAGGCAAACAGCAATAATATCACCTACTAAAAGCTGGATACCCGTGCTAGTGGTTGGTGCTAAATTATTTGGACAAGCTTCAACATCAATGGGTGTGTGTATAGTATACTTTGAGTTTTTTGCTAGATATGACTCTTTATTAGCAGTAATGCTAACAATATCTACTCCATTCTTTTTTAAACTGTTAACTAGATCTACAGTATCAGAATTGCTGCCACTTTTTGAGATATATATCAAAACATCATCATTAGTGATAGCTCCAAGGTCACCATGTAAAGCATCAGAGCCGTGCATAAAAATTGATGGAGTTCCAGTCGAATTTAAGGTAGAGGATATTTTCATACCAATTATTGCACTTTTTCCAATTCCAGAAATTACTATTCTTCCACTAATTTTTGATAAAAATCTAATAATATCATCAAAATTCTTATCGAAAGTCTCTTTTAGTTTTTGGACTGCATTTAGCTGAATATCAACTACTTGATTAATAATTTGATTAATATTTTTATTGTTCAAAACTTATTTAGTTTAATTAAGAATGGATTTAAAATTAAGCTATATTTAATTATAACAACAAATATACCTTAATTCCCTTTAAGGAATGAATTTAAAAAATAATCTATTATCGCTTCTTAGCAAACATTTCGGTTATTCAGAATTTCGTGAGAATCAATTTGAAATTATAAACTCCGTTGTGGATAAAAAAAACACATTAGTTATAATGCCAACTGGGGGTGGCAAATCATTATGCTATCAATTATCAGCTATTGCATTACAAGGAACAGCAATAATTATATCACCACTCATTGCTTTAATGAAAAATCAGGTTGATGTTTTGAGAGGTCTTTTTGAGGAGGACGGTGTCGCCAGTGTGTTAAACTCTACACTAAATAATTCCGAAGTCAAATTAGTTAAGGAGCAAATAGAAAAAGGCATAACTAAGCTTCTTTACATGGCTCCTGAATCTTTAACTAAACAAAAGAATATCGATTTTTTAAAAAAACAAAACATATCATTTGTTGCCGTTGACGAAGCACATTGCATTTCTGAGTGGGGGCATGATTTTCGACCTGATTACAGAAAAATAAATGAATCTATTCAAAAAATAGACTCAAATTTAAAGGTGGTAGCATTAACCGCAACTGCTACACCAAAAGTACAAGATGACATTATTAAAAATCTTTCCATGTCAAATTCTAGTATATTCAAGTCTTCATTTAATAGACCTAATCTTTTTTATGAGGTAAAACATAAGACTGACAAAATTGGGAGAGACATTGTTTCTTTTATTAAAAAAAATGAAGGAAAATCAGGTATTATATATTGTTTATCTAGAAAAAAGGTTGATGAATTTGCACATCTTTTACAAATTAATGATATTAAAGCATTGCCTTATCACGCGGGTCTTGAGTCAAAAATCAGAACAACTAATCAGGAACATTTTTTAATGCATCGCTGTGATGTTATTGTAGCAACAATTGCATTTGGAATGGGTATTGACAAACCCGACATTAGGTATGTAATTCACCACGACATTCCTAAGTCTCTAGAATCTTATTACCAAGAGACAGGAAGAGCTGGTCGTGATGGCGGTGAAGGTCATTGTCTTGCTTTTTATTCTTATGATGATATTGAAAAGTTAGAGAAGTTTCTTTCTTCAAAACCTGTTGCAGAAAAGGAAAAGGGCTTAGCTTTATTAGAAGACGTTGCATCTTATGCTGAAACATCTTCAAATAGGAGAAAGATTTTACTTAACTATTTTGGAGAATCATTTGACGAATTTAATGGTGATGGATGTAGAATGGATGATAATTCTATTAATCCAAAAGAAAAGATTGAAGTTAAAGACCAAGCTTTAACAATAATAAATGAAATATTAAATAATAAAGAATCGAAAAAAATAAAGGAACTCACAAGGTTAATTTGTAAAAATGACTACAAATTTCCGTTAATTGAAGATTTACAGAAAAATGAAAATAATGATCGCTTTGAATTGATATTTTGGAAATCTTTAATTAGAAATTTGATGGTTAATGGTCTTTTATTTAAAAAAATTCAAGAATACGGCATAATTAAAGTTACTGAAAAGGGTAGGGATTTTTTGAAAAATCCGAAACCATATATGATTTCAATTGATAAGGATTTTGATAATGAAAAAATACAGCTAAATCACAAGTCTAAAAATGATGTAATTGATGATAAATTATATAAAATTCTAATTAAAGAAAGACTAAACTTATCTAATAAGTTAAATATTCCTCCATTTGCAATTTTTCAAGAGTCATCAATTAATGAAATGACATTTAAATATCCCATCAACTATGATGAGTTATCCATGATCACCGGCGTAGGAGAGGGAAAATCTAAAAAATTTGGAGAAAGTTTTATTTCGCTGATTTCGACTTATTGTGGTGATAATAATATTAATAGGGAACAGGACTTTTTAATAAAATCCTCAGGATCTAAGTCGGGACTAAAGTTATTTGTAATTCAATCAATTGATAAAAAACTAACAATTAATGAGATAGCAGAATCAAAAAATTTAACATATTTAGAAATTTTGACAGAAATTGAAGCAATAGTTTATTCAGGCACAAAACTTGATTTGTCATATGTTATCGATGATATTTTTGATGAAGATTCAAAAGAAGAGCTTCATGAATATTTAACTGAAACTAAATCAGATGATTTACAGTGCTTGTATGATGAGTTTAATGATGATTTTGAGGATGAAGATTTAAGATTGTTTAGGATATATTTTTATTGCGAAGTAGCATTTTAGTCACTTCCACTTAATATTGCACCCAATACTAGGCTTTTGCTCATTACTAATTTCTTTATTTTTAATTAAATTATCTAAAGCAACTTTTAAATCATTTCCTGTAACAGGAATTCCATTTCCTGGTCTTGAGTCATCCATTTGACCTCTGTATACAAGTTTTTTTTTGTCATTGTACAGGAAAAAATCTGGTGTACAAGCTGCATCAAAATTTTTTGCGACTTCTTGAGTTTCATCATATAAATATGGAAATGAAAAATTTTTGTGTAAAGCAAGTTTTTTCATAAGTTTTGGTGAGTCCTCTGGGTAATTTATGACATCATTACTTGAAATTGCAACAAAAGAAATATTTTCTTTGTAATTTTCTGAAATTGATACAATTTCGTTAATTATGTGAATAACAAATGGACAGTGATTACAGATGAACATAATAACAGCACCATTTTTGTTAAATAGCTTTTCAGATGAGTATAATCTATCGTTAATAGTGTTTAAAAGTGTGAATTCTGGAGCAAGTGTCCCTAATGTAACCATGTTTGATGGAGTTCTAGCCATAATGATAATTTAAAAACAAATTTATAATTTTGTATAGTGTTTGAGGCATTATTAAATTTTTTTTCAGAAATAACTTCTTTACAAAGAGGAGGATTACTTGCTATAGGTCTAATGTTTTTTTGGATTATTGAAGGCTTCCTTCCGTTTAGATACTTAAATTATAATAAGTTTAAACATGCGTCAACTAACATTCTATTAACACTAACAACAATACTAGTTAACTTTTCATTAGCATTCATGATTGTTTTAACATGTGACTTTATATCTGTCTCAGAGTTTGGCTTCATCTCATATCTAAATATCCCTGCTTACCCATTATTATCAATTTTTATTTCAATTATGTTATTAGATTTAATTGGAGCATACTCTGCCCATTATTTTCAGCATAAAATTAAAATATTGTGGAAAATTCATGCTGTGCATCACTCTGACAAACATGTAGATACCACTACTGCAAATCGTCATCATCCAATCGAAAGTGTTATTAGATTTTTATTTACTCTACTAGCTATTATTATTTCAGAGTCATCAATTGAAATTGTTTTTTTGTACCAATCTCTTTCAGTAGCTTTTTCTCAATTTAATCATGCTAATATTAGACTCAATGATAAATTTGATAAGATATTATCATATGTTATTGTATCTCCAAATATGCATAAGGTTCATCACCATTCATTTATGCCATATACTGATTCAAATTATGGAAATATTTTTTCAGTGTGGGACAGATTGTTCGGGACTTATATGGAATTAGACCGAGATAAAATTATATTTGGAATAGATGATAATTATGATGATAAAAACAATTTCTTAAAAATTTTAAAAAGACCCTTTAAAAGGTTTTAAATATCTTCAAATTCTACCTCATCATTCTTTTCTTCATTCTCTTCTTTAGTTTCATTATTATCATCGCTGCTTTCATCTTCTTTATCTTTCTTAGCTATGAAATCCTTATCATGAATTTCACTAATAACCTCTAAGCCTTTCTCATCAATAATGTATTTTGTCATTTCTCCAAGAATGTTGGAGAAGTTTTCAAAGTCTTCCTTGTATAAGTATATTTTATGCTTTTTAAAATAAAAAGTTCCATCCTCATTCGTGAATTTTTTACTTTCGGAGATTGTTAAATAATAATCACCAGCTTTAGTAGATCTTACATCAAAAAAATAAGTTCTTCTACCTGCTCTTAAGACTTTTGAATAAATGTCTTCATTTACATGTTGTTTATTTTCTTCCATTTCAATAATTATAAAGTTCAAAAATGGTTAAAAAAGTATTACTAACAAAAATTAATATTATTTTTTTCTTTTTTGTTTATTATATGTATCCCTGTAATACCCCCTCTCTTTAAACAAATCCGCATGTTTTCCAGATTGAATAACCTTACCATTTTCTAAAACTAATATTAAATCACATTTTTCAATTGTAGATATCCTGTGACTGACAATAACTTTAGTTATATTTTTAGTTTCTTCCATTAAATTTTCAATTACAGTTCTTTCTGTTTGAGTATCTAACGCAGAAAGACTATCATCTATTAGTAGGATTTTTGGTTGTTTTAATAAAGCTCTTGCAATTGCTAATCTTTGTTTTTGACCACCAGATAAATTAATTCCCCTTTCACCTAATACTGATAAATATTTTTTAGGAAAAGAAAGAATTTCTTTGTGAAAACAGGCGATCTTAGAGTAATATTCAATATCATTTTTGGATGCATTTACATTTCCAAACTTAATATTATTATAGATTGTTTCAGAGAACAAGAATGTTGTTTGAGGGGTATATCCAATATTTTCTCTTAGTAGACTGAGGTTATGGTCTTTTATATTTTTATTGTCAATAATTACCTCCCCATTATCAACATCATAATTTCTTATTATAAGTTCTAGCAGAGTTGATTTTCCTGATCCAACTGAACCTATCACACCAAGAGATTGGCCTTTTTTAATCTTGAAATTTAACTTATTAACTGCTTTAATATTAGTTTCCTTGTATGTTAGACTTACGTTTTTAAATGTAATTTCCCCATTAAAAGCATATTCTTTATGATTATTTGATACGATGTTACTCTTTTCTGAAAGAAATTCATTAATTCTCTTCTGAGATGCCTCTGCTTGTTGTACGATTGATGTTACCCAACCAACAGTTGCTACAGGCCAGGTTAGCATATTAACATATATTATAAATTCCGCAAGTACACCTAAGGAAATTGATCCGTCTATATATTGATTGCCACCAATAAAAATTACTATTATATTACTTAATCCAATCAATAATAACATCATTGGAAAAAACCAAGACTGAAACTTTGCTAAATCTATACTTTTCTCTTTAGTGTCTTGCGAAAAATCTAACATAAAATCAATCACTTTATTTTCAATTGTGTTAGATTTAATAATTGAGACTCCACTGAAAGACTCTTGTGAGAAAGTTGTAAGTCTGGATAGGGACTCTTGCACACCTTTACTTTTTATATTGATCTGTCTACTTAGCTTGTAAATTAGTATTGATAGAATAGGTAGCGGTATTATTGTATAAAGAGTTAGTTTAATGTCAATACTAAGCATATAACTAATAATAATTACAAATAATGAAATTGTATTTATTGTATACATTAATGCAGGTCCAACATACATTCTTACCTTGCTTACATCTTCACTTATTCTATTCATCAAATCACCAATTCGATTATTTTTATAGAAACTAATGTTTAATTCTTGATATTTTTGAAATATCTCATTTTTTAAATCAAATTCAATGTATCTAGATACGTTGATTAACGTTTGTCTCATTATAAAGGTTAAAATTCCAGAAGCTAAGGCTGATAATAAAATAAAAATTATGTTATTTAAAAGCTCTTTTGTTAAAAAATCTACGTCAATAGAGTTCTTTAAAGAGTACTCTTCAATTAAGGTTATCGAGTCGCCAACAAGATTTGGAGCAACCAAAGCAAAAATTCTGGCAACAATCGTTATTATAAGCCCAATAATTATTCGTTTTTTGTAATTGTAAAAAAACTTGTTTAGGTACTTTAGTTCACCCATAAAAATCAAGATCAAATATACACTTAATTGATGTTTATAGTTCAAAAATATTTACATTTGCCGTCAAGTTCATTTAAATGCTAAATCGAAGACATATTAGACTTAAAGTATTACAATTGTTGTATTCAAAAAAGACAGGTAATATTGATAATGTTTCTTTGTTAAAACAATTTGATTTAGCATCGATAAACTTTTACAGACTTTTTTTAACCCAGCTCTTACTTTTTAAAGAAATATTTATAGAGTCAAGAAGAATTTTCAATGTTAATAAAAAGAAATATTTTAAAAATCAGGATGGTTTAATCAGTGATTTATTTCTAAATAACCAATTATTATTATTTATTCACTCGAACAAATTTTTGACTCAGGCTGAAAAAAAATTTAAGCTAGACTATTGGAAACTTAATCTCAATAAAGTTCAAAATATATTTAAAATTATAATTGAAAGTGATTTAAGTAGTAATTACTCAGCTATGGAAAAAAATAGTTATCAATTTATTCATGATATATACAAAAATATTATTGTTAATAATGAAGAGCTTTTTGAATTTTACGAGGATAGCGAGTTGGGATGGTCAGATGATTTTCCACTTGTGAACACATTAATTTTAAGTTGGTTTACAAATTTTAGTATTAACCAATCTTTGAAAATACCAAGACAAATATTTAAAGATAAGTCTGATAAAAAATTTGGAAAAGATTTATTTAAAATTGTTGTAAGAGATAGAGATAAAACAGAAATAATAATTAATGATTTTACACCAGAGTGGGATAATGAAAGGATAGCTGTAATTGATAAAATAATTCTAAAAATGTGTATTTATGAATTTACAAATTTTCCATCTATCCCAGTTAAAGTTAGTATTAATGAGTATGTAGAAATTTCTAAGGAATATTCAAGTCCTAACAGTAGCACATTTATTAATGGTGTATTAAATAATATTTATAAAAATCTGTTAGAAAAAGATTTGATTAAAAAAAATGAAAGAGGTTTACAATAATTTTTTAATTTTAGGGTCATGAGAAATCACATACATTTAATGCATAAATTTTCCTTGTTAATATTTTTTTTGATAGTTACAATATCTTGTGTTTCTGATCCATCAAATAAAATCAAAGAACAAAATGTGATGGCTACGAATGAAAGATTAGAAAAATCTTATGATATGTCTCAAATTCAATTTGATTTTGATTCGTATGATTTCGGAGAGGTAATCGATGGAGAAATAGTTGAGGTTGATTATAATTTTACAAACACTGGCAAATCTGACTTGGTCATTTTTGATGCTTCAGCTAGCTGTGGTTGCACAGTTCCTGAATATCCTCAAAATATTAATATTGCGCCAGGGCAAAAAAACAAAATAAAGGTTAGATTTGATACTTCAAATAAGCCTGGTAAACAAATGAAATCAGTTACTTTAACAACTAATACTAATACTGGCAGGAAGATTATTAGATTGACAGGTTTTGTTTTAAATAAGTAGTATGGAAGGATTTGGACAATTTATGCCTATAATTTTGCTGTTTTTAGCAATGTATTTCTTGTTTATACTTCCTCAAAGTAAAAAGGCAAAAAAAGAGAAAAATTTTATCAAAAATGTGAAAACTGGTGACAGGGTGGTAACTAAGAGTGGTATGCATGGAAAGATTGTTGAGATTAACGATAGCAACGATACATGTGTCTTAGTAACTATGGCTGGTAAAATAAAATTTGATAAATCTGCAATTTCTTTTGAAATGTCTGAATCATTAAGTAAGAAAGATTAAAAAATAGTTAATGAGCTTTTTTTACGAACTTTTACACAAAACTGAACAAATTTTGTGGAGTGTTTTTCTAAAGCCATTCTTCTTTTCATTTGACCCTGAAAAAGTCCATCATTTTGTTGTAAGTATAATGAAACTATTTTCACCAATTTTCTATTTAAGAAAATCATTCTATCATTTTAAATTAAGTGGTAAAAACCATCCATCACTTGAAAAAGAAGTTTTTGGTATAAAATTTCCAAACCCAGTAGGCTTAGCAGCAGGTTTTGATAAAAATGCTGAGCTATACAAACAAATGTCTTCATTGGGTTTTGGTTTTATTGAAATAGGTACTGTTACACCTGTTTCTCAAGATGGAAATCCAAAAAAAAGAATTTTCAGATTGGTTGATGATAATGCTTTAATTAATAGGCTAGGATTTAATAACGATGGAGTTGATAAAATTGCTGATAGATTAAGAAATAAGGGTAATGTTATAATTGGTGGGAATATTGGTAAAAATAAGGTTACAACTAATGAAAATGCAAAGGATGATTATCTAATATGTTTTAAAGCTTTATACGATCACGTTGATTACTTTGCTGTAAATGTGAGTTCACCAAACACACCAAACCTGAGAGATCTTCAAAACATAAATAATTTACGTGAAATATTAATTCCGTTAATTCGTGAAAATAAAAAAAGAGAAACTAAACCTATTCTAATTAAAATTTCACCTGACTTAAATGATAGTGACATAAAAAAAATAGTTGATTTGTCATTTAATCTCAAAATAGATGGTATAATTACGTCCAATACTACATTAGAAAGAAGTAATTTAAAATCCAAGAAAAAATTAACTATTGAAAGTGGAGGTTTAAGTGGAGAGCCCTTAAATAAACGAAGTACTGACATTATAAGATTGATTCATCAATATTCTAATAAAAAGCTTCCAATTATTGGTGTTGGAGGGATTATGTCAACAAAAGACGCTTTAGACAAACTTAATGCTGGCGCAAGCCTAATACAACTATATACAGGCTTTATTTACAATGGTCCATCCTTTGCTAGAAATATCAATAAAGAAATTATTAAATCTTTGAATTAATTTATAGATTTAGGTATGATATTTAAAAACAATCTCATTCCAAGAAATTTAGATGAATACAACAAACTTTATATGCAAAGCGTTGAAAATCCTCAATTGTTTTGGAATGATGTTGCTGAATCATTTATATGGAAAAAAAAGTGGTCAAATGTAGTTGACTTTGATTTTTCAATACCAAGCTTTAAATGGTTTACAGATGCAAAATTGAATATTACAGAAAACTGTCTTGACAGACATGTTAAGACTCATCCAAATAAAACAGCCATTATTTTTGAGCCAAATGATCCAAATCAACCAGCAGAGTATATTTCATATATAGAATTACATAGAAGGGTATGTAAATTTTCTAATGTTTTAAAAAATAACAATATTCAAAAAGGGGATAGAGTTTGTATTTATCTACCAATGGTGCCTGAACTTGCCATTGCAGTCTTGGCTTGCGCAAGAGTAGGAGCCATACATTCTGTCGTCTTTGCAGGTTTTTCTTCATCTGCGCTATCAGCTAGAATTAATGATGCATCATGTAAGTTGGTACTAACATCTGATGGAAGCTTTAGAGGAAATAAAACAATTGACTTAAAATCTATAGTTGATGAGGCTTTAAAAGATTGCGATTGTGTTGATTCGGTAATAGTATTAAATCGTATTGACAGTGGAATTATTTTAAATGATAGTGAAAAATGGTGGAAAGATGAATTAGACAAAGTTGATGATCATTTTCCTGCTGAAATAATGGATTCTGAAGATCCTTTATTTATTTTATACACATCAGGCTCAACTGGAAAACCTAAAGGAATGGTTCATTCATCTGGGGGTTACATGGTTTATTCAGCTTATTCATTTAAAAATGTATTTAATTATGTTGATGATGATGTGTATTGGTGTACCGCCGATATTGGGTGGATCACAGGACATAGCTATATCGTCTATGGGCCACTGCTAAATGGTGCTACAACCATGATGTTTGAAGGTGTTCCATCATATCCAGATTTTGGTAGATTTTGGGAGATTTGCGAAAAGTACAATGTTAACCAATTTTACACTGCACCAACTGCGATTCGAGCATTAGCAAAACATCCCTTGGATTTTGTAAATAAATACGATCTATCATCTTTAAAAGTATTAGGAACCGTTGGAGAGCCAATTAATGAGGAGGCATGGAATTGGTATAACGAAAACATTGGTAAGAGAAAATGCCCTATTGTTGATACATGGTGGCAAACTGAAACAGGTGGGATTATGATTACTTCACTTGCTAATGTAAGCGAAGGAAAAGCAACTTTTGCAACTAAACCAATGATGGGAATTCAACCAGTTTTATTTGATGAAAATGGTAATGAACTTAAAGAAAATAATAAGAACGGAATTCTAGGAATTAAATATCCTTGGCCGTCAATAGCACGAACAATTTATGGTGATCACGACCGTTATAAAAATGTTTATTTTTCAGCATATCCAGGTTATTATTTTCCAGGCGATGGAGCATTTAGAGATGATGAGGGTAATTACAGAATTACCGGTAGGGTAGATGATGTTGTTATTGTTTCTGGTCATAACCTTGGTACAGCACCAATTGAGGATGTCATAAATATGCACGAAAACGTTGTTGAAAGTGCTTTGGTTGGCTATCCTCATGATATAAAAGGAAATGCACTCTATGCTTATGTAATTTTAAAAGATGAATCTACAAGAGATAATATTAAAACTGAAATAAATCAGTTAATTGCAAAAACCATCGGGCCAATAGCCAAACCCGAAAAAATTCAATTAGTGCCTGGTCTACCTAAAACAAGAAGTGGTAAAATTATGAGAAGAATTTTAAGAAAAATTGCATGTGGAGAAAAAAGCGAATTTGGAGACATCTCTACATTACTTAACCCAGAAATTGTCAGTGAAATTGTTAAAGGATCTTAAATAACTCTTATTTTTTAAAATAACTAAAGTCATCATCAGGACCAATAGTCAATAAAGTTTCATATATTAACCTAATTACATTCTCAACATCCTCCTTACTTACAAGTTCAACAGTTGTATGCATGTATCGCAGTGGAAGTGATATTAAAGCAGAAGCAACTCCACCATTACTGTAAGCAAATGCATCAGTATCAGTACCAGTATACCTAGATGATGCATGTCTTTGAAATGGAATTTTTTTCTTTTCAGCAGTTTCAATTATTCTTTCACGTAAATTATTTTGAATGGCAGGTGCATAAGAAATTACAGGCCCTTTATCAATAACATTATCACCTTGTTTTTTAACATCTATCATTGGTGTCGATGTATCATGACAAACATCTGTAACAATAGCAACGTTTGGTTTTAAAGTTTCAGTGATCATTTGAGCACCTCTAAGTCCAATTTCCTCCTGGACAGAGTTAGTAACATACAAACAAAAAGGAAGAGTTTTTTTATTTTCTTTAAGTAATCTGGCAACCTCCGCAATCATAAATCCACCAATTCTGTTGTCGATTGCTCTACAAACAAACCTGTTTTTGTTTAATATTTGAAATGAGTCAGGATATGTAATTACACATCCCACATGAATTCCCATTTTTTCAACGTCTTTTTTGTCTTTTGCACCAACATCAATTGAAATATTTTCAAGTTTTGGTGGTTCCTCTTTTCCTGGCGTTCTTGTATGAATTGCAGGCCATCCAAAGACACCTTTTACAACACCCTTTTTTGTATGAATATTTACCCATTTTGAGGGAGCAATTTGGTGATCACTACCGCCATTTCTAATTACATAAATCAATCCATTATCTGTGATATAATTGACATACCATGAAATTTCATCTGAGTGTCCTTCAATTACTACTTTAAATTTTGACTTTGGATTAATAATTCCAACAGCTGTTCCATATGTGTCAGTAATAAATTCATCCACATATGGCTTTAAGTAATCCATCCATATTTTTTGACCTTCCCATTCATATCCAGTTGGTGCAGCATTATTAAGATATATTTCTAAAAATTTAATTGATTTATCGTTTAAAATACT
Source organism: uncultured Bacteroidota bacterium (assembly GCA_902606555.1). GTDB lineage: Bacteria > Bacteroidota > Bacteroidia > Flavobacteriales > Flavobacteriaceae > Eutrophosalina. The sequence goes on from CACLGQ010000001.1 coordinate 15,097, forward strand.
TTTTGCCATTTTATTTGTTTTGGTAGTTAAAATTAACCTTTTTTTTATTTTAAATTTGCAAAATGCGTTTATTCTTATGTTTTGTAATTTTTATTTTGTGTTCAAAAAAAATGTTGTCTCAAGACGAGAATAATTCAACCTATTTTAAAATTGAGGGAGACTCAATCTATAAGAAAGAAATTGATTTAAGCGAGGTTGTTATTTACAAACCTGTAGACTTTGAAAACAACCAAGAAAGAATTGATTATTTTGTTTTAAAAAGAAAAGTTTTAAAAGTTTATCCTTATGCAAAAATGGCATCAGAGAGACTAGTAAAATTGAATTTAAGATTAGAAAAAATCAATTCTAAACGTAAGCAAAAAAAATACACAAGGATGCTTGAAAAGTTTTTACAGGAAGAATTAACTGTAGAGCTTAAAAAGTTAACCCGAACAGAAGGACAAATATTAGTAAAGTTAATTTTTAGAGAAACTGGATCAACTGCGTTTGCACTTGTTAGAGAACTGAGAAATGGTTTTAGGGCTTTTACTTACAATACAATTGCAAAACTCTTCAAAATTTCTCTTAGAGAAACCTACGATCCATTAAATGTTCGTGAAGATTTATTTATTGAGGATATTTTGAGAAATTCAAACCTGTAAAATTTTCAAGAAAAACATTTGTAAATCAGATTGTTAATAATTCTGTGAGAAAAAAATAACTTATTTTACCAATAAATGTTTGGTAGTGTATGAAAGGAATGTATATTTGCAACCGCTTTTCTGTTTGACAGAGAAGATGAATAAGTTCATTGAAAGTATTGAAATTGACAGCGTATAATGATTATTATAATCATAATATTGAATTTAGCAAAACCATTCCGAGACAGTTCCTTTATCAATTCAAGTTGTTAAATATTATTAAATTTTTTACAACGAAGAGTTTGATCCTGGCTCAGGATGAACGCTAGCGGCAAGCTTAACACATGCAAGTCGAACGGTAACTTTTAGTGCTTGCACTGAAAGACGAGTGGCGGACGGGTGCGTAACGCGTATGCAATCTACCTTTTACTAGGGTATAGCCCAGAGAAATTTGGATTAATCCCCTATAATATTAAAATTCCGCATGGTTTTTTAATTAAAGCTTCGGTGGTAAAAGATGAGCATGCGTCCTATTAGTTTGTAGGTGAGGTAACGGCTCACCTAGACTACGATAGGTAGGGGCCCTGAGAGGGGGATCCCCCACACTGGTACTGAGACACGGACCAGACTCCTACGGGAGGCAGCAGTGAGGAATATTGGACAATGGACGAAAGTCTGATCCAGCTATGCCGCGTGCAGGATGACAGCCCTACGGGTTGTAAACTGCTTTTATACAGGAAGAAACTCCCCGACGAGTCGGGGCTTGACGGTACTGTAAGAATAAGGATCGGCTAACTCCGTGCCAGCAGCCGCGGTAATACGGAGGATCCAAGCGTTATCCGGAATTATTGGGTTTAAAGGGTCCGCAGGCTGTTTTTTAAGTCAGAGGTGAAATCCTGCAGCTCAACTGTAGAATTGCCTTTGAAACTGAAAGACTTGAGTTATTGTGAAGTGGTTAGAATGTGTGGTGTAGCGGTGAAATGCATAGATATCACACAGAATACCAATTGCGAAGGCAGATCACTAACAATTAACTGACGCTCAGGGACGAAAGCGTGGGTAGCGAACAGGATTAGATACCCTGGTAGTCCACGCCGTAAACGATGGATACTAGCTGTATGTCTGCCTCAGGTAGATGTGTGGCTAAGCGAAAGTGATAAGTATCCCACCTGGGGAGTACGATCGCAAGATTGAAACTCAAAGGAATTGACGGGGGCCCGCACAAGCGGTGGAGCATGTGGTTTAATTCGATGATACGCGAGGAACCTTACCAGGGCTTAAATGTAACGGGACAGGTCTAGAAATAGACCCTTCTTCGGACTCATTACAAGGTGCTGCATGGTTGTCGTCAGCTCGTGCCGTGAGGTGTCAGGTTAAGTCCTATAACGAGCGCAACCCCTATCGTTAGTTACCAACGAGTAATGTCGGGAACTCTAGCGAAACTGCCGGTGCAAACCGTGAGGAAGGTGGGGATGACGTCAAATCATCACGGCCCTTACGTCCTGGGCTACACACGTGCTACAATGGTCGGTACAGAGAGCAGCCACTTCGCGAGAAGGAGCAAATCTACAAAACCGATCTCAGTTCGGATCGGAGTCTGCAACTCGACTCCGTGAAGCTGGAATCGCTAGTAATCGGATATCAGCCATGATCCGGTGAATACGTTCCCGGGCCTTGTACACACCGCCCGTCAAGCCATGGAAGTTGGGAGTGCCTGAAGTCGGTAACCGCAAGGAGCCGCCTAGGGTAAAACTAATGACTGGGGCTAAGTCGTAACAAGGTAG
>CACLGQ010000001.1:22500-80902 GCA_902606555.1 uncultured Bacteroidota bacterium
CCATTTTGTACCCGCATGATCTTGATATGTAAACATTATTTCTAGAATAGTTAAAATAAATTAAATCTTCATTAGATTGACTAGAATCAAATTCTTTTGTAAATGAAAATGAAGTAGTGTTTTCATAATTATTCAATGGAATTGAAATTGAGTCAATAGTGCCCAAGAAAAAATCTTCATTATTATTAATCCCTTTTATTCTTAAATTGTTAACTGATTTACTTTCGCCTGAAATACTATCAACAAATTTTAAGATAAGGTTGGGTGTATCAGTATTTGATTCCAGACATATGTCATCTGGCTCGCATGCTAATAAGAAAAACAAGATCAATAATGCTCTTGAATAATGCTGAAAATTCATTTTTTCAAAATTACAATTTCATTTGCTTCTACACCATAATTTAATATATTTAATACAAATATTGAATCATGAAAAAATATTATTTATTACCACTATTTCTACTTTTTATAACTATATCTTTTTCTCAGAAAAAGAAGAATTCCAATGATGGATTAAAATCTTCTGATTTATCAGGTCTAAAGTTCAGATCTGTAGGTCCAGCTTTCATGTCTGGTCGTATTGCAGATATTGCAATAAATCCTGAAAATGAAAACGAATGGTATGTTGCTGTAGGGTCTGGTGGTGTTTGGAAAACTGTTAACTCTGGAACAACATGGAAACCCATTACGGATGATCAAGATTTTTATTCTACAGGATGTATCACAATAGATCCTCATAATTCATCAAAAATATGGCTTGGAACTGGAGAAAATGTTGGAGGCAGACATGTCGGTATAGGACATGGTGTTTTTGTAAGTGATAATGGAGGAAAGAATTGGAAATCTGTGGGATTAAAATCATCCGAACATATATCTAAAATTATTGTTAGTCCAAAAGATCCAAATACAGTATTTGTGGCTTCGCAGGGTCCTCTTTGGTCCCCTGGCGGAGAAAGAGGGTTGTACAGAACCGACAATGGCGGAAAAACATGGAAAAACGTTCTAAGTATTAATGAGTGGACAGGTGTTACTGATATAGCCATTGATCATAAAAATCCAAATATTTTATATGCTGCAACTTGGCAAAGACATAGAAATGTGGCTTCGTATATGGGTGGTGGACCAGGAACTTCTATATATAAGTCAACAGATCATGGAATTACATGGACAGAAATTAAAAATGGTTTACCGGTTTCTAATCTTGGAAAAATTGGTTTAGCAATATCTCCATTTGATAGTACTATACTATATGCTGCCGTTGAAACTGACAGAAGAAATGGGGCTGTTTATAAGACAACTAATTCTGGTGGAAGTTGGAAAAAAATGTCCGATACTGTTTCTGGAGCAACAGGACCTCACTATTATCAAGAGCTTGTTGCATCTCCACACGTATTTGATAAAATATATTTGATGGATACAAAAGTTCAGGTATCAGAGAACGGGGGAGAAGATTTTTATATTATGAATGAAAATGATAAACATGTAGACAATCATTCACTGACTTTCAAAATTAGCGATCCAAATTATTTATTGATTGGAACTGATGGAGGCGTTTATGAATCTTTTGATGATACTAAATCATGGAAATTTGTTGCAAACCTTCCACTTACACAGTTTTATAAACTTGCTGTTGATGATGCATATCCATTTTACAATATTTTTGGTGGTACACAAGACAATAATACACAGGGAGGTCCAAGTAGAACATTTAAAACATCTGGTATTACAAATTCTGATTGGTTTGTACTTCTTGGTGGAGATGGTCATCAACCCGCTACGGAGCCAGGTAATCCTGACATTGTTTATGCTCAGTCACAACAGGGAAATATTCATCGTATTGACAGAACCAACGGAGAAGCTACATTCATCAAACCACAAAATGATTTAAATGAAGACTATGAAAGATTTAATTGGGATTCACCAATATTAGTTAGTTCGCATGACCCAAAAACAATATTTTTTGGATCTCAAAGAGTTTGGGTTTCAAATAACAGGGGAGATGATTGGAGGGTAATTTCTGGAGATTTAACTCTTAATCAAGAAAGATTCTCACTACCAATAATGGGCAAAATACAAAGCTGGGATAATCCATGGGATGTTTATGCTATGTCCACATATAATACAATAACATCTTTATCTCAATCACCTATTGACGAAAATATCATTTACGCAGGGACTGACGATGGTATCATTCAATATACACAAGACTACGGTCAAACTTGGACTAAAGTTAACGTTGAAAAATTACCAGGTGTTCCAAAAGGATCTTTTGTAAATGATATAAAGGCAGATTTATTTGATGCTAATACTGTTTATGTGTTATTGGATAATCACAAGTTTGGAGATTATAGACCCTATATATATAAGTCTACTGATGGGGGTAAATCATGGAAAAATATTGGAGAAGGAATTCCAGATGGTTTTTTGTGCTGGAGATTAGTTCAAGATCATGTTGATAAGAATTTAATGTTTTTAGGAACGGAATATGGAATATATGTTTCTTTTAATGCTGGTGATAAATGGGTTAAGTTTTCATCTGGCATACCCACAATTTCAATAAGAGATTTAGCTATACAAAAAAGAGAAAACGATTTGATTGCTGCAACATTTGGTAGAGGCTTTTATGTTCTTGATGATTATTCGTCTTTAAGATTTTTATCATCAAATTCATTAAAAAGTAATTTTGTATTTACACCCAAAAAAGCACTTCAATACAACCCAATTAGATCAGGATCATCTTCTCAAGGTAGTAATACTTATTATGCAAAAAATCCTGACTATGGTGCAATTTTTACTTTTTATTTAAGTGATGAATTATTAACAAAAAAACAAAAAAGAAAAAAAAGAGAAAAAGAACTTGAAAGATCTAATTCTGAAATACCGTTCCCTGGATGGGATGAGTTAGACATCGAGTTGAATCAAGATTCACCTGTGGTAATAATTGAAATTTATGATACTAACAATGAATTTATTGATAGATTTTCTAGACCATATAAAAAGGGATTTAATAGGGTTTCATGGGATTTAACAAAAAACTTAAATTCAAATGTTAACTCGGGATCATCAAGATCTTATTCACGTACTATTAGGGTTAACCCTGGAAAGTACTCTTTTAATGTATATACAAGTTTTAATGGCCAAGTTAACAAAATTGGAAGTAAATTCTTTGAAGTTGAAAGGATAAGATCAGGTGTTTTAGATAATCCAAATTCAAATTCATTTGAAGACTATGTTGCACAAATCGAAGATACTTACAAAATTTTCTCTGTCATTAACAATAAATTCAATAAAATTAAAGACAATAATAAATCTCTAATGTCTTTGATATCAAGATCTACAAACTATACCAACAATGTTAGTTTATATAATGAATTAAAAAATAGTATTAATGAAATTGATGTTTTTGTCTCTGGAAATAAATCAAAAAAAGATGTTAGAGAAAAAGATGTCGAAACAATCTCAGACAGGTTAGGTGTGGCAGCAAGAGGATTAAATTCATCATATGGTCCTACTGGTACGCAGATTTTAAGTTTAGGTAAAGCTAAATCCCTAATTAATAAATTTGAAGAAATGGTAGATGCTTTAAGTTTAGAATTTACAAAGCTTAAAAATAAAGTAGAATCTGAATTAGATTCTTATATTTTGGATTGATAATTATTAATTAACAAGTCAACAACCAAACTGTATGTTTTTATACCACCTTTTTGGTTGTTGATTTTTAAGAAAATATCATAATTTTTTTTGAAAAAACTTTCAAATTTATTACGGTATTTCAAATTGTATTCATTTTTCTGTTGTATGTTCTTAATTACACCATTATTTAATTTTTTGATGTAAAGTTTGTGCATTTTAGGATCTATTTTTCTGACTTCTGCAAGTAAATACTGGACAGCCATTAAATTTCCAGAATACCTTAAGTAATTATTTTTACTTAGCGATAGAGTTTCTATAGCTATGTAATTTGCTTCATCCTCAAATGCATATCCTATTTGATGTGCAATTTCGTGAGAAATAGTAACTGGAACTGAAATATCTGGTATATTATAATTGATATTTGCTTCTAGTGTAAATGGATTAATATATCCAGAGAAGCCCATGTATGAAAGTGGAGTTGAAAAGAGTGATTTTTTTACAGGAAAACTGTTTATCTGCTTATTTTTAAACATCCAATTACTTTTTTTTATAGACTCGACGCATTCATTTTTAACTTGATAAAAACCAAGTTTTGATTCAACTTTTTTCTGACTGGATTTAGATAATAAAATTTGTAAATCATTTGTTTTTTTAATATAATATTCAGTTGTTGAATAGAGTTCTTCCTCAGAGTATTCAATATTTCTTAATAAATCTAGCTCTGATTTTATATTATAATTAAACCCCCATGACCAGTAAAAAAAACAATAAATTACAATTGGAATTTTAATAACAAAATATAATTTGTCTCTTCTTCTTTCAATTTTAAAAAAATAAATGATTATAAATAATGGAAATATTACATAAATTATATCTCCAATAGCAATACTTGGATATACAAATGCAAAAGATAAAATACTAAACCATTGGTTATAAATTAGAGAATAAACATTCTCAACATTAATTAATGAAGTTGTATTAATTGTTAGTGTGAGTAAGAAAATGATTAAAAAAACAAGAGATGATGTTTTTGTAATACTACTCATTTCTACTTTTGATCAACTATTTCAACCTCAAAAATTAAATTTGATTTTGCAGGAATTCCTCTTGATTCTGTTTCTCCATATGCAAGGTAATAAGGTAAAAATAAAGTAGCTTTATCACCAATTTTTAAAAGTTTTAAACCTTCTTTAAACCCTTGAATCATCATATCTTTTGGACCAACTTTTGCTTCAATTGGAGAGTATCCTCCAGCTTGCGCTCTTCTATTGTCAAACATGTTGAATTTTTCAGCGACATCAAGAATTGAGGTGTCTAATAAGTTACCATCTTCAAAGTATACAGCGTAATGAGTTAATATTGTCTTATTTTCATCAACCATTTCCCCGTTCCCCTTTTTATTAATAAAAAATTTAAGTCCAGTTGAAGTTTCTGTCGCCTTTTCTTTTAGATCTTTATGAATGTTAGAAACATCATTTTTGAGTTTTTCAATGGTTTTTTCAGCTTCCTTTTTTCTTTTTTCTTCTTCTTTGAAGTGGTTACTAAAAATTTTTGGAGCATTAAATCTTCTTGCACTACTACCTTCTCTTATAATTTCAATATTTATAATTGAGTCTCCTTGTTCAACCTTATCAATTATTTCTTGACCTTCAATTACTTTTCCAAATACTGTGTGTACACCATCTAACCATGGTGTTTCTTTATGTGTAATAAAAAATTGACTGCCATTTGTTGCTGGACCAGCATTTGCCATCGACAAAATCCCGGCTGAATCATGTTTAAGTTCATCAACAAATTCATCCTTAAAATTATACCCAGGAGAACCTGAGCCAGTACCAGTGGGATCTCCACCTTGTATCATAAAGTCGGGAATAACTCTGTGAAAAGTAATGTCATTGTAATATTTTTTACCCTTATATTGTTCGCTTACCTCTTTATTCTCACCCTCTGCAAGTGAGATAAAATTTGCTACAGTTACTGGTGTAAGATCATAATATAAATTAGCTTTAATTTTTCCTTTTGAAGTTTCTATAGAAGCATAGATTTTATCGTTATTATTTTTTTGTGACATATTGCATGAAATATTTGTTATTAATATTATTAATAAAAGGTGTTTGTTTAAACTCATAATTAATTAGTTTTAAATGTTTTCAAAGATGATCTAAATTTTTTTATTGCATTGGCAATTGTTCCTTCAAATTTACCTCCTGCTGCATTTATATGTCCTCCTCCAGAGAAAAACTCTTTTGCAAATCTATTACATGGAAAATCTTTTTTAGATCTAAATGAGATTTTAATCAATTCAATTTCAATTTCATCTTCAATAAAAATTGCTGTAAAGCAAATATTTTTTAGAGAAAGTCCATAATTTACAATCCCCTCAGAATCACCTTTTTTATATTTGTTTTCTTTTAATTCGTCTCTTGTTAAAAATGTGAAGCTTGTTTGTTTGTTAGGAATTAACGAAAGGTTATTTATTGCGCAACCCAATATTTTTAATTTACTGAGAGTATTACTATTGTATATGTTATTATAAATTTTATTATGATCAATTCCTTTTTGTAATAAAAAAGAAAGCGTATTATGAGTTTTTCCATTAACACCATTATATTGAAAAGACCCTGTATCAGTCATCATTCCTAAATATATACATGTAGAAATGTCTTTATCAATTAAATCCATTTGTCCTAAATTGACAGCTATGTTATATATTAATTCGCATGTTGACGAAACTTCAGGATTAGAAAACATAATTTTTGCATAATTATTTGGTGATTGATGATGGTCAATCATTATCAATTCATGTTTTTTTAGATTGATGTTTTCCGCAATCTTTCCACATCTTTTTAAATCATTAAAGTCAAGTGTAAAAATTACGTCAGAATTGTAAATTATTTTACTGGCATATTCTTCATTATTTTCATAAATAATCACACTGTCACATCCAGGGACCCAGTCTAAGAATTTTGGATGTTGATTTGGTGTTATAACGTTAACATTAAAACTCATTTTCTTTAGTAAATGAAATAATGCTAAACTACTGCCTATAGCATCCCCGTCAGGATTTGTATGAGTGGTAATTATAAATTTCTTCTCTTTGGAAAGTAAATTTTTTAATTGTTTTATTTTTCCTTCCATAATTTATCAAAGATAAGGATTACTTTAAGAATTTTTAGAGTATACTTGAAGTCATTTTTTGTAAATTTATTTAAAATAAACAAGTGAGTTTAATTAATATTTTTAGGAAACAAAGGAATAAAAAGTTTACATATTCGCCAAGATATTCAAAATCAAATAAAACAAACCTATATGGTTTTGATTCAGCCTATTCAAAACACAGAGAATCAAACAGTATTTTTGATAAGTCAAATGCATGGAATGAAGCTAGACTAAGATCACGAAATCGTTCAAATAGTTTATTTTCAAAAACAATAATATTTATTATTATAATTCTTACTTTGGTTTTTCTTTACATTATTGATTTTGATTTATCGATTTTTATGCAATGAAAGCAATAATAAATAAATTATCTGCTGACTTAATTAATAAAATTGCTGCGGGAGAAGTTATTCAGCGTCCATCCTCAGTGGTGAAAGAACTTGTTGAAAATTCGATTGATGCTAATGCTAAAAATATAAATATAATTATAAAGGATTATGGAAAATCATTAATTGAAATAAGTGATGATGGTGGTGGAATGAGTAATAGAGATCTCAATTTGTGTTTTTTAAAACATACAACATCAAAAATTACTAAATCCTCTGATTTGTTTTCATTAACCACGAAAGGATTTAGGGGAGAAGCTATTTCTAGTATATCATCAGTTGCAAAAGTTACTATATCGTCATCAAACAATAAAAGTGGCATTAGGAATATAATATCGGTTGTGAATGGTGTTATCGCTGATAAAAAAGAAGAAGGTGGTTTAAACGGCACTAAAATAAGTGTTAGAAATTTGTTTTATAATTTGCCAGCCAGGAGAAAGTTTTTAAAGTCTGACAATGTTGAATTAAGACATATCATGAATGAGTTTTCACGTCAATCTTTATGTCATCCAGAAATTGCTTTTTCATTAAAACATAATGATAAAGATTTATATAAGCTAAATAAGTCTAATCTTAAAGAGAGAGTAATTCGTTTATTTACAAAAAGTATAAATAAAAAACTGGTCCCAATTAATGAAAATACTGATATTGTAAAAATCAAAGGTTATATATATAAACCAGATTTTCTAAATAAATCAAGATCCATGCAATATTTTTTTGTAAATGGAAGGTTTGTTAAAAACCATTATTTAAATCATTCAATTATAACAGCATATGAGGGGCTTATTAGTTCTGAGATTAAACCCTCTTATATTCTTTTTATTGATGTTCCTAAGCAAACAATTGATGTTAATGTTCATCCAAATAAGATTGAAGTAAAGTTTGAAAATGAAAGTTCATTATATGCAATCTTAAGGTCTTGTGTTAGACATTCATTAGGAAAATTTAGTATCACTCCAAATATAGATTTTACTGATAATATTAATATTTCTTCACCGATATTTAATTCAAATAGTTTGAACACACCCAAGATTGATTTTGATAGAAATTATGATCCTTTCCATGAGAATTACACAAATAAAAATCTTGAAAAATCTCAATTCATTAATGAAAGTTGGAATTCTTCTACAGAAATTTTTTCAGAAAAAGATTTACAAGAGTCTATCCATTATTCAAATTTTAATTTTCTTAAAAGATTTATAATAACTAAGACAAAATCTGAGTTACTTATTGTTGATATTAAAAGAGCTTATCAAAGGGTGTTGTATGAGCGAATTCTTTCAGAGATAAATAATAAGAAGAATGTATCACAAACCCTTATTTTTCCAATCAAATTATCTTACAGCAACGTAGACTTTCAGGTTCTTTTAAAATTGAAAGATGTTTTAACCCATCTTGGCTTTATTTTTGAAAAATTTGTATCAAATGAAATTCAGATAAGCGGAATTCATCCAGTTTTTGATTATAATATGGTAGATAATTTTTTTAATGAATTAATTCAAAAAGATATCCTAAACTATGTTGATCATTCAACAAGTATTAATGATTATCTCGCTAAACTAATATGTATTTCTAAATCATTAAATTTAAGTCATTTAGAAAGTGAAAAAGAGCAGGCTCTTCTGTTAAATCAACTATTTGCGTGTAAGGAGTCAATGATTACACCTAATGGTAAGAAAATTTACATATCATTCGAACATAACGATATCAAAAAACGATTTATCTAATGGGTAATACACCACAAATAATAAAACATCTTATTTTAATAAATATTATTTTTTTCATAGGAACAATGTTCTCTGGTCAACTAAGTACTGATTTTTTAGCTCTTCACTATTTTGAGAATGACAAGTTTTTTATCTCTCAGATCTTAACGCATATGTTTATGCACGGTAATACTGCACATCTTTTATTTAACATGTTTGGTTTATGGATGTTTGGTTCAACATTGGCTAACATATGGGGCACTAATAAGTTTATATTTTTTTATATATCATCTGGAATAGGTGCAGCTCTTATTCAGATGTTGGTTTATTATATAAATATAGAATCAGTTATGTCATCATTAGCAGAATATGGTACACCAAATGAAACAATTAAAGAACTTTTTAGATCAGGAAATGTAAACACTTCAATTTTTGAATATATCCCAAGAGAAATCTTAGCTAAAGCATTTAATGACTTTAACTCTGTAATGGTTGGAGCTTCTGGAGCAATTTATGGGGTTTTGGTTGCTTTTACATTTATGTTTCCAAACTCAAAATTGATGCTATTGTTTCCTCCTGTACCTGTCAAAGCTAAGTATTTAGTGCCAATTATTATTTTAGGGGATGTATTTTTTGGATTTACATCAGCATCAATTGGGCCTATTGCTCACTTTGCTCACCTTGGTGGAGCAATAACAGGTTTTTTAATGATGTGGTATTGGAAGAAAAATCAATTCAATAACAAAAGATGGAACTAAAGAACAGAATTAATATTTTTATTTCTGGTTTAAGTATCGTAGAGAAAGTAATTTTCTTAAATATTGTTATTTATATAATACCATTTATTTTAAATACTGTTCTTTTTCTATTTAACATAAAGAATATAGATTTAGTAAAATGGTTTACAATTGATGCAGATTTAAGTCAGTTGATTTTTAAGCCCTGGTCTTTCATAACTTACGGCTTTTTACATGGCAGTTTTAGTCATATTTTTTGGAACATGATTATTTTATATTATTTTGGAAAAATCCTCAATAATTTGTTTGGTGACAGACTCTTTAAAAATCTATATTTAAGTGGAATAGCTATTGGAGGTTTTACATATGTCATAAGTTATAACATTTTTCCTGCTTTCAAAGGTATAGATTCAGTTATGATCGGAGCTTCAGCAGGTGTTATGAGTGTGTTGTTTTATTTAGCATCTTATAATCCACAGCGTATAATTAGAATATTCCTTTTTGATATAAAAATTATATACGTAGCATTATTTTTGTTTATTTATGATATTATACAAATACCACTTAATAATTCTGGAGGTCATATAGCTCATATCGGAGGGGCAGTTTGGGGTTATTATTATTGCATTAAGTATAGTAGAGGAGAGGACTTGATTAAATCGTTTTTCAAAATTTTCAAAAAACCTAGAAAATCAAGTATCAATCAGCACAATTATAAATCTAAATTTGATCAAAAAAGAATTGATTCAATTCTTGATAAAATATCAGATTCTGGTTACGATAGTTTAACTAAATCAGAAAAAGAATATCTATTTAAAGTGGGAAAAAATAAAGATAATAGATCTCAAAATAACATTTAAATATCTTTAAACAAATCATTGATAATCAATTATTTAATTTTATAAAAAAAGTGAATTTGGAATCACCATATTTTCTATATTCATAAAAATTAGAATGAAAATTAAAATTTTTTTTTGATGAATGTTCAAGAATTAAATAACCAGTTGATTTAAGATTATTTTGTTTAAATATTTGATTAATAATTGATATATACTGTGAATCTTGAAAATCGTAGGGTGGGTCAGCAAAAATTATGTCAAATTTTGAATTAATCCTTTTTAAATACTTGAATACGTCAGACTTAATAGTTGTAATCTTAAATTCCTGATCTTTACTAAAATTCCTTATAAAACTTAAAGATTTTGTATTGTGATCAACTGAAGTAATTTTTTTACTTCCTCTTGAGGCAAACTCATAGCTAATATTTCCTGAGCCACAAAACAAGTCAAGAACTTCAACAGTCGTAATGTCAAATTTATTATTTAAAATATTAAATAAGGCTTCTTTACAACGGTCTGTTGTTGGTCTGAATTTTAAATTTTTGGGTATGTTTATTCTTGTTCCACCTTTATTACCTCCAATAATTCTCATTATGAATATAAAAAATCAGTTTTTTTATCATTGATAATTTTGAAATTATTAAAAAATTTATTCGCTAAGTCATATAAATCATCATTTTTAGAATCAATTATAAAATTTATTAACGTTTCATCAACATTTAGATCTTTTTCTTTAAGTGTCAATAATATAAAGTACACAATATCAGCTCCAGTGTTAATTTCATATGAATTAAAAAAAACTAAATTGTCCTTATTAAAAATGATGATTTTAACTTTCTTATTGTCAACATAAGCAAAAAATGACTTATTATCTCTTATTTTAAATATTTTTTTTATTAATACACTATTAAAATGATAATAATTAATGTTTTTGAATTTATCAACTAAAAAATTGTTGACATTAACATAAGGAATATAAACATTTTTAATTTTTAATTCCTCTATATTATCATTTGAAATAAAATCATTTTTTTTAACTCTTGTTATATATTTTAAATAAGTTCGCTCTTCTTTTTCGTCAAACAATTCATCTGGAACTAATGTAAATAAATCATTTTCTAGAAAAAGTTTGACATTTGCTACAATATTTGGATTTAAATCATTTTTTTCAAAAAATAATTTTATAGTGGATGTTAAGGATTCAGTTTCAAGGATTTTTTCAAAATTTTTTCTACAATGAAAGACACTATTTGAAGTAATATCTTTGGTTATAAAAGATATGAAATGATTCCCTACTGAAAGTTCGAGGTTAACTTGCTTATTTTTATTTTCTATCAAAATCAAATGTTGTAGGCCAATTTCCGTTTGTACTAACATCTGATAATGACCCTAAAATAATATCAGGACCATTAACACCATCTACTGAAACCGTTTGTTTCTCCTGTGCTATTAAGTCCTTGTTTTGATCAAATAATATGAGATCTTTAGATACTCTAACCTCAAAAACAGGTACATTGTATCCATTTTTATCAATAATATCAGCCTTCAATTTGAATTTTTCATCGATTCCGTTAATTGGGACTGATGCCATATATTTATATGACTCAGTATTTGAAAATAAAGAATCTTTTACAGAAACATAACCGAGGGTATCAATAACAATTATTTCTCTTAACATATCGATTCTATACACTCTATCATATTGCATAAAACTTGAGTCTCTTTTCTGTACAATTGTGAATTGAGCAGAATCAACAAACTTTACTAATTCATCAAAATCATTTGAATAAATTCCATTAACACTTTTAAAAGCAACTTGAGCATTCCTTATATCTTTTAATCTGTCAATAACTTTTAAGTATCTTTCATTTTTAACCTTATTAAACTCAATAGGGGAATTGATAGATTGATAAATTGCGAAAACAAGTAATGCAGAAAAAAAGAAAAGAACATAAGTAATTTGCTTTCTATATTTTTCTGTTATTTCAAATAGTTGCTGTAGGATTTTTTTCATAGATCAAAACAAAACTACAATTTTTTTTAATTTATGAAAATAATTTATTTGAATCGTTTTTTACATGTTTTTATTATCTTTCGTCAAATTTAAAATGTGACGGTTTCTGCCTTAATTCCTGCAAGACTAAATTCAACTCGACTTGAAAAAAAACTTATAAAAAATTTAGAGGGAGTTCCCATAATTGTAAGAACAGCACAAAATATAACTTCTACAAAATTATTTGACAATGTTGTTGTGATTACAGATTCTGATGAAATTATTGATATTTTAAAAAAGTTTAAGATAAAATTTCTAAAAAGTAAACAAAAACATAAAACCGGTACAGACAGGATAGCTGAATTTTCAAACAAATTCAAAAGCGATATTATTATTAATGTACAAGGAGATGAGCCTTTTGTTTTAAAAGAGGATTTATTAAAAATAATTAATAAGTTCAAGAGTGACATTGAAAATAAAATTAACGTTATATCATTAATGACGAAGTTAATTTCTGATGAAGAAATTGGTAATCCAAACAATGTTAAAGTAGTTGTAGATAAAAACAAAAATTCTTTATTATTTTCGAGAAGTATAATACCATTTAATCGTTTTGAAAATGACATTAATTATTATAAGCACATTGGTATTTATGCATTTAGAAATTCATTTTTAAATAAATTCAAAAAATATAAGCAAACTAATTTGGAACTCTCTGAAATGATTGAAGCTTTGCGAATTATCGAACATGGATACAATATCCACATGATTGAAATAGATCATGAACAAATATCAATTGACACTATAGATGACTTTAATAAGGCAAAATCATTGCTGAACAAAAAATGATAAAATTTATTTTTTACAAAATTTTTAAATGGAAAATTATTGGCTTCAAAAAACTAAATAAAAAGTGTATTTTGATTGCTGGTCCGCATACACATTGGGTTGATTTTTTTTTAGGTTTAGCAATTAGAAATATTATTAATGAGGACATTAAGTTTATAGGAAAAAAAGAGCTATTTTTTTTTCCTTTAAATTTAATCATGAATTATCTTGGTGGAATTCCTGTGAACAGAAATAGTAATACTAATACAGTGGATCAAATATCTAATATTTTTATCAGAAGAAAAAAATTTAAATTAGCAATCTCACCTGAGGGTACGAGAAAAAAAGTACATAAATGGAAAACAGGTTTTTACTATATAGCTAAAAAATCCAAAGTACCTGTTATATGTATTTCTTTGAATTTTCTTGACAGAACAGTTACATTTTCTAATCCTTATAAATTAACAAATAATAAGGATTTAGACTTTGAAAATTTGAAAAAAAATTTTAGAGGATCAGTAGGTAAAGTCAAAAAATACTCATGAATTTCCAATATTATGATAAACATTCTGTACATCATCATCACCCTCGCACATTTCTAAAAGTTTGTCAATATCTCTTTTTTGATCCTCTTTCAAGTCTTTATAATTATTAGGAATTCTTTCAAATCCTGAGCTTATGATGATTACATCTCTTTTTTCTAATTCACGCTGAATTTCACCAAATGAATCAAAATTTGCATATATAATAAGTTGATTATTATCATTATCATCAATAATTTCTTCTAATCCATAATCAATTAGTTCAAATTCCAGAACATCTCGATCAACATTATTCTGTATTTTAAATGTAGAATATCTAGTAAATAAAAATTCAACTGATCCACTTGTTGCAAGGTTCCCATTACATTTATTAAAATAACTTCTAATGTTTGCAACAGTTCTGTTGTTATTATCAGTTATACACTCAATAATCACAGGAATTCCGTGTGGACCGTAACCTTCAAAAATAACTTCCTTGTAATTCTCTGTATTTTTCTCTGATGCATTTTTAATGGCGCGAGTTATATTTTCTTTTGGCATATTAGCAGACTTTGCATTTTGAATAACTGCCCTTAGTCTTGAATTTGATTCAGGGTTTGGACCAGCATCTTTCACAGCTACTGAGATGTCCTTAACGATTCTGGTAAATGTTTTTGCCATTGATGACCAGCGCTTAAGTTTTCTTGCTTTTCTAAATTCGAAAGCCCTACCCATTAGTTATCGGAAGTTTTATTATTTCTGCTTTTATTAATTTATCCCTTATTGAAATAAAAATTTTAGTACCAATTTTATAACTATCATTGATATATCCAATTCCTATTCCTACTTTATTTGATGGAGAAAAAGTGCCAGAGGTTACATAACCGATTCTTTCTCTTTTCTCATTTTTTATTTCATAACCATTTCTAGGAATAGCTCTATCAAGCATTCTAAAATTTATCATGGTTCTTGATGAATTTTTAATTGAATTAAGAACTTTTTCCTTTCCAATAAATTTTTTCTCAAGGTGAGTGATCCACATTAAATTAGCTTCAAATGGTGTGGTTTTATCGTCAATATCGTTTCCGTATAAACAATAACCCATCTCCATGCGTAAAGTATCTCTTGCACCTAATCCTATAGGTTTAATATTATATTTCTCACCTTTAATTAATAATTCTTCCCAAACATTGGGTATTATTTTATTATGTGCATAAAGCTCATATCCAATTGAACCAGTGTAACCTGTATTTGAAACAAGAATATTTTCATTGTTATAAGTGAGATTTTTAAAAGAAAACTTTTTTAAGTTTTCAAATTTATAATCAAATATTTCTGATATGAGAATGAGTGATTTAGGACCTTGAACTGAAATTAATCCTGTATTATTTGAAATGTCTGTGAGTGTACAATTAAATCCTTTTAAATTCGTGTTCAACCATTTCCAATCTTTACGAATATTAGCTGCATTCACAACTAGCATGAATTTATCTATATCAATTTTATATATAATCAAATCATCAACTATACCCCCATCTGGGTTTACAAAACAATTGTACTGAGCTCTTTCTATCTCTATTTTATTAATATTATTTGAACAAACATATTCTAGGAAATTCAAAGACTGTTTTCCTTGGACAATAAATTCACCCATGTGAGAAACATCGAAAATTCCAACATCATTTCTAACAGTATTATGTTCAACTGAAATACCTGAATATTGAATTGGCATATTATATCCACCAAAATCGACCATTTTAGCATTTAATAATATGTGCTGATTATAAAGAGCTGTTTTTTTCATTAATTTCAGTACAAATTAATATCAAATTTTATTACTTTACAAAATGATTTTTTTTAAAAACTACTATTTACCTTTAATATTTACATTATTTACATCCTTATCTTTTTCACAAATTTTTATAGATAATGAGATTAAAGGTAAAGTTGCTGGATTAACAGTTTTGACACAATCAGGATCCCCAGGTGCTCCAAGTTACATCAGAATTAGAGGAAATGGTTCATTAATTGGAAATAACGCTCCTTTGATTATTCTTGATGGCGTACCCTACGATAACACTCCACTTGGTGCCAATCCAAAATTTCCAGGTCTTGATATGTTAGCTTTGATAAATGGGTCTGAGGTTTACTCAGTTACGGTACTAAAAAATGCCATTGATGTTGCTTCATATGGTGTTAAGGGATCTAACGGAGTGATAATAATAACTACCCTAAGAGGTTTGAAAAAGGGGCCAACCCTTGAAGATTTATTAATTGACATGAATCTTCTTGATTAATCTAATGAAAAAGAATTTAATCCTTATTTTTTTTGTTCTGCCTACTTTGGTTTTTTCACAAAACTTTACTAGACAGGATACTCTTAGAGGATCAATAACCCCTGAAAGAGCATGGTGGGATTTAACTTATTATCATTTAGATATTGCTGTTGACCCTGATGATAAATTTATTAAAGGTAGTAATACTGTTCAATACAAAGTTCTTGAACCCTATGACGAAATTCAAATTGATTTACAAAAACCTTTAAAAATCACTAAGGTCACTCAAGACAACAAGGATTTATCATTCAGATTAGATGGATATTCCCATCTCATTAAATTAAAGAAAAAACAAATAAAAGGCAGTGTAAATTCTATTAAGATTTTTTATGAAGGTAACCCAAAGGTTGCACTTCGTCCTCCGTGGGATGGTGGCTTAACATGGACCAGAGATTCCAATGGAAAACATTTTGTTGCAAATAGTAACCAAGGAATTGGAGCCAGTATATGGTGGCCCAATAAAGATCATATGTATGATGAAGTTGATAGTATGCTTATTAGTGTAAATGTGCCTAAAGATTTGATTAATGTTTCAAATGGAAGATTAAGATCCGTTGAAGATCTTGGAGAAACCAAAACATTTCACTGGTTTGTTTCAAATCCAATAAATAATTATGGTGTTAATATTAACATAGGAGATTATGTTGATTTTTCTGAAATCTATGTGGGTGAGATGGGTAACCTTGATATGATTTATTATGTACTGAAAGATAATATTTTGAGAGCTAAATCTCAATTCAAAGATGCAATTAAAATGATGCAAGCATTCGAACATTGGTTTGGACCATATCCTTTTTATGAAGATAGTTTTAAGATAGTTGAAGTTCCATATTTGGGTATGGAACATCAGAGTTCCATAACTTATGGAAATAAATATATGAAAGGTTACCTTGGAAGAGATTTATCTAGAACAGGGTGGGGGTTAAAATTTGACTATATAATAATTCATGAGGCAGGACATGAGTGGTTTGCTAACAACATAACTTATAGAGATATTGCTGACATGTGGATTCATGAATCTTTTACAACTTATTCTGAAAATTTATTTTTGGACTATCACTATGGAAAAGAAGCAGCTTCAGAGTATGTTATTGGAACACGTGCTAGCATTGCTAACAGGTCTCCTATTATAGGCAAATATGGTGTAAATTTTAGAGGAAGTGATTTATATTCAAAAGGAGCAAATATTTTACATACTTTAAGGCAAATTGCCAGGGATGATGAAAAATGGAGAAGTATTCTTCGTGGTTTAAATAAAGAATTTTATCACAAAACAGTTACAACAGCTCAAGTTGAGAACTATATTTCAAATAAAATGCAGTATGATTTATCTTCATTCTTTGATCAGTATCTGAGAGATTTTAGAATACCTACATTAGAATATTATTATAAAAATGGTAATTTGAATTGTAGATGGATAAATGTTATTGATAATTTTAAAATGCCTATTGAAATTATAATCGGAAATAAAAAAGTTTTTTTAGAAATTGACAATTCTTACAAAAAGATACCATCTTCAGTCGATAAAATCAGGATTGACCCAAATTATTACGTTTTTTTAAAGAAGATTGAAGGAGTTTAATTTTTTGATATAATTTTTATATCCAAATTATCAGAGTTTTTAGTGTGTGTTATTTCAATACTATCTCCTTTTTTTATCTCATTTTTTACTATTTTTTTTGCAAGTGGATCTTCTAAATATTTTTGAATAGCCCTTTTTATTGGTCTTGCACCAAACTGCTTGTCATAACCTTTTACAGAAATGTATTTGTATACTTTATTATCAACTTTAACAGTGTAATCAATTTCTTTTAACCTTTTAATAAAGAAACTAATCTCAATTTTAGCAATTTTTTCTATTTCAATTGCCGTAAGTTGATTAAATACAACTATTTCATCAATTCTATTAAGAAACTCAGGTGAAAACTTTTTACTCAAACTTTTCTTTAAAACTTCGGATGATAATTTGTTTTTATCTTTCTTTTTATAATCTGTATCAAACCCAACTCCTGTTCCGAAATCTTTAAGTTTTCTCGTGCCGATGTTTGATGTCATGATTATTACAGTATTTTTAAAATCAACCTTTCTTCCGACACTGTCAGTTAAAAAGCCATCATCTAGTACTTGCAAAAGCATATTGAAAACATCGGGGTGTGCCTTTTCAATTTCATCAAGCAAAACAACTGAATATGGTTTTCTCCTAACCTTCTCACTAAGTTGACCACCCTCTTCGTAACCCACATATCCAGGTGGAGCACCAATCAATCTGCTTACAGAAAACTTTTCCATATACTCACTCATATCAACTCTGATTAAAGAATCTTTATTGTTAAATAGTTCTTCACCTAACGATTTAGCTAGTTGGGTTTTACCTATTCCAGTTTGACCTAAGAATATAAAAGATCCAATTGGCTTGTTAGGATCTTTTAAGCCAGTTTTATTTCTTTGAATAGCACTAACGACAGCATCAACAGCTTTATCTTGACCTATAATTTTATCTTTGATACTTCTTTCTAAATCAAATTCAATAATATTCTCTGTCTGATCAATTTTTCTGAGTGGAACACCTGAAATTAATGATACAACTTCAATAATATTATTTTCAGAAACAACTTCTCTTTTCTTTTTCAATTCATCGTCCCACATTTTTTGTTGATCTAAAAGCTGTTTTTCTATTTTCTTTTCGTCATCTCTTAATCTTGCAGCTTCCTCATACTTCTGATTTTTTACAACAGTATTCTTGTTTAATCTAACAGCTTCTAATTTATTTTCTAAATCAACTATTTCTTGTGGAACATCCATATTTGTTATGTGGACTCTTGAACCAGCTTCATCCATGGCATCAATGGCCTTATCAGGAAGATTCCTATCATTAATATATCTGTCTGTTAATTTAACGCATGCATTAATAGCATCATCAGTGTATTTCACATTATGATGATCTTCGTATTTGTGTTTAATATCTTGAAGTATTTGGATTGTTTCGTCTACAGAGGTTGGTTCAACAATAATTTTTTGAAATCTTCTTTCCAGAGCTCCATCTTTTTCAATATATTTTCTATATTCATCAATTGTAGTAGCTCCAATACATTGTATTTCTCCTCTGGCAAGTGCAGGTTTAAACATGTTAGATGCGTCTAAGCTTCCCATTGCTCCACCAGCCCCTACAATTGTATGTATTTCGTCTATGAACAAAATAATATCTTTATTTTTTTCTATTTCATTCATAACTGCCTTCATTCTTTCCTCAAATTGACCCCGATATTTTGTGCCTGCAACAACACTCGCAAGATCAAGTGAAATAACTCTTTTGTTGTAAAGTAGTCTAGAAACTTTTCTTTCGATAATTCTAAGAGCCAAGCCTTCTGCAATTGCTGATTTTCCAACACCTGGTTCACCAATTAGTAAGGGATTGTTTTTCTTTCTTCTACTTAAAATTTGAGAGACTCTTTCAATTTCTTTGTGTCTTCCAATTATTGGATCAAGTTTACCTTCAGATGCAAAGAGTGTTAAGTCCCTTCCAAAATTATCTAAAACAGGTGTTTTTGATTTTTTTGATTTATTTGATGTTGGTTTAACATTAAATGGATTTTGATCAATAGAATTTTCATCATCTTCAGATTCATCATCAAAAGTTTGAGAGGAGCTTACATCATCGTACGTATCCTTTGATTCAGAAATATGTTCTTTAAACTGATCTTTAACAATGTCATAACTTAAATTTAGTTTTTCTAATAATTTTGTAGTTGGATCATTTTCATTTCTTAGAATACATAAAAGAAGGTGAGCAGTATTTATAGAATTCCCTTGGAATAATTTAGCCTCTAAAAATGTAGTTTTTAAAGCTCTTTCAGCTTGTCTTGTCAAATGAAGATTTTTTCTCAAGTTTTCCTCGTAATTCATGATAGGGTTGGGAGGACTCAAAATTTCAATTTTTTTTCTTAAAAAATCAAGATCAATCTCAAGTGCATTCAAAATTTTAATAGCTTTACCTCCACCATCTCTTAATATCCCTAATAGAAGGTGTTCTGTACCAATGAAGTCATGACCTAACCTTATAGCTTCTTCTTTGCTGTAAGTAATAACGTCTTTAACTCTCGATGAGAAATTATCATCCATATCTCAAAAATAGTAATTAAAATAATTAATCTAAAATAAATTAAACTATTCTTAAAAACATAATAAAAATGTTAATAAGTTTATAATAATCCAACGAATATAAATTTCAGTTTTTTTACCATATAATTATATTTATAATTACAAAAAAACAACTATGGCAGATGGTGAAAAATTAATACCAATAAACATTGAAGAAGCTATGAAATCAGCATACATTGATTACTCAATGTCTGTTATTGTTTCAAGAGCTCTTCCAGACGTAAGAGACGGACTAAAACCTGTACACAGACGTGTTCTATTTGGAATGAGTGAACTTGGTTTAAGATCAAATAGCAAGTATAAAAAGTCCGCATTTATTGTGGGCGAGGTGTTAGGAAAATATCATCCTCATGGCGATAGTTCAGTATATGATACAATGGTCAGAATGGCACAAGAATGGAGTTTAAGGTATATGCTTGTTGATGGCCAAGGAAATTTTGGTTCTATTGATGGCGATAGTCCTGCGGCAATGAGATACACTGAAGCACGACTTAAAAAAATATCTGAAGAAATGGTTGAAGACCTTGACAAAGACACAGTCGACTTTCAACTAAATTATGATGATTCGATTAAAGAGCCAACCGTTTTACCAACAAAAATTCCCAGTTTATTAGTAAACGGAGCATCTGGTATCGCTGTTGGTATGGCAACAAATATGCCACCTCATAACCTTTCGGAAGTGATTGATGGAACTGTTGCTTACATTGAAAACAATAATATCGAAATTGATGAACTAATTAAACATGTTAAGGCCCCAGATTTTCCAACAGGAGGTGTTATTTATGGATATGATGGAGTAAAAGAGGCATTTGAGACCGGAAGAGGTAGAGTAGTTATGAGAGGCAAGGCATCATTTGAGGATGTTAATGGACGTGAGTGTATAATTGTTACAGAGATACCTTATCAAGTTAATAAAGCTGATATGATACAAAGAACGGCGGAATTAATTAATGATAAAAAAATTGAGGGTATTTCTAATATAAGGGATGAGTCAGATCGGAAAGGAATGAGGATTGTTTATATTCTAAAAAGAGATGCAATACCAAATATTGTATTAAATACATTATACAAATATACTGCGCTTCAATCATCTTTTAGTGTAAATAATATTGCTTTAGTTAAAGGAAGACCTAAGCTATTAAATCTAAAAGAAATGATTAGTTATTTTGTTGAACATAGACATGACGTTGTTGTTAGACGAACAAAGTTTGACTTAAGGAAGGCTGAGGAAAGAGCACATATCCTTCAGGGATTAATAATTGCCTCTGATAATATCGATAAGGTTATAGAAATAATTAAAAAATCCTCCAATGCCGAAGAAGCAAGAAAAAATTTGATAAAAGAATATAATTTATCTGAAATTCAATCAAAGGCAATTGTTGAAATGAGATTGAGACAGTTGACTGGCCTCGAACAAGATAAACTAAGAGATGAATTTAATGGCTTGTTAGTTTTGATAAAAGATCTTAAAGATATTTTAAATGATAAGGATAGAAGAATGATGATTATTAAAGAAGAACTTGTCGAAATGAAGGAAAAACATGGTGATGATAGGAGATCTGTTATTGAATTTTCTGGAGGTGAACTAAGTATTGAGGACATGATTCCTGATGAAAAAGTAGTTCTAACAATTTCTCATGCAGGATACATCAAGAGAACAGCACTGGCTGAATATAAAACTCAAAATAGAGGTGGTGTAGGTCAAAAAGGTTCAACAACAAGAAGTGAAGATTTCTTAGAGTACCTATTCGTAGGTACAAATCATCAATACATGTTGTTCTTCACTCAAAAGGGTAAATGCTTCTGGATGAGAGTATTTGAAATACCTGAAGGAAGTAAACTTTCAAAAGGAAGGGCAATACAAAACCTTATCAATATTGAACCCGATGATAAAGTTAAAGCATTCATATGTACACAAGATTTAAAGGATGAAACTTATATAAACAATCATTTTGTTATCATGTGTACTAAGAAAGGGCAAGTTAAGAAGACATCTCTTGAACAATATTCAAGACCAAGATCAAATGGAATTAATGCTATAACAATTAAGGATGGGGATGAATTACTAGAAGCAAAATTAACGACTGGAAATTCACAAATTCTAATGGCAGTAAAATCTGGAAAGTGCATTAGGTTTGAGGAAGGTAAAACAAGACCTATGGGAAGGAATGCATCTGGAGTTAGAGGTGTCAGACTAAAAGATGATAAAGATGAGGTTGTTGGAATGCTATCTGTAAATGATATGGATAGTGATATTTTAGTTGTTTCTGATAATGGATACGGAAAAAGATCTAAACTAGACGATTACAGGATAACCAACAGAGGAGGAAAGGGTGTCAAAACAATATCAATAACTAAAAAAACTGGCACCCTAGTATCTATTAAAAATGTTTCTGATGGTGATGATTTAATGATTATTAACAAATCCGGAATTGCGATAAGGATGGAAGTTGCATCGCTCAGAGTTATGGGTAGAGCAACTCAAGGAGTAAAACTAATGAATATTAAAGAGAATGATTCAATAGCTGCAGTTGCGAAAGTTTTACTAGATGATGAGGAAGTTCAAGACATTGATAATATTGAAGTTGTTGATGATGATCAAATAAATTAATACATTTAAAAAATTATGAGATTTATATTATTTATAATACTTATTTTCTTTGGATTTAATTCTCAAGGACAAAAAAAAGAGTTAAGAAAAATTGACAAGTTAATTATTGAATCATTCTACGAAGAGGCAAAAGACGAATTGAATATTTCAAAATCACTGATTCTTTCAGCAGATGAAAAGTACAAAGCACAGTTTTATTTTTATGATGCTAAAGTTAGTGTTGAGATCAAAGATTTTAAAAATGCGATTTCATCCTTAAACAGTCTATTAAAAATTAATAAAACTGCTTATCCAACTAAAGTTGAGCAAGAATATGAGAGCTTAAGTGCAGTTATTTCAAACTCAATTGTAAACGCCGCAGTTAAAGACAATCAAGATGGCAATTTTTTGGATGCAGCAGATAAATTAATAATGGCTTATGAAATGGATAAAGACCAGTATACGGATTATTTATATTTTGCTGCGGGGAGTGCCGTAAATGGCAAAAATTATGATAAAGCATTAGAATACTACATAAAACTTAAAGATTCAGGCTACACAGGTGTTGCTGATGAGTATTATGTTACTAATAACGAGACTGGACTCGAAGAAAAGGTTTCTAAGACAGAGTTTGATTTATTAAAGTCTTCCAAGGATTATTCAAACCCAAGAACTGGACAAACAGAATCAAGACTCCCGGAGATTGTTAAAAATATAGCATTAATTTATGTTCAACAGGGAAAAAATGATCTTGCTGAAAATGCAATTAGAGAAGCAAGAAGGATTCAACCTAATGATGTTAGTCTTCTTCTCAATGAAGCAGATTTGTACATAAGAATTAGTAATAATTCAAATGATGAAGATGAAGCTTTATTGTATAGAAATAAGTTTAAAGATTTAATGCAAAAAGCAATTGAATTAGATCCAAATAATGGCATTTTATACTACAATCTAGGAGTTATATATGCCGAGCAAGGTGAGTTAGCTCTTGCTAAGGAAAATTACACACAAGCAATTGTATTAATCCCAGATTATGTTGATGCTTACCTAAACTTAGTCTCCGTTATTCTAGAGGACGAGATAAAAATTGTGGAAGAAATGAATAGTCTTGGTAATTCGAGTAAGGACAATATGAAATATGATGAATTGAAAATTGAACGCGAAGATCTCTACAAGGAATGTGTGCCTTTATTAGAAAATTTGTTAAAAGTATCTCCTGAAAATATTGATGCTTTAAATACATTAAAAAATATCTACGGAGTGCTTGGAAACAATGATGGTTTCATGCAGTTAAAAGCTAAGATTGAGGAGTTGCAAGTGAACTGATCTAGTCTATTCTCTTTACAATTTGTAATCGATGAGTTATTTTTTTTTCTTCATCATTGTAAATTCCATCGTCCTTTAATTTATCGATTCTAACCCAACCATAAGAGTGTAATATTTTATTATTATCCAATAGCATTCCAACGTGTGTGATTTTTTTTTTACTTTCCCCAAAAAAAGCTAAATCACCAAGCCTAAATTTTTTAGAAACTATATATCCAACCTTCATTTGATCTTTGGCGTCCCTGGGAAGTATTATGTTTTTAGTTTTATAGATTGATTGAATAAGTCCAGAACAATCAACACCATTTTTTGTTTTCCCACCCCATAAATAGGGGCTATTTAAGAATCCTTTTGCTATTTTTTTAAATTTTACATTTGAATTTACCACATTATATTTATATCCAAGAAATCCTGATGAACTTATTAAGCTTCCAGTTGGAACTTCAATTATATCATTTTTTTTAGCTAATTTAATTTCAGTAAATGAAAAAACTTTCCTATATGATTCAATCTTATCATTTTGATGTTTTGTTATTGATTTAAAATGAAGGTTTCTAATCCATCCCCTATATTTATCTAAATTGCTTTCAACAAAACTCCATTTTTCAGATTTATTTATAATAGTTAATATTTCGCCAAAAAAGAGCTGACTAATCATTTCAGATTTTGCATCATCTTTTAATCTTAAAGGCACAATGTTTAAATTTATTATTCCAAACTTCATAGCTTTTCTAAAAGTAGTTCAAATTAAATAAATAATAAATTCAATCATATTTTTTTAAATTTGTATCGTGTTAGTAGAGCAAATTTATACATCATGTTTATCACAGGCATCTTATTATATTGAAAGTAATGGAGAAGCTGCTGTGATTGATCCTTCAAGAGAAATTAATCATTTTCTTGATAAAGCAAAAAAATCAAATTCTAAAATAAAATTTATATTTCAAACTCATTTTCATGCTGATTTTATAAGCGGACATTTGACTCTGTCTAAGATGACCGAATCTCCTATTGTTTATGGCCCTAATGCTGACCCAAAATATGATGCAATTATTGCAAAAGATGGTGATTTTTTTGAAATAGGAAAAATTAAAATTAAAGTTATTCATACACCAGGTCACACATTAGAGAGTACATCATATTTACTTTTTGATCAAAATGAAAAACAACATTCAATTTTTACTGGCGATACCTTATTTTTAGGTGATGTTGGTATTCCTGATGTGGCACAAAGATATAGAGATGTTAGTAAACAAGACTTAGCAGGTTTACTGTATGATTCAATTAATAACAAGATAAAGCCATTAGATGATAGTATCACTGTTTATCCAGGTCATGGAGCAGGTTCTGCATGTGGAAAGAGTATGATGAAAGAAACATTTGATTCATTGTCTAATCAAAAAGTAGTTAATTACTCTTTGAATGGAAAGTTAAATAAAGAGGAATTTGTTCAAGAACTTACTCAAAATCTTCCAGACCCGCCAGCATATTTTCCATCAAATGTTAAGCTTAACAAAGAGGGATATTGTGATTTGGATGATATTTTAAAAAAATCATTAAAAAAAATAGATCCTCTTCATTTTAAAGACCTAATAAATAATGATAGTATTATTTTACTTGACACTAGAAAAACAGAAAAGTTCATTGAATGTCATTTGAAAGACTCAATATATATTGGTTTGGATGGACGTTTTGCACCTTGGGTGGGTGAAATTTTAAAAGATATTAACACTCCAATTATAATTATTTGCGAATTAAACAGAGAAAAAGAAGCAATTACAAGATTATCTAGAATTGGGTTTGACAATTGTTTGGGTCATATTTCATGTGATAATAGTACTGATCTAGAATTGTATCATGAAACAAATTCTCTTGAAAGTATAGATCCGGAAATATTTATAAAAAATAATTCTGATTCAAATATATTAGATGTTAGAACTAAGACTGAGTATAATAATGGTTCATTAAAAAATGCAATAAATATTCCATTAAATAAAATTGATTCTAAGTTATCCTATTCTAAAGGTAAAAAACTGCAATTATTTTGTGCAGGTGGCTACAGAAGCGTTATAGCATGTTCAATTTTACTTAAAAATGGATATACAAACTTAGTTAATGTTGAAAAGGGATATTCATCAATAAATAAATTAATAAGCTAATGATTAAGATTAATTTACTTATAGTTTTTTTCTTATCTCTATATTCTTATTCTCAACCTTATTCAATCAATTATAATGAATATTTAGAATTAAGCAAGAAAAATAAATTTAAATTAATTGATGTAAGAACCGTTGATGAGTTCAACTTGAACAGATTACCAAACTCAATTAATATTGACTTCTATGATTCAGTTTTTTTAGAAAGATTTGAAAAATTCAATGAAGAGGATAATATATTATTGTACTGTAGGTCAGGAAGAAGGAGTTTAATTGGGGCAGAAATTTTAGTTAAAAATGGCTATAAAAACATATATGATTTAAAAGGTGGTGTAATTTCTATTGATAAATCAATATTAGATTTTACTCCCTTGGATGACTAATGTCCCTTTCCAAGACTTAGACTGACAAAACTGATATTTATTTACTTCTTTAAATCCAGCCTTTTTAAATAATCTTATCCAATCATTAATTTTCAATAGTTTCATTATAGAGACTCCTGTTTGCTCTTGCCAATTGTGGCAATCAGGATTTTCAAAATAAAAGTCAAGCCCAATAACTAATTGACCGCCAGGGTTTAACCATTCATCATAAATTTTACTTATTATGCATTGAGGATCCTCAAAATAATAAAAAACTTCCATAGACATTACCACATCTACTTTTTTTTTGGGAATCCAAGTATTTAGTTCTCCATGAAAATATTGATTTTTTTTATCAATCTTTTTAGCCTTTTTAATCATAAGTTTTGATCCGTCAACGCCTGAAGCAACTAAGCAATTTTTATTACTAGAAATTAGTCTTACTGCCCAACCATTTCCACATCCAGCATCGATAATCGAAAATTCTTTGTTGGATACTAATATTAATTCAATCATTTTTTTTACTGGCTCTTTATGGTTTTTCTCCATACCTTCATCTTTTCCAGTTTTTACCCAATTTGTGAAAGTTTCTATTGGTGATTTCATAGTTTTTATAGAGATTTTCTAGTAGAAATTACATATGTCGTATAAGTGAAAATAACAATTATAAATTCCCAGTATAATATGTAGTATGGCCATTCGCCAAGAATTAGTGGATTATTTACATTTGGCGGATATGCTAAATACATATAGTTAGAATCTATCTGAAAGTTTAATGGCATTACAAAAGTGAGAAGTATATTTAAGTATAGCACAACCCTTAGCCAAGAAAATTTTGTTAGTTCATAATTTAAGTTTAAGTACATAAAAATTGGGAGGAATACTATACTGCCGTGAGAAAAATGATAACTAAAATACTCAAAAAAAGAACCATCAAAATTATTTATTTGAGGAGTTAAGAAGGCTTGGATTCCACCAATAATTCCTGCATAAAACAAAAACTCAAATAATACTCTATTCTTTTTTGTAAAAAGAATAAAACAAGCAATTAAATTTGAAATACCACATAGGTGCAAAGGTAAATTATCAGAAATATTCCAATATCCATTAATTATGTTCCGAGAATGTTCCGTAATTGTAGAAATTATTAGAAGAATAGCAATAGCTTTAGCTAAATTTAATCTTTGATTATAGGATGATATTCTTCCAATGAATAGTAATATAATAATAACAACTATTGAGACTAATGTATTTATAATCCACTCACTTGAAAGAAATTCAATCACATATGTTTCTGTAACCATTACTATCTAAAATACTTAATAATATTTAATAATATGATTTCTGATACTGGATCATAATTTAAATTTTCTATGAGCTTTAGAGTTGATAAAACCATTTTACCTTTTCCATACTTGACAATCGAAAGATCTGATCCTGCCCATACTTCTCCAGATCCAATATAATTTCTTTTAAGAATATTTCCATCAGGAATTCTGTCAAATGCAACTGTTTGGACTATATTATTGCCTTTAAAATTTCTTAAACTGATTGTTGGGGCAATATTCTCATATACATCGCTCATATTAACATTTACAGGAAGTTCATTAAAAAATGGATGCCTTTTATTGATATGTAAGATACCATCCCATAATCCTTGTGATATATTTTTGATCGGTTTACTAGGTAAATAATCAATACCATCAGAAACAAATGTAAGATTAGGTCCAATTCTCTTTCGAGTTTTTCCAGGTATTTTTAAAAAAACAACATTACCCCCTTTGTAAGTAAAATTGTTAATTTCCTCCATTATATCACTATATTCTATGCTAGCCTTTTCATTATTTTTTTCAACAATATTACCATCAGTAGAGCTGTAGAAATCTGTATCACTTTGATTAACAATTAAAGTTTTATTGATTTTGGTTTTATCACTAAATAACTCATAACTTATGTTGTATTTTTTAAAAAAATTTATCATTTTTTTATCATCCTCGAGTAATGAAATTTCTAAATTCTTTTGTCTTCTATCAATAAAGAAAATATTGAAATTAATGGCGGTTGAATATTCATTTTTACCATTTTTAATCAATGATATTTCAACTTTATATTTTCCCTCTAATAAATCATTGCCTAGACTAATTTTCTCAATGTTGTTTATACCATTTTTAACCTCGTGAGTTTTTTGATATTTAAAAATGAGCTCATTTTTATTTTTGGATAACCTGTATACAGATATTGTAACTTGATTTTTTTGCAATTCATTTTCATTAATTATTAATGAAGAAATATCAACATTTTCACCTGCAAAATAATTTTTTTTGTTAGTTCTTAAAACAGCTATCTTGGATGAGTTAGCCTCTTTCGTTAAATCATAAGCTAATCCTTTAGGATTTCTCCATAGATCAAGGAGTCCCGCACCAATAATCCAATCACCAGCCGTTAGAGCATGTACACAATAACCTATAACGTTGTCATTTGATCTGATGGCTTCAAGCATTCTTTTATTTGCAATTCCATGAATTTCTTGCTGTTTTTTGTAAAATGCACTGGCATTTTTGAACAATTTATTCAGACCCGTTACTTTCAATTTTTCTTTTATTTCTTTATTAAATCTTAGATGATATAAATATGGATAGGTGATAGGATTTCCTTTTTTTAAAAAATCAACCTCATTATCCTCAAGATCAGGAAGACTTCCATAACCAATTTCAGATACATATGAAGGAATATTTGGAACTACATTTCTCCCTGGTGTTCTAGCATTTAAACCAAGTTTTTTATTCTCCTCTGGTGTTTTACCAATAGTCAAAAATCCATCAAACTTATTGTTATTTATGTTTGGTCCTGGATAATTATGAATATCATTGAATTTGAATGCTTTTGTACTGTATGGTAGATATAGTTTAGCACCTTCAGCCCATCCTCCAGATTCATCTAATATCAACCTTGTTGGATCTAATTCTCTTGCTTTTAATGACATTGGTTTAAGCATATTAGCTAATACAGGTCTTCGTATTTCATTAAATAACTCCCATTGAACTACCGAGGGGTGGTTTCTGTCTCTTAAAATCGCCTCAGTAATTTCATTTTCAACTCTTTGTGGTAAATAAGGTGTTTCTATAGGCATATCCATACATTCTATTGCCATACTTCCCACTGTAAGAACCCCAATTGAGTCTGCTAAGTGAAGCCACTCTTTTGGAGGTGGCTTTCTCCAAGGTCTAATCATATTAAATCCTGCATCTTTTGCTAAAAGAATTTCCTTTACCATCATTTCTTTTGAATCAGGATATGATAGTTTAACAGGGTACAATCCTTCAAAAAAGGCTGCTTTTAAGTATAATGGTTTATCATTTAGATAAAATTTATTGTTTTTAACAGTAAATTCTCTAAAGCCAAAAGTTTCTTTGATTCTGTCAAGCTCAGTAATAATGGTATCCTTATTGAAAATATTGATCTTTTGTAATTTGATCTCGAATTCATAAAGATTTGGGCTTTCTGGTGACCATATTTTGTGGTTCTCAATATTATTTTTAATCTTTTTTATTACTTTTAAATTTGTGTTTTCCAGAGCAAATAGTTCTTCAAACCTTTGTTTTTTATTAATATTAAATATTAATTTATATAACCCATCGCCAATACCATTATTTATCTCATTAATAACCTCAATTTCACCATTCCTAAAGTTTCCAGTAATAAATACATCATTGATATGAGTCTGACCAGTGTATGAAAGAAATACATCCTGCCATATTCCACCAGTGTATGAACCTCTCCATTGCGGGGTTTCCATCTGACCAATTCCATCAATAATTTTATCTTGAATTGTTATTGGTCCCATTACCTTTACAATTAATATGTTTTCACTATCATAATTAATAATGTGCTCAATATTAAAACTGAAAGGGCTGAATCCTCCCTCATGAAAACCTACAGAATTATTATTAAGAAAAACTTCAGTTATGTAGTTTGAGGCATTAAAATTCAGGTGTATTTTTTTATCCTTATAATCTTTATTTACATTAAAACTAGTTCTGTAATAAACAACCCCTTCATAATCTTTTTTAAATCTCTCCCATACACTTGGAACAGTAATTTTTTCAATTTCTCCTTTTGAGAATCCTTCATCTGTGTTGTAAGCTTGTAGTTTACCAATATTATCATAATCATATATTATTTCCCATTCACCATTCAAATAAGTAATGTCATCTCTAACTTGAGAGTAATTAATTATAAATAGAAAAATAAAGGCTATTGATAAAATTTTTTTCATTCATTTAATTTTGGAAAAACCTTGTGGAACTACAGGATAAGTTATTTTTTTTAATAATTCTCTCATTTCTTTAGTCTTTGGATGATCATCATTAAAAATTAAATTATTCCATTCCTTTGGATCATTGGCATTATTATAAAGTTCTTCTTGTCCAGAATTATATAAAATATACCTCCAATCTTTTGTTCTAATTGAATAATGATGATTTGAGGGTATTGTTTCATTTTCATCAGATGAATAAACAACTGTAAGTGCAGCTTCTGGTCCATCCCATTTATTTTTTTTTGGGTTTTTTAAAAATGGTTTCAAACTAAATCCATTAAGTGAACTTCCTTTATCATTTCTTTTAGTAATAAAATCTAAACCAGCTAAATCTAATAGGGTAGGATAGACATCAATTAAGGAGACTGGATGATTTACTTTTGTATTTGGTTTTGAAACTCCAGGTGCTCTAATTATTAAAGGAACTCTTGTACTTTCTTCCCAAAGAGAATTTTTATAAACATGTTCTTTTTCGCCCATCGTCCACCCATGGTCACTTGCGATAATTACAATTGTATTATCCTTAAGTTTAGTTTTATTCACGGCACTTAATACTTGACCTATGTTTTCATCAACTGCTGTAACACAAGCCAAATATGCTTGTGTAAATCTCTTTAATCCCTCTTTATTATCTTCATACGAGGCAACTAAATTATTATACATCTCGATTGATCTAACTCTTCTACCTTTTGTTTCAAATTGATCTACCAAATGAAGGAAGGTATCATCTTTGTCATTTTCTAGAATATTTGCCAGCTTAATATCCTCAAGTGGATACATATCAAAATATTTCTGTGGTACAATTAAAGGGGTGTGAGGTCTTAAAAAACCAACAGCCATAAAAAAAGGATTCTCATCGTTAGAATTGGCAAGTTCAAGAAGTCTTTTTTCGGCCCATTCAGCATTAATTTCATCTGGGGTCAAATCTCTGTTATAGTCATCTATATATTTAAAATCTTTACCTTGTCTTTGAGGTCCATATGCCCATCTAACTTGTTTACCATCAACTTTAACACCCTCAAGGTTTATCAAGGGACCATATGATCCATCTATAGGACCACCAGCCATATTCCATCCATCCAATTCTTTTATAACTCTATATGGCTTGGGAACATGAGGATGAGCAATTCCTGGTTTCCCCTTTTTCCATTCGCCAATATATGCAACAGGGCTGTAGTCAGCTTCGTATTTAAACTCAGTCCAAATACTTTTTTCGTTTTGATGTAACAACTTTCCACTTCCGATAACGTTATAGTCATTCTCTTTAAACTTTTCCATTATTGTCTTTGTGTTTTTCAGCACTTCATTATTTTTCCAATTATATTGCCATAGATGAGATGAAATATGAGGATATACTCCTGTAAACATACTAGCTCTAGATGGTCCACACATCGGGTCATTTGAATAAGCATTTGTAAACGATAAGGCTGTTTCTGAAAATTCCTTGATGTTGGGTGTTAGTACTTGTGGATGTCCCATTAAGTCTTGATTATAATCATTTAAATCATCGACCATGATTAATAAAATATTTGGTTTATCAATTGATTGAGTATTACATCCTAAAAATAGAAAAAAGAGCAATATGGTGGTTAGAGTATTTCTTATCATGATATTTATATTTATATTTATTGAAATCAGTTAAAACATCATTATTACTAAACTATGAAAAAGAAAATTTTTTTACTAATTATATCAATTTTTGTTATCGCCTGTTCTTCAGACTCTGGAGGTGATTCGGTGGGTACAGACAATGGTGGAGGAAATAACAATGGAGGAGGTAATAATAATGGAGGTGGAAATAATTCAGGAACTACAGATACTACAGATCCTAATGATTTTGATTCGACAACATCACCTGGAGATACCACTTACTACATAAGTTATAATTCTGGAAATGACAACAATGATGGTAAAAGTGAAGATAAGCCGTTCAAAA
Source organism: uncultured Bacteroidota bacterium (assembly GCA_902606555.1). Lineage (GTDB taxonomy): Bacteria > Bacteroidota > Bacteroidia > Flavobacteriales > Flavobacteriaceae > Eutrophosalina. The sequence continues at coordinate 55,485 of CACLGQ010000001.1, forward strand.
ATCTTGGCAAAGTAAATAGTATAACTTTCAAACCAGGCGATAAGTTAAAATTTAAATCAGGTGAGACCTGGAAAGGGTATTTTAAACTAAGAGGTTCAGGGTCTGAGGATAAGCCTATTTCAATTGAAAGGTATTCTAGTGGTAATAAACCCAAAATTGATGGAAATGGTTTTCAAGCAGCTGTATTTATTGAAAATCAAGAATATGTTAATATTAGTGGCTTAGAGCTGACTAATGAGGCATCGCATAAAGACAGTAATGGGTCAGTTAAGTTGATGAATCAATCAAATCGATCTGGAGAAGATGAAAGATTTGGCCTATTATTTTTAAGGCATGGTTCCTCAAACATAAATGGAATAAAACTAAATGATATTAAAATTTCAGAGATATATCCAACCCCTTCAAATTCAGACAATAACTATCAAGGTTATGCTGTAAGATTTGAATCATTGAATGATGATAATGTTTTAAATTATTATGACGGAATAGAGGTTGATAATTTAGACATTTCTAACACTGGACACTATGGAATTCATATAGTAAACAGAATGTCTGGCGCTCAGGCTGATTACTATCACAGAAATATTACTATCAAGAACAGCAAGTTTAATGACACTGGGGGCTCAGGAATAGTCTTGGCGAGATGTAAAGATGTTGTTGTTGAGAATTCTGAATTTAAGGGATCTGGATCTGGAAATGATAACAGAATGTGGAACAGAGGAAGTAGTTTATGGACTTACACTTGTAATGATACAGTAATTCAGAATAATATTTTTGAAGATGTCTATGGACCAGCAGATTCTTATGGAGCACATATTGATTGGGGATGTGAAAGAGTAGTAATTCAATATAACTTAAGTAAAAATAACTATGGTGGATTTGCAGAAATATTAGGTGAAAATATTATGTGTGGATATAGATACAATATCAGTATAGGTGATGGTGGAAGAACAAATTCTAATGTCGGAAAAACATTTTGGGTTTCTGATTATGCTGGTAGTAACACCAGGAGAATTGGCTCTCAGGATAATTTTATCTATAATAATACTGTCTTTATTCCAAGTCAAAATCCTGCCAATAATAATGCTCCATTTGACCATTTACAGATATTTATAAGACCAAATACAAAAGAAACATACATATATAACAACCTAATTTATATAAGCGACAAAGCTAAACTAAAGATTGACACAAGGAATGATGGCACAATGAATGATTGGAAGAATAATTTATTTTATGGAAACTTAATTATCGACGGTTCCTCAGACTATGAGCATAACGGAACAGAACTATTTACAAATCCTTTACTTGTAAATCCTGGTGGTACAACAGCTAATGACTATAAATTACAATCTGCAAGTCCAGCTTTAGGAACAGGCTACATTATTAAAGGAAGTGATGATGTTAAAAACTATATACAGAATAATGGCGGTAGAGATTACTTTGGAAATTCTGTTAGCTCAAATTCAAAACCTAATATTGGTGCATACAACGGAAATTAGATGAATAAAATCTGTATTTTCTTTTTTATTTCATTTTTTATTTCATGTAATCAAGTTCAATATGGTGAAAAAAATGAAATAGGTCATTCCTACTACTTTAATTCTAATTCGGGAGATAATTCAAACCTTGGAACGAAAGAAAAGCCATTTAAAAGCTTTTATTTTCTTCAAAACATAAACTTAAAAAAAGGTGATAAAGTATTATTAGCAAATGGTTCAACTTTTACTAATACAATTAATTTGATTAATAAAAATGGAATTGAAGTTTCCAATTATCTGGTTGATAATAACAAAAAAATACCAATTATCAATTCAAAAGGAAAAATAGCTGCCGTTTTTATTGAAAACTCATCTAATATAAATATCAGTAATATTGAAATAACTGCAAATGGTGGAGGTGCTAATGAATTTTTACATAATAAATTAAAAACTGATTTAAGAACAGGTATTTTATATTTAGTTACTGATGAAAAAATTTATAATAATTTAAACATATCTGAGGTCAAAATAAGAGATATTTTCTATGAGAATCCAGGATATCTTAGAAGTGAAAAAGAAGTTCGTACACCAAATGGAACTAAGAGTTACGGATGGGGAATAAGGATAGTTAATCTATCCGAAAATGGAAACTTAGAAAATATTACAATCAATAATTCACAATTTAAAAACATATCCCATACTGCAATAAGATTTAAAGGTGTTAGAGAAAATCAATTTAAAAATCTTGAAATTCTTAATAATATTGTTTTGAGATCTGGTGGACCTGGAATGGTTTTTAACTCTACAAAAAACCTATATGCTAATGGAAATGACATAAATTATTCAGGGTCTTTTGATGATACTAGAAAATGGGGAAGGGGAAGTGGACTTTGGACTTGGGGAAGTTCATTTGCACTAATATCAAACAATAAATTTCAAAATGCGAATGGACCTGCAGATTCAGCAGGATGTCATATAGATTTTAATTGTAATGATATTATAGTTGAAAATAATTTAAGTAAAAATAATGCAGGAGGTTTTATAGAGATTTTAGGAAATAATTATAATTGTGCTTATCGAAACAACATTAGTATAAATGATGGTCACCGTGTCAAGGGAAAAAATGGTGCTTTCCAAGAAGGAAAAACTTTTTGGTTAAGTGGTTATATTGGTAGAGGAAAGGAAAGAAATGGTCCATTTAATTCTTATATATATGGAAATAAAGTGTACGTAGGAAAAGATATCATTCCAAAAATTGCTGTTGATAAAGCAGCTAGAGGAGTTTTTGTAGCTAATAATATTTTTTATTTTGAAAATGACCCAGTAATGGTTTTAGGAGATCAATACAAGCCAGATGTTAGGGGCGGTTCTCAAATTAAAAATGTTTTTTTTGAAAATAACATCTTTAAGAAAAATCATTGGCCTAAAGAGGTTTTAATTCAACCAATAAATAATATATATCACCCTGGTGCATTTAAAGTTGATGATATTATTGAGGGTTTTAATTTTTTTGAAAAAGAAATAGAAATAAATTATCTTGAAACAGATTCAAAAGGTCTATGGCAAGGCTTTTAAGCTTATGAAAATAGTAAAGATCATTCCATATGTTTTAAATGAAAATTTAGAGAAAGAATTTTTCTTTTCACAGTGGGAGTATAGCAATCGAAAAATATGTATTGTCAAAGTTATATGTGATAATGGATTAGTTGGATGGGGTGAAGCATACGGACCAGCACCAGTTGTTAAAGAGAGTATTAATTATATCAAACAAAATATAATTGGTATGAGTCCTCTTGAATCTGATGTTATTTGGTCAACATTATTTAGAAGAGTTCATGACTATGGAAGATCTGGCGTATTTCTTTCAGCAATAAGTGCAATTGATGTTGCCTTATGGGATATAAAGGGAAAATATCACAAGCAGCCAATTTCAACTCTTTTAGGAGGTTCACATAGAGATAAAATTAGACCATATGCTACTGGCCTTTATTTTTCCAAATCAAAAACACTCACAGAAGAATTGTGCGAAGAAGCATTAGGATATGTAAAAGATGGTTTTAAATCAATCAAGATGAAAGTTGGTCTAAACCTAAAAAATGATTTTAAAAATGTTAAAGAGGTTAGAAATGCAATTGGTTATAATATTGAATTAATGATTGACGCAAATCATGCATATTCATATGACGAGGCTTTACATTTATCAAAAAAATTAGAAAACTTTGATATTAAGTGGTTTGAAGAACCACTTTCCCCTGAATTTTATGATCAGTATTCTGATTTTAAAGCAAAATCATCAATTCCCGTCGCAGCAGGTGAGTGTGAATATCTAAGATATGGATTTCAAAAACTATTGGATAAAAATTGTATTGATTTTTTGCAAATGGATATTTGTTCATGTGGAGGTTTAACTGAGGCAAAGCGGATAACAGCATTATCCTCTACAAAAGGTGTAAAGGTTATCCCTCATACCTGGGGCTCAGGAATTGCATTCTTTACAGCTATTAACTTTATATCTAATCTTGAACCAATCCCAGGAAGATTGTATCAAGAAGATGCGTATATTGAGTTTGACAGAACAGAAAATAAAATAAGAGAAAATATAATTAAAAATAATATTGTAATGAAAGATGGTTATATTGAAGTTAACGATAAACCAGGTTTAGGAATTGATGTTGATGAAACCTATCTTAACAAAGTAAAAATCTGATTATGGAATTTGGAAATCTTCAAATGTACATTGATGGTGATATGAAATCATCAGTTGATAAACTCACAAAAGATATTTACAGCCCTTTGAATGGACAGAAAATTGCTTCTTTGTCTTGGGGTAACCAAAAAGATTCTCTCCTAGCCTTGAAATCTGCTTCAAAAGGGTTTAAAGTCTGGTCGAAACTTCCTTTAACAAAGAGGAAAGAGTGGATGTCTATCTTTAGAGAAAAAATACTGGAAAACGAAGTTTTACTAAGAAAAGCAATTTCATATGAAATGGGTAAACCATATTCAGCTACAGCTGAGGATATTGAATCCATTACCAATAGTTTAGAATATTATGCTGATGTAATTGATGATTTTGTTAAAACCGAGAAGATAGCTTTAAACGATGAGACTCACAATCACAAACTAGTATCTAAACCAATTGGAGTAGTTGTGGCTTATTTAGCTTGGAACTTTCCCCTACTTAATGCTGGATTTAAAATTGGACCTGCTTTGGCCTCTGGATGTAGTCTTATACTAAAACCCTCAGAATTATCTCCAATATCTTTATATATCATAGGGAATCTCTTAAAAGAAATTAATTTTCCAAAAGGGGTAATTAATATTATATGTGGAGAGCCAACTGAAGTCGCTCAAACTCTATCAAAAAGTACAATACCAAATCTTATAACAATGATCGGTTCTACAGAAACAGCCAAAAAAGTTATTTCTGACTCCTCAACTTCAATTAAAAAATACAGTATGGAATTAGGTGGAAATGCTCCGTTTATTGTTTTCGATGATGCTGATCTTGACAATGCAATTAATATAGGTGCAGCTATAAAGTTTGGTAACTGTGGGCAAATCTGTGTTGCTGCTAATCGATTTTTTGTTCATGAAAAAGTATATGATAAGTTTTTATATGGTTTGATTGAAAAAGCAAAAAATTTAAAAATCGGATATTCTGAAGATTTAGATTTTGAAATCGGACCATTAATTTCTAAAAAATCGAGAGATAGAATAACTAATTTAATTAAAAACACTATCGATTCTGGTGGGAATTTAGAATATGGAGGAGGAATTCCTGAAATGAATGGTAATTGGTTTGAACCAACAGTAATCTCTGGAATTAATGAATCAATGTCTATATTTCATGAGGAAATTTTTGGACCAGTGGCAAGTATAATTAAATTTAAATATGACAACGAGGTTTTAAAGCAGGCTAACAAAACCCAATATGGACTGGCTTCATATTTATTTACTAAAGACAAAAAAAGAATTGATAAGTTTGTAGATGAGCTTGACTTTGGCGAAATTCATGTAAATGGGATTAAGTATGATATATATCTTCCTCATGGTGGAATTAAAGAGAGCGGAATTGGACATGATTGCTCAGAATTGGCATTAGAGGACTACTTGATCAAAAAAAGAATCAGTATTGCTAAATAATTTATTATGGAACTATTTTTACCTTTTTTACTGTTAATTTTTGCTAGCTTTTTTCAAGGAACCTTTGGATTAGGCATGAAGTATATGAATCCTATGTCTTGGGAATCGTGGTGGGTTGTGCATGTTTTGGTTGCAATGATTTTATTTCCAATGATATGGGCAATTTTAGCAATCCCAGATCTTTTTGAAATTATCTCAAATTCTCCAAATGATGCCATTTATTTAGCAATGTTATTTGGGTTCCTGTGGGGAATTGGCGGTATTATGTTTGGAGTTAGTGTTCCCTATATTGGATTATCATTAACAATGGGTATTGTCATGGGTTTAGCTGGTTCAGCTGGAAGTCTGATTCCTTTGTTTCAAATTGAAAATGCTACTTCTCAGCCCTCATTTCCTTATATAATTGCTGGTTTACTAATTTCCTTAATCGGTGTTGCTATTACTGCAAAAGCAGGAATTGAAAGAGATAAACTTTTAAGCAGTGATAATAAGTCAAGTAATATTGTAAAAGGAATTTTAATAGCAGTTACCTGTGGATTATTATCATCACTCTTAAATGTAGGATTTGCTAATGCTGCACCAATTGCTGAGAAGGCACAAGAATATGGTGTTATTGCCAGGAATTCAAGTTTAGCTGCATGGGTAATTGTTCTTTTGGGTGCATTTATGATGAATTTTGGTTATGCAATATTTTTATTAATAAAGAATAATTCTTGGAATACATTTTCACTAAAAAATGCTAAGAATGCATATAAGTGGTCATTTATTGCAGGTTTCTGCTGGTTTGCTGCTCTCGGTGTTTATGGACAAGGAGCTGCATTACTTGGCGAAATAGGTCCAGTTATTGGATGGCCAATTTTATTAGGTTTATCACTTATTATAAGTAATTACTGGGCATATAGAGCAGGAGAATGGAAAAATGCAAGAAAACCATTCAATAAACTGCTTTTAGGTTTACTTGTACTTATTATATCTGCTGTTGTATTAGGGCTTGGCAACTCTGTATAAATGACAAATATTCTTGGATATGGTGAATTGATGCTTAGACATACTCCTGTTGATAATTATATAACAACTAATAGATCAAAGGAGTTTAAAACTAATTTTGGAGGATCAGAATCTAATTCATTATGTTTCTTAGCTAGTAAAGGACATAATTGCACATTTTTATCTGCCTTTCCTAAAAATGATATCGGATTAAAATCAATAAAGTTTCTTGAAAATCATAATGTAAAACCCAAAGTCATGTTTGATGATAATAGATTAGGATTATATTACACAACACCAGGAAAGAATAATAAATTATCAAAAATTGTATATGACAGAAAAGATTCAAGTTTTTCTAAGTATAGAATATCGGAGGACTTCCTCAATAAAATTTTAGAGGATATTTCATATTTAATCATTTCAGGAATAAGCCCTGCATTGTCAAAAATTTGTTATGATAATATTATGAAAATGGTCAATATTTCTAAAAAAAATGATATAAAAATTATCTATGACATTAATTATAGAGAAAACCTATGGTCATTAGAAGATTGTAAAAAATTTAACCATAAGATTTTAAAACATGTCGATTTTTTATTTACCAATGCAAATACATTATCAAAAGTATTTGATCATTTATTTGAAGTAAAAAATGAAGAATTTTTCTTTCAAACAAAAGATGCTATTAATTTTATTAGTCAAAAATTTAAAATACCATATATAGGAATGACGGTCAGAGTAAATGACATGTTAGGTGGTGCGCTCTTTAAAGATAAAAGTATTTATTTGAGTGAAATTTACAAAGTAAATCAAATTGATAGAGTTGGTGCTGGTGATGTTTTTTTAGCTGCAAATATGAATTGTTTTTTTAATAATTATGATGCTCAAAATACTATTACATATGCTACATCTGCTTTTGCACTTTCTCATACTAAATTTGGCGATGTTAATATCCTTAATGATGATGAAATTGATGATTTTAAGTTAAACTCAATTAAAAATGTTAAAAGATAATAAAATAATATCTGTTTTAACTATCCAAGATTACAAGAAATCATTAGATCTTGCAAAATGTTTGTATGACTCTGGTATTATTAATTTAGATATTAGATTAAGAACAAAACAATCAAAAATAGCAATTGAGATAATTAGAAATTCTAAATTTCAATTTAATATTGGTGTTGGAACAGTTCTAACACTTGAGGATTTATATTTTATTAAATCATTAGGGATTAAATATGCATATTCGCCTAATACAGATATCAAGATTTTAAATAATGCAAATAAGTTAGATATTCAATTCATCCCTGGTATTTCAAATATTGATGATACAATTTCTGCTGTTAAACACAGTTGTAAATATTTAAAATATTATCCTGCTGAAAAATCAGGTGGTGTCTCAAATTTAGATTCAATTATAGAAAAGAGTAAAATTAAAAATTTAAAATTCATAGCTATGGGTGGAATCACATCAGTCAATATTAAACCTTATTTGAAACATAAAAATATAATTGGTATTGGCACAAGTTGGATAGCAGATGAAAGTTTAATAGACAGTTCTAATTGGAAAGAAATAAGTAATAGAGCAAAACTATTATTAAATTTATAGATTTATAAACTTAAAAAACTCAACAAACAATCTGCTTAGCTCGTCATTATTTCTTGGTGATATTTTATTTTTCTTATAGAAATTATTAATCTCTTTTGATTTAGATTTATGAAACATAGATATAAGGAAGTTTTTTCGTCTTTCTATGTAAGTAAACCTGTCTTTGTAGTACAAAAAAACTGAGTTGTTTCTTCTGTATCTTGGGTCAGGTTTTTCTTGTATCCCTGGTTGATAATCAGGAATATACGCTTCAAGGAAGGTGTCAGCCAATAACGAAAACTCATAATTTTCATGTAAGGATTCATAAAACTTTCCATTTTTAGAAATAAATATCCTATCATCAAAGGTAACCCTTAAAATCTTGTTAGGTAGTAGTTTAAGTGTTTTATCATTATCATCACTAATTACATCAAAAGTTTGATCTAATAAATTGTAATTAGTTTTTACAGTTATTGGCTCATCGGAGTCAAATAAAACTAGCGTAGCGGGCTTAGATGATTTAAAAAAATACTTATTTCCGATAAATGTAGTTGTTTTTGGGTTGTACACAGATGCAATTTCACTTTGAACTAATTGAAAATTGGATTCAAAAGATCCAGTTGAAACAACATTAGTCTGTGAAAAAACTAAAAAAGGAAATAAAAGAATAATAAAAATTCTCATAAAGTAAATTTAGATAATTTTTTTTAAGATATTCACTGAAGTACACATCAATAAGTGGACCATTTAGACTCATTTAAGTTTTTTTTTAAAATTGATGGATACTTAGAACATCTAAAAAGACTTTATGATTTGGATATTTCCAAATTAATTTAAATGTACTAATTTGTTGTTTCAATCATTATATTATTAAATAAAAAACCCTGCAATGAAATACAGGGCTTATGCGGAGAAAGAGGGATTCGAACCCCCGGTACCTTGCGGCACGCCGGTTTTCAAGACCGGTGCATTCGACCACTCTGCCATTTCTCCGGATTGCAAATATAAACACTAATTTTTTTTATTAAATAATTTATAAACGAATAATATGTATAATTTAGAGGATTATGCATTACTTAATAGAAATCCCATGGGAATATCCTTTTTTAATCTTTCTTGGTTTTATTGTTTCTATCATAAATACAATGGCAGGTGGCGCCTCAATAATTACTCTTCCAATATTAATTTTTTTGGGTTTACCATCAAATGTTGCAAATGGAACTAACAGAATAGCTATTATGATGACAGCTTTTTCTGCAAACATGGGATTTAAAAGCAAAGGTATATCAACATATCCCTTCAGTGCTTACACAGGTGCTTGTGCTCTATTAGGTTCTGTTATAGGTGCTCATATAGCTGTTGACATAAAAGACGAAACATTTAATAAAATTTTATCAATTATTATGATATTAGTTATTCTAATAATAATTTTAAAGCCTGCAATTGGATATGGAAAACTTAATTTTAGGTTAACAGGAAAACATTTAAGAATATCTTGTCTAGTTTTTTTCTTATTGGGAATATATGGGGGTTTTATAAATGCTGGAATTGGATTTATAATTATGTTATTCTTGCATTATTACAATAGACTTAATTTAATTATGGTAAATGCAACAAAAGTTGTTATAGTTCTTGTTTATACAATTGGTGCTTTTTTGACTTTTTTTTTTAATGGCTTGGTTGATTTGCCCTATGGTTTATGTTTAGGTTTAGGGACCTTGATAGGAGGGTGGAACGCTAGCCGATTTTCAGTTGAAAAAGGTGAGGGTGTAATTAAAATATTTTTAGTAATTTCTGCGTTGATTATAGCTGTTAAGCTGTGGTTCTTTTAAAAATTAATTGTTTTAATAATTTCTAATCCATATCCTGCCATTCCAACACGTTTTATTTTTCTGTTTTTGGTTGTAAGAAGCTTAATTTTACTGACTCCCAAATTATGTAGAATTTGTGCACCTATTCCATAGTCTTTTTCATCCATCTTCTTAAAAGGTTTGTGCGATGAACCTAATTTTTCAGTTTTTTTAAGATTTTTTATTCTTTTTAGTAAGGGCTTAGTCTCATAATCTTGATTAATAAATACCATTACGCCCCTTTTATCTTCTTTGATCAGCTCACTAACTTTTCTAATATCTTTATCCTCATTTAAAACTAAATCGTCAATTATATTATTTATAGAACCAAAAGAATTTACTCTACATAAGACTGGGTCTTCTTTTCTCCAATTACCATTGGTTAGTGCAATATGAATTAAATCATTATTTTTTTGTTTAAAAGTGTGTAATTCAAATTTTCCATAATTAGTTTTTAAATCAAACTTTTCAATAAATTCAATTAGTCTATCATTAGCCATTCTGTATGATACAAGGTCTTCAATAGATATAATTTTGAGGTTAAATTTTTTTGCTACTTTGAAAAGATCAGCAAGTCTTGCCATCGTACCGTCTTCATTCATTATTTCACACAGTACACCTGCAGGCTTAAAACCTGCAAGACGTGCTATATCAATAGCAGCTTCCGTATGACCAGTTCTCCTTAGTACACCACCATCTTTAGCCGATAGAGGAAAAATATGACCAGGTCTAACTAAATCAGAGGATTTTGTTTTCAAATCTACCAGTGCTTTAATTGTTTTTGACCGATCACTTGCGGAAATTCCGGATGTTACCCCATGTCCCTTTAAATCAACGGAAACAGTAAAGGCTGTTTTCATTGGCTCAGTGTTATTTTGTACCATTGGGTCAAGATTTAATTTTTTACATCTTTTTGATGTAAGTGGAGCACATATTAAACCTCTTCCATGAGTTGCCATAAAATTAACAACCTCTGGTGTAATATTTTCAGCAGGAAATATGAAATCACCTTCATTTTCTCTATTTTCGTCGTCAACAACAATAATTACTTTATTGTTTTTTAAATCTTCAAGGGCTTCTTCTATTGAATTTAAATTCATTTTTCTTTGACAAACTTACTTTTAAGACTTGCAAATATATTATCAATATTTAAAACAGATTTATCTGATGATGCTCTTTTTAATAAATAAATACCAATTGGTAGCATAATAAAATTCGATATCCAACTACCAATGAAGGTTGAAATACTACTATCTTCAGCAGCATTTTTAGCAAAAGTTCCCAAGAAGTGGTAAAACAAAAATAAAATTAATGCTATCACCACCGGAAATCCAAATCCACCTTTTCTAACTATGGCACCAAGTGGTGCGCCTAAAATAAATAATATTAATGTTGAAATTGGAATCGCATACTTATCATGGTAACTTGTTTTGTGCAGATTAATAATTTTTTCTCTTATGAAAAAATTAGTCTTTTGCGTATCTAAATTTGCGATCTGATTATTAATATTATTTTCAACAGAATTAATTATTGATTTTTGAGATGAATAATCAAAATCCTGGAGAATTGTGTTGTGATTTGTAATGTCAATAGTATTCAATTGAAATGGTCTATTATAGCTTGTTTGAAAGTTAAAGACACCTGTTCTTCTGTAAAAGTTTTCTCCGAAATTTTTATATTCATTTACTAATTTCTTCTCTAAAGAATCTATACTATAATTTAACTGCTTAACATTCTGCATTCTAAATGTATTATTATATCTTTCCTCAGAAAAATCAACATTATATATTTCCTTTAGATCAATATAAATTTCATGTGTTTCAAAATAAATTTGAGTGTGAGGCTTATATTGTTTTGAGTTTGGATTTTCTGCCAAAATTTCTTCATATCTGTTACCATCATTTAGTTTAATTTTCAAGACATCATTTTCTTCATCATTGATTAGCTTCCCGTTTCTAGCTTTTATTACAATAGTATTATCATTGTAACGATTTATTTTGTGTATTATTATATCCTCCAAATTACTATTGTCAATTCCATATTTATTAGCAACTTTTATGTTCATCATTCCAATCTCATTAAAAATTCCCTCTGCAATTGCCATAGAAGGCTTTACTTTTGCTAGGTTTTTTCTCAGATTATATGATTTAAATTCTGAATAGGGTATTAAATTGTTTGAAATAAAATAAACAACTATACATAAAAATATATTAAAAATCATTAAGCTTTTCATTGACCTAAATAAAGATATTCCCGATGACTTTATTGCAGCAAATTCATAGTTTTCTGCCAAATCTCCGAAGGTCATAATTGATGCTAATAAAACTGTTAGCGGTAAAACTAATGGAATTAATTTTGGACAATAAAATACTAGAAACCTAAAAATAATTTCAAAATCAATCTCTTTACCAGCTAAATCGTCAATAAACATCCAAATAGTCTGAAAAATAAAAACAAGCATGATTAGTAAGAAGAAACTTAAGAATTTCGTTAGGTATGATTTTAAAATATATTTGTCTAAAATTTTCATAATCTGTTCAAATAATAACCTTCGTAATTCTTTTCATCAAAATAAAATAAATTATCATCAATTTTTTCATTATAAACTGTTTTATCAAAAATAATTGAGTTAATATATCCATCATTGATGGACTGATCAATTCTTGTAATTGAAAAATCATCTTTTGTAAGAATTAAATAACCGTTTCCTGATTCATCAATGTATGAGATTTCAAATACATTATTCTTTTTAATTTTAATTTTATTTCTAATTTTTGAAATTGTAAAAGCAATTTTTGATGGAAGTATATAATTTGCTATCTCATTTTCACTTGATATATTTATTTCTTTGTTTTCAGGAACTATTGTGTAATGATTTTCCCCATCATATAGAAATGTTAAATCAGTAAGTGCAATTCTAAATTTACCTTTTGAAAAAAATAAGGATCCTTTCTGATTATAAACAATTTCACCTTGATTTTTAGTTACATAATCAAATTCTAATGAATAAGTATCTAAATTACTGTAATGATAAATGAATCTATCGATAAAATCTTGTGCTATGTAGACATTACTACATATAATAAATATTAAAATATTTTGTATCAATTTTCAAACATATCTTTTAAATCAACTAAGTCTTTAACTAAAACATCACGAGCCTTGCTACCCTCAAAAGGACCAACAATACCTGCTGCTTCAAGCTGATCAATAATTCTGCCAGCTCTATTGTAGCCTAATTTCATTTTTCGCTGTAATAATGAGGCTGATCCTTGTTGTGCAATTACAACTATTTCAGCAGCATCTTTAAATAGTGGATCTCTGTCTTCAACATTATCCTCTAAGCTAGAAATTGAATCTTCCTCACATTCAGGAAGAAGATACGCCTCTGAATATCCTCTTTGAGAGCCAATAATATCGGTAATTTTTTCAATTTCATCAGTGTCGATAAATCCACACTGTAGTCTTATTAAATCATTGCCCTGTGTGAAAAGCATATCTCCATTACCAATCAATTGATCTGCTCCACCAGAATCTAAAATTGTTCTTGAATCAACTTTTGCTGTTACTTTAAAAGCAATTCTAGCAGGAAAATTTGCCTTTATTAGCCCTGTAATAACATTAACTGATGGTCTTTGAGTTGCAATTATTAAATGAATACCAACGGCTCTAGCTAGCTGTGCTAGTCTCCCAATAGGGTTCTCTACCTCCTTTCCAGCAGTCATAATTATATCGGCAAATTCATCAACAACCAAAACTAAATATGGAAGAAATTTATGACCATCATTTGGATTTAATTTTCTTTTCTTAAACTTCGAATTATATTCTTTAATGTTACGACACATGCCATCTTTAAGAAGCTCGTATCTTTTTTCCATTTCAATACAAAGTGATTTTAAGGTTTTTACAACTTTCTTGGTATCAGTAATAATAGATTCATCTGAATCAGGAAGTTTAGCTAAATAATGTCTCTCAATTTTATTAAACAAAGTAAGCTCAACTTTTTTAGGATCAACCAGAATAAACTTTACTTCTGCTGGATGTTTTTTGTATAGAATTGATGTTATAATTGCATTAATACCAACAGATTTACCTTGTCCTGTTGCTCCAGCAACTAATAAATGAGGCATTTTCGTTAAATCAACAACTAAGGTTTCATTACTTATTGTTTTACCAAGCGCAAGAGGTAATTCCATTTCAGCATCTTGATATTTTTTTGAGCTAATTAAGGACTTCATCGAAACTATCTTTCTGTTTTTATTTGGTACTTCTATACCAATTGTTCCTTTTCCAGGTATTGGAGCAATAATTCTTATTCCTAATGCAGAAAGTGACAAAGCAATATCATCTTCTAAACTTTTTATTTTAGAAATTCTAACACCCGCTTCAGGAATAATTTCATAAAGGGTTACAGTTGGACCAATTGTAGCTTTAATTTTATCAATTCCAATTTTATAATTTCTTAAAGTGTCTATTATCTTTTCTTTGTTTTCTTCTAACTCTTGCTGATTTATTGTGATAGAGCTATCTTTATCATGTTCATTCAATAATTTTAATTCTGGCTGTTTAAAAGTTTTCAAATCTAATGTATGATCAAATTCACCAAACTTTTTTAATAAATTGACAGAGCTATTTTCAACAGATTCTTCATCCTTAATTTTCTCAATATCAATTGTAATTTCATCAATTGAGCCATCAGGATCAACATCAAATTCATCTTTATTATCAACATTTTCTATATCAATTGGTTTTTTAACAATTTGATCAATTTTAGAAAAATTTTGTATTGTTGGTTGAACATCATTAGGCTGCTCGTTAAGATCTTCATTTTGATTAATTTCTTCATCAAAATTCTCCTTAATTTCCTCAGATTTTGTTGAATTATTATAATTTTTAATTGAAGATTTTATAAGATTCAGTATAAATACTGGAGTAATTTTAAACTTAATAATTAAAAAAGAAATAAAACCAAACACCAAGATGGAGATAAAACCTAAATCTCCCATAAATTCAATAATCATTGATTTGATCTCATAGCCAAAAATTCCTCCATAGATATTGTTAGTAAAAATATATGATGAAAATAGAGATATCCAGACCATAGACAATAGAAGAAAAATACTCCTACTTAATATTTTATCTAAACCACTATTAAATGTCAAGGATATTCCAATTAGAAACAATAGTGAAGGTATAAGAATTGCACCTAATCCAAATCCCTTGTATATCATGTAATAAGAAATAAGTAAACCAAATTTTTTACCAATATTTTTAATTTCAGATGAGCTGTCAAAAATTGTTTTAATTTCAGACTGATCTGAACTCCACGACAAGAAAAAAGACAACATGGAAATGAAAATAATTATTGAAAGGAGCGTTAAAAACACACCTGATACATATTTTATATTATTCTCATTTTTCAATTTACAATTCTTTTTATCTTATAATTTAACGAAGCAACAATCAAGGTTGTAATTGGGCTAAGCCAATTAAAAATTGCATATACAAAGTAATCATATACATTTACATTTAAAACACTTGCTTGATAAGCTCCACATGTATTCCAAGGAATCAAAACTGATGTTACAGTTCCGCTGTCTTCAATTGTTCTACTTAAATTTAGACTAGATAGTTTCCTATCATTGTATGAATCAGAAAACATTTTTCCTGGGATTACAATTGATAAATATTGATCTGAGGCTGTAATATTAACAGTAATACAACTCAATATCGTACTTGCAAATAAATTTATTGTAGATTTTGCGATACTCAAAAGAGCTAAACTTATAGATCTTAATGCACCAATTGCTTCCATTACACCACCAAATATCATTGCGCATATAACAAGCCAAATAGTATTTAACATTCCTGACATTCCACCAGATGTTAGAAGTTCATCAAGGAAAATAGTATCTGTTTGAATGGTTGTTTTTGCAATAATTGAATCCATTACAATGTTATAAGTAGTAACATCAGAAGATGAGCTTTGTAAAACTATATTTGATATAAGCTCTGATTGAAAAATTAAACTAAAGACAGCTGCTAAAATAGTTCCAACAAAAAGAGAAACAATAGGGTTTATTTTTTTATAAATCATAAAAATTACAATTAATGGAACTATAAATAAAAGAGGAGATATATAGAAATAATCATTAATCGATTCGATGTAATCAACATTACTAAGATTTTCACTGGGTAGATTGATTAAGTTATAAATAACAAAAAAAATAAGAGCAATACATATAGTTGGAACAGTTGTTATTGTCATATATTTAATATGCTCAAAAAGATTAGAACCCGAAACAGCCGCTGCAAGATTTGTAGTATCACTCAATGGAGACATTTTATCACCAAAATAAGCTCCAGAAATTACTGCACCAGCAACGATACCAATATCAAAACCCAAGGCTTTTCCAATTCCAATTAATGCAATCCCAATTGTCGCTGACGTAGACCAACTACTCCCAGTAGCTAAAGCAACAATGGCACTTATAATTACGCATGATGGAAGAAAAAATGATGCATTAATAATATTGAACCCATAATATATCATTGAAGGTATAATACCACTAATTAACCAAGTTCCAGACAGTGCGCCTACTAGTAATAGTATTATAATCGGTGAGCTAATTGATTTAATATTCTTTGATACATTTTCAAAAATTATTTCACTAGATATATTGTTTTTAAATCCAACTAAATAAGCTAAGGCAGCTCCTATTAGTAAAATAAATTGGTTTGATCCGTCTATAGATGAATCTCCATAAATATTTACGTTTATGTAAAGTAGTAGTACTAAAAGAACAATAGGAGTGAGGGAATCAAAAAGACTAATATTTTTATTTTGATTGACCGAGCTTTTTTCTTTCCCCATTGTTTTTTACAAATATATTTATAAAAATGGTGAATTTTCATCTTAAAATAAAGTAATAAAGAATTAAATAATAATTCGAACATTTGTATTTTTGTAATATGTCAAAAAATAAATTTGATGTTGTTGTAATTGGATCTGGACCTGGAGGATATGTATGCGCTATTAGATTAGCTCAATTAGGTTTTAAAACTGCTATTATTGAAAAATACAATTCTTTAGGCGGTACATGCTTGAATGTTGGCTGTATTCCTTCGAAATCTTTACTCGATTCCTCACACCACTATGATGACGTATTAAAAAATGTCATGAATCACGGAATTGAAATTAATGGAGAGATTAAGCTTAATTTTTCTAAAATGATAGAACGAAAAGACAGTGTGGTAAATCAAACTGTTAAAGGAATTGACTATTTAATGAATAAAAATAAAATATCAGTTTTTTATGGAAAGGCTTCCTTTATCGATAATAAGTCAATTAATATTGATGGAAAGGAAAAACTCAAATTTGATAAATGTATTATTGCAACGGGTTCAAAACCAATTTCCCTTCCATTCGTAAAATTAGATAAAGAAAGAATCATCACGTCAACAGAGGCATTGTCATTGAAGGAAGTTCCAAAACATTTAGTGATTATTGGTGGAGGCGTAATTGGACTAGAACTTGGACAAGTTTATAATAGATTAGGATCAGAGGTTTCTGTTATTGAATACGCAGAAAAAATTACTCCTTTTATGGATCAGGATATTTCTAAAGAATTATTAAAGGTCCTAAAAAAACAAAAAATTAATTTTTTCCTCTCCCACGAAGTTTATGAAGTTGAAAGAAATGGAGATTTAGTAAATATTAAAGCAAAGAATAAGAATGGGGATATTATAAATTTTGAATCTGATTATTGTTTAGTTTCTGTTGGGAGGAAACCATACACTGAAGGACTTGCTCTTGAAAATGTTAATGTAGAAACCGAAAAATCTGGAAAAATTATTATAGATAAACATTTTAAAACTTCTGCAGAAAATATTTATGCAATCGGAGATGTTGTGAATGGCCCAATGTTGGCTCATAAAGCTGAGGAAGAGGGAATTGCTGTGGCTGAAATTTTAAAAGGGCAGAAACCACACATAGATTATAATTTAATTCCAAATGTAATCTACACATGGCCGGAAGTTTCATCTGTGGGAAAAACTGAACAACAACTAAGTAAAGAAGAAGTAAATTACAAAGTTGGAAAATTTCCAATGAGAGCCCTTGGAAGATCAAGAGCAAGTTCTGATTTAGATGGCTTTGTTAAAATTATAGCTGATAAGAAATCTGATGAAATTCTTGGAGTTCATATAATAGGAGCAAGAGCGGCTGACTTAATTGTCGAGGGAGTAACCGCAATGGAGTTTAGAGCTTCGTGTGAAGACATCTCTATAATGAGTCATCCACACCCTACATATTCTGAAGCAATGAAAGAAGCCGCATTATCAGCGCTAGATAACAGGCCCTTACATATCTAATTTATAAATATCCCTTATTATAAACTTATAATTGAGTCATACTCATTTAATAAAGATATATATTTATTTATTCCATCTTTAATTTCAATTAAATAGATAAACTCATCTGCTGTATGAGATCTTAAAGAATCTCCAGGACCTAGTTTTATAGATTTACACTTAATTTTAGCTTGATCAGATAAAGTTGGAGATCCATATTTTTTAAAACCTAAATTATCAGCGGCCCTAATTATATCATGGTTTTCAGGGATGGATGATGGATTTAAATCTAAATTTCTTGGGATAACATCACAATTAAGTTTATTTTTTAGTTGACTAAAAACTTCATTGTTTGAATACATATCATTAATTCTAGCATCCAAAACAATATTCACTTCTGATGGTACAACATTATGCTGAACACCTGCATTTATTTGTGTTACAGTAAGCTTTACATCACCAAGAGTTTTTGATTTTTTAGGAAATTTAATTTTAGTAATTTGTTCTACAATTTTTGAGGCCCTATATATAGGGTTTTCCTCATTATGATGTGCTGCATGAGAAGATTTTCCCTTTACGATTAAATCAAAAACTATTAACCCTTTTTCAGCGATTGCTACATCCATTTTTGTGGGCTCTCCAATAATTGCTAAATCAATTTTAGGTAGTTTTGGGATTACACTCTTAATTCCATTATTTCCAGATTTTTCTTCCTCTGCGGATGCTAGGAGAATTAAATTAAAATTCAGATCATCTTTTTCATAAAAATGAACAAAAACCATAATTAAACAACAAAGTGAAATCCCGGCATCATTACTTCCTAAACCATATAGTTTTTCATCTTTGACTATGGGTTTAAAAGGATCAATTGTATAGCCTACATTGGGTTCAACTGTATCATGATGAGAATTCAATAAAATGGATGGCTTATTCTTGTCATAATACTTATTGATTGCATATATATTATTTACAGATCTAAATGTATCTATATTCTTCTCAAAAAGCCATTTTTCTATATAATCAGCTGTTTTATCTTCATAAAATGAAAATGATTTTATAGAAATGAGTTTTTTTAACAAACTTTCAGCTTCATAAGCATATTTCATGACTCGTTTTATTCAAATATACCATATATAAAACGAATTATAAGTAAATTTAAATGTTGGAAAGATTCTCAAAATCATATAGATTAAATGATAAAGAAAAATTTGTTGAAAAATTAATTAATTTTTCAGTAGACCAAGATCATTTCATACTCTTAAATTCAAATAATAATTCTGATAAATACGATTTACTATGTGGGTATGGCATTAAATCTTTCATAAAATCGTCGGAAAATTCTCTAACAAAACTTGATAATTTTTTTGAGAATAAAAAAGATTGGCTTTTTGGTTATATGACGTACGATCTAAGAAATGAGATTGAAGTTTTAAATGACGATAACATAGACTTTATCAATATGCCTAATTTATATTTTTTTCAACCAAAAATTGTATGGTTTGTTAAAGGTAAAAATGTGACCGGATTATCATTTGAAAAAGATTTAATAGATAATGATTGGAAAAAGTTTAATGAAATATTTGAAAAAGAAAAAACAGAAAACTCAAATATTGTAAAACTAAATATAAGAAACTCTAAAAGTGAATATATTAATAAGGTAAACAAAATTAAAGAAAGAATTTCTAGAGGTGACTGCTACGAAATGAATTTTTGTTTTGACTTATTTAGTGAATATGATGAAATTAATCCTTATGATACTTATGTTAAACTTAACAATTACACGAAGTCTCCGATGAGTAGTTTCCTAAAGGCAAATGACTTGTTTTTAATTTCATCATCGCCTGAAAGATTCTTGAGTAAAAATGGAGAGGATATTATAAGTCAACCTATTAAGGGGACTGCCAAAAGAGGGGATAGTCTTCAGGAGGATAAGAAAAATATTAATGAATTATTATCAAGTCCAAAAGAATTATCTGAAAATCATATGATTGTTGATTTAGTTAGGAACGATTTGTCAAGAATTGCAAAAAAAGGTTCAGTAAAAGTGAAGAGTTTAAATACTTTGAAAACATTTAAAAGAGTTCATCAGTTAATTTCAACAATTGAAGCGAAAGTAAGTCCAAAATTAAAGTTATCAGAAATATTAAAAGGAACTTTTCCCATGGGGAGTATGACAGGTGCTCCAAAAATTGAGTCGATGAATATAATTGATGAATTTGAATCAACGAAAAGAGGCCTTTACAGTGGCTCAGTTGGATACATTAATCCGGAAATGGACTTTGACTTTAATGTTGTCATAAGATCTATTGTATATAGCAGCAGTAATAAAATGCTTACTGTCAATGTAGGAAGTGCAATTACACATAAATCTATTGCTGAAAAAGAATATGAAGAATGTTTGGTTAAGGCTGAACCAATGATTCAATCACTTAAATAGTAACTTTGAAATATGCTTTCAAAATTTGTTAGTAATATTAAAAAAACCATTCCTTTTAATCACAATGTTATTGCAGCTGTAAGTGGTGGAGTTGATAGTATGGTGTTATGTGATCTTTTGCTTAAATCAGAGATTAATTTTTCAATAGCTCATATAAATTACATGCTTAGAGGTATAGACAGTGATCAAGATGAATCGTTTGTAAAAACTTATTGTATCAAGAATAAAATAAAATTCTTCTCAAAATCATATGATTTATCAAATTCAAAATCTATTCAAAAAAAAGCAAGAGAACTCAGATATGATTTTTTTACTTTTTTAAGCCTAAAATACAATTATACGCACATTATGACTGCTCATCACTTAGATGACAATATCGAAACAATTTTGATAAATATTTACAGAGGAAAAAAACTAAACCCTTTAACAGGAATTAAACAAATTAACAACACCATAGTTAGACCACTATTATCATTTACTAAGGATGATATTGTAAATTATGCAAAGAAAAATAAATTAACGTGGAGAGAGGATAAATCAAACTTTGAAAATAAATATTTAAGAAATAAAATAAGAAATATAATTGTTCCTAAAATCAAATTAGCTGATCCACGCTATAGAACAAATTTTATTAGACTAATTAATAAATCAAATAAAGTAAAAGTTAATACTGATAAATATTTAGGAATCATTAATAGTGAATATTTTATAGAGAGAAAGGATGGAATAATTGAGTCTAAAAAATCTAATTGGAAGAATTGTAATTTAAAATCTGTAGAATTTATTCCCTTTAGAAAGTATGGTTTTTTTAAAAATTCTGAGATTTTAAAAATATTAATCGCAGAAACAGGTAAAAAAATCACTTCAAAATCACATGAAATTCTTTCTGATAGAAATAAAATATTGATAAAAAAAATTAGTTATAGTGATTTTAAAGAATATAACCTCACTTTAGGTAAAAATCAAAATCCATTTCAAATTAAATTGGAAAAATGTAATTTTTCAAAAAAACCATCCAAAAATATGATTTGTATACACAATAAAGTTTCAACACCGTTGAAAATAAGGAAATTTCAAAAAGGTGACATTTTTTACCCTTATGGAATGAATGGAAAAAAAAAGGTAAGTAAGTTTTTTAAAGATGAAAAATTATCGATTTTTGAAAAACAAAATAAATGGCTCTTAACTGATGCTAAGAATCAAGTCTTGTGGATTATTGGTATGAGAGTTGATAGAAGGTTACTAAAAACAAAAGGACAATGTTTGAAAATATCAATTTAAAAATATTATTTTTTCTAATTCCTTTTTTTTGTTTCTCACAAGAGCCAATAAAATGGTTAACCTCTGTTGAAAAAAAGTCAGATAATTCATATATATTATCTACAACTGCCAAAATTCAGGACAATTGGAGACTATATTCACAAAATCTTGAAGAGGGTGGAGCCTTACCTACTGAATTTGTTTTTGAAGACGAATCTATTTTTGACTCTTTTTCAATAGTTTCCGAACCCAAACCAATCACTAAATATGATCCAATATTCCAAATGGATCAATCATACTTCATCAATGAAGTTATTTATAGTCAAGAAGTTGTTATAAAAGGAAACTATAAAGATGATATCTTAACTCAAAACTTATATTATCAGGTTTGTGATGATCGGGTGTGTATTTTCCAAGACGTAAAACTTGAATATAGTCTTTCAAATAAACAAATAATAAATACAACTTCTTTTGACTACTCTACAGTTTCAAGCTCTTTGAATTTAGATTTAAAAAATTCAGAACTTTTAGTTAATGAGTATGAGAACGAAATGTCAAATAATTTTTCAAGAAGAATTAACATTTTAATCTTAGGTCTGTTAGGTGGATTTTTAGCTCTATTGACACCATGTGTATTTCCAATGATACCTCTAACTGTATCCTTTTTTTCAACAAAAAATGAACAAGCAAAACTATATTCAAGCTCATACGGTTTTTTTATTATACTTATTTATGTTTCCCTCAGTATTCCATTTTATTTTCTTGAGAATATTAATCCTGAAATCTTAAATCAAATATCAACAAGCCCAGTACTAAATTTTATTTTCTTCGCAATATTTGTTGTTTTTGCACTTTCTTTATTTGGACTTTTTGATATTACTCTTCCAAGTTCTTGGTCTAATACCGTTGACTCAAAATCAAATCTATATAAAGGCTTAATTTCAACCTTTTTTATGTCACTAACATTATGTTTAGTTTCATTTTCTTGTACCGGACCAATATTGGGCACCTTACTTGTTGGCACTTTAACGTCAGATGGTGGAGCTATTGATTTAACATATGGTATGTTAGGATTTGGAGTTGCACTTGCAGTTCCGTTTACTCTACTGGCATTTTTTCCAAATGTGATCAATAAACTTCCTAAATCGGGGTCATGGACCAATTCAATCAAAGTTATTTTAGGTTTTGTAGAATTAGCTTTGGCATTTAAGTTTTTATCTAATGTTGATCTTATTCTTGAGTGGGGTATTTTAAAAAGAGAAATATTTATTGGAATATGGGTTTTACTATTTCTTTTGTGCGGTTTATATTTATTAAGAACTTCAAAGAAGCTGTCTTACATTTTATCATCCTCTTTTTTTATTATAGTTGGGATATACATGAGTAGTTCATTGTTTTCAACAAACACAAATCTTTCCTTGTTGAGTGGGCTATTGCCACCTGAATTTTATTCAGTTTATCAGGATGATAATGAATGTCCTCTTTCATTAAATTGTATAAAAGATTTTGATGAAGGTAAATCAGAGTCAGTACAAAATAATAAACCTATACTTTTAGACTTTACAGGTTGGGCATGTGCAAATTGCCGACGAGTTGAGGAAAATACCTGGTCAGAACCGAAAGTTTATAATATGATTAACAATGAATTTATTTTAATTTCACTTTATGTTGATGATAGATCAGATTTGAATCAAGATCAAATTATAATCCTTAATGACAAGAATGGAAATGAAAAAACTTTAAAAAAGGTTGGAGAGAAGTGGTCTGCCTTTCAAACAATCAATTTTAAAAACAATTCGCAACCTTATTATGTATTGCTCTCTCCTAATCTTGAAGTTCTTAACAAACCAATTCAGTACACAGATACTGAAACCTACCAAAGTTGGCTATCTGAAGGGTTAGAAAACTTTAAGAAAAACTACAAATAAACTTTATCTCTCAAAGTAGATATCATCAAAAGGGACTCTAATTTGTTTTCCGTAAACTCCTTTATCATCTCTTATCCCACAACTTATAACCATATTAATTTCTGAAGAATAGGGGAGTGATAAAATTTTTTTTACCCTTAATGAATCAAATCCCTCCATTGGGCAGGTATCATAGCCTTTAGATGTCATACTTAACATAAAGTTTTGAGCTGCTAATGCACTACTTTTATGAGCTACAACTCGCATATCAGAATTGGTTACTTGTCTGTAAATTGGCCTAAATAATCCAATAATCATAGCATTTATATATCTGACATATCCAAGTAATCCAAAAAATTCCTTGTAGATAGTAGGAATGAGATATTTATAATACTTTAGGGCTAAATCCCTATTTTCCAAACTCTTATCACTAACATTAAGAGTTTTATTTTTTATTGTATTAATATTAAATATTCTTCTTTTATTCCATAAATCTTTTCTTGTAACAATCACAACAAATTGATTAGCAGTTCTAGCCGCAGGTTGATTAAAGCATGCCTCAGAAATTCTATTCATTAGTTTTTCAGATGTTACATGATAAAACTCCCACAATTGTAAATTACTGCTATTCGGAGCTAATGAAGCATGAAGAATTGAATCTTTAACATCGTTGCTATTAATATCTGTTTTTTTATATCTCCTAACAGATCTTCTTTTTCGAACTATTTTATCAAACTCTTTTTTCATTAAATAGATATATGCTTTAATAATCTCTTTAGAATTCTAAAGAGAAAATCCTTTTGATTCATCTTATATTTAAATGGTATATCAAAAATATTTGATTTAATTATGTAAGGTTTAAAATGACTAAAAGTCTTGAATGACTCATAACCGTGATATTTTCCTATCCCCGAATCACCAATACCTCCAAAAGGTAGATTTTTGTTAACAATTTGTCCAAGTATGTCATTAATTGCTCCTCCTCCAAATGAATAGTGATTAATAATTTTTTTTGCATAAGAAAGTCTGTTGCTAAAAATGTAAAAGGCTAAAGGATTTTTATATTCTATTAATATGTTGTTTAATTCCTCATCATTTTTATATGAAATAATGGGAAGGATTGGTCCAAAAATTTCATTTTTTAAAATTTTGTCCTTTATTGATTGAACTTCAAGTATTGTTGGTTCGAAATACTTTAATTTTTTTTCGTATTTACCTCCATGGATTAAATCATAACCTTTGATAAGTTTTGATAATCTCTCAACATGATTTGAATTAATGATACTTGAATAAAAATCACTATTTTTTGGATCTGATCCATGAGTTAAAATAATTTCTTTAATTAAACTTTTTATAAACTTTCCTTTAACATTCTCATGTACTGCCACAAAATTGGGGGCAATACAAGTTTGA
>CACLGQ010000002.1 GCA_902606555.1 uncultured Bacteroidota bacterium
TTAATGATGGGGTTACTGCTAAAGGTCAAGAGTTCATTGAATATTTTAAAGGATTCACAGGAAAAGTTGAATCAGTTTTAGATTCCATAAAAGCAAGAGATTCACGAACAGTCCAGTCTAACTATGGCTTTTCTTCAGCGTTATCAAATCTTTCATTAAGATTTAATTATCCAGATGATAATTTAGTAGTAAACAGAGATGGAATAAAAGAGGATTGGATTTATTATAATTATGAAAAATTTCCTCTTGTTGCTTCTCTCTCAAAATTTACCAAGATTCAATCTGATATTAGATCTGTAGAATATGAAATTCTAAATTCTCTTGTCAGTAAAACAAAGGATCGTCAGTTGAGTTTTGATTCTAAAAGTACACTCTTAGAAACAGATAAACAAGCCTACTATACAAATAGCACAGTCGATGCTAAAGTAGTTGTTGGCAACACAGATTCTAGCTTCAAACCTGACAGAGTTGACTTGAAGGTTGATAACATCCAGTTAAAAGAATCTGAATTTGAAGTCGTTGATGGTAAGATTAAGTTGAGTAAAAGATTTTCATCACCAGGAATAAAGAAAATTTATGGTTATTTATTTTTCGATAATAATGGAAATACAGATAGTCTTTTAGTTGACACTCAATTTTATGTAATACCAAAACCAAATGAGGCGATAGTATCACCTGTTAACATGCAGGTTTTTTACATTGGTTTACGAAACGAAATTGCTGTTGCTTTCCCTGGAATTGCTGACTTGACATCAATAAGAGTAAACGCTAAAAATGGTACTATTTTAAAATCTGGATCTAGATATTTTGCTGCTCCTAATGCGGGTGTAGAAAATATGGACGTAATTGTTTCGGGTAAAGCAAATGATGAAGTTGTTACTAGTTTATTAAACTTCAGAGTTGAAGATGCTCCACCTGGAAGAGGATCAGTGTATGAAAGAGTTGGTGGCCAAGATTATAATTTTGTTAACAGTGATAAAATTTCTAAAGAATCATTACTTTATGGCCTTATTAGAGGTGAAAAGCCACCAGGATTTTTATATGATTACGATATAAACGTAGAATCATTTCAGGTCACTGTTGGTAATTTACCAACTAGAACTGTACAGGGAAATAAAATTCAAAATAGTAGTGAAGCAGTAAGAGATATCAATGGAGCAAATAGAGGATCAAGTGTAACTGTTACAGTATTAAAGGCTGTTAAAATTGATGGGGATTTAAGATCACCAACTAATGTTGAACCATTTGTAGTAACAATTGAATAAAATGAAAAAAATATTTTTGTCTATACTGGTTATTCTGCTTGCTGTTAATTATTCATTCACCCAAGCTAACCTACTTAACGCAAAAAAACCTTCGGATATTGCTAGTGCAACAGCGAACTCGGATAAAGAGTCAATAGATTATCCAGAATTAGAGGACAGTGATATCCTTTGGTCAAAGGTCGTTTACGAATTTATTGATCTCAATGAAAAACTTAACTTTCAATTATTATTTCCTGTTAATGATGATCAGTATACTTTAACAAGAAAATCTCTTTGGAAAATTATTAGAGAAAATGTAGAAAATGGTAATATAAATGAAGTATTTGATGTAAGAAATGATAATTTTCTTGAAGCTAACAAGATTACTGGAGTTGATAAAATCAAAGATTTTTACGGAAGCAAATTCACGCCTGGTGATTCTAGACCTCAAACATACGCAAGTTCCTCTGATATAAGTGGTTATAAAATCAAAGGTGTTTGGTTTTTTGATAAAAAACACTCAGAAATGAAATATAGACTTTTAGGTATTCAACCCTTTGGAAGAAATTTAAAAGAATCTGGTAAAGAGCAGGGATATTTTTGGATTTGGTACCCATCAATTAGAGATATTCTGAGCAACAACTCAGTTTTTAATGATAAAAACAACAATAATAGAATTTCTTTTGATGATCTTCTTGTTAACAGAAGATTCAGTTCTTATATATATAAATATGACAATGTTTATGGTGACAGGACGATTAGAGACTATATAAAACAAAGAAGCGGTGAGTCTAATAGACAATACCAATTGAGATTAATCATGGAGTCTGAAAGAATAAAAAAAGAAATTTTAGACTTTGATGTTGATATGTGGGGATATTAAATCCAAATTTTCAAATTTTACTTCTTGTCAGCATTTTCATCAAGAATTTTTCTTAATTTAATTACATAATAAAAATTAACTATGAAAAAATTAATATTAATATTTATTGCAGCCCTATTTATTGGCTGTACATCAACAGGTGTTCAAGTGACATTTGATGATGAAAAATCAAATGCCTTAAAAGAGGCTTATGTTAAATATTTGGATCAAACTTTTGATGGAGATATATGGTCTGAAGATTTACAATTTTACGGAAATTCAACTGAGCCAATTGGTTATGATGAAGCTATTTCTTTAATTGGTGCTCATCATGAATTGTATGATGATATTTCTATGAGCTGGGGAGATGGTGAGGAAGTGAGTCAAATAGCATTTATTCAAACAATAAATTACCCTGAATATGGTTATGTCTCACAAGCTTGGTTTACATGGAAAGGTACTGGTAAATTCAGTGGAGAAACTGTAGAAATTCCATGCCACATAGGATATCTTTGGGGCGAAGATGGAAAAATTATTAATGAATGGCAACACAGTGATCAAACTCATTTTAATGCAGAAGTTGCATTATCTTTAGTTGCCGCTGAATAAGTATATTTATATATATGAAAAAAACACTTTTTATACTTTCAATGTTTTTATTTATTGCTTGTGTATCAAATGATGACAAAGCAAAAATTGATGGTGCTAATCAATTTGTTTCCGGAATTGAAAAATTTAACACAAATAAAGAACTTTTAAATAAACATTTTGATCTTTTTGAAGAAGGAAACCTTGAAGAAATGATGTCTTCTATGAGTGAGGATTTAATATGGTATAGCGCTAACGGCGATACTTTATTAAAACCAGATTATGTTGAAGGAATGAGCGGTTGGCACTCTGAATTTGAAAATTTTAAATTTACAGAGAGACAATATTTTCCAGGCGTAGATGATTCTTTATATCTTCCTAATGGCTCAGTCAGAGTTTATGGAATTTGGAAGTACAATCACAAGGCTACTAAAATGGATTTTACAACAAAATATTATGGTGTTGCTGAATTTAATGATGAAGGATTACAAACAGTAGATTATGAATATTTTGATGTAGGTGGGATATTTCTTAAGCTTCAGGCCAATTAATAAAAATATACATTGATTATTATAAA
Organism: uncultured Bacteroidota bacterium; assembly: GCA_902606555.1. Taxonomy (GTDB): domain Bacteria; phylum Bacteroidota; class Bacteroidia; order Flavobacteriales; family Flavobacteriaceae; genus Eutrophosalina. Next base: position 3,272 of record CACLGQ010000002.1, read on the forward strand.
TAGGGGTTATTAGGCCCCTTTTTTTATTAGATTTAGAGCGGAACCTTCTTTATACCATTTAATTTGTTGAGAATTATAAGTATGGTTTGTTTTTATTTTGTCGATTGATCCATCAGAGTGAATAATATCAATTGTTAATTGTTTATTAGGAGAGAAGTTCTCTAAATCGATAAAATTAAAAGTATCATCTTCTTGGATTAAATCATAATCATTTTCATCATCGAAAGTAATCCCTAACATACCTTGCTTTTTTAGGTTTGTTTCATGAATTCTTGCAAATGATTTAACTAAAACAACTTTTACACCCAAATGTCTAGGTTCCATCGCTGCATGTTCTCTGGATGATCCTTCTCCATAGTTATGATCTCCAACAACAACTGTTGAAATATTATTTTTTTTGTAATCTCTCTGGGTATCAGGAACTGCACCATATTCTCCAGTTAGCTGATTTTTTATATAGTTTGTTTTTTTGTTGAATGCATTTACTGCCCCAATTAAACAGTTATTTGATATATTATCCAAATGACCTCTGAATCTTAGCCATGGTCCTGCCATTGAAATATGATCTGTGGTACATTTTCCAAAAGCTTTAATTAATAATTTTGCCCCCTCAATATTTTTCCCATCCCATGGTTTAAAAGGTTCAAGCCTTTCTAGTCTTTTTGAATTAGGGTCAATTACAACTTCAATACTTGAGCCATCTTTTACAGGCTCTATGTATCCATTATCCTCTACATCAAAGCCTTTTGGTGGTAATTCCCATCCTTTTGGTTCATCCAAGCTAACATTATCTCCATTATCATTCATTAGTTTATCTTTCATAGGATTAAAAGCTAAATCTCCAGAGATTGCAATTGCAGCAACCATTTCAGGCGAAGCAACAAATGCATGAGTATTTGGATTGCCATCAGCTCTTTTAGCAAAATTTCTGTTGAATGAGTGTATAATTGAATTTTTTTCTTCTTTATCCGCATCCTTTCTGGCCCACTGACCTATACATGGGCCGCATGCATTAGTAAAAATTTTAGCATCAAGCTTTTCAAATATATTTAAAAGTCCATCTCTTTCAGCAGTGAATCTTACTTGTTCAGAACCAGGATTTATACCAAATTCAGCTTTCGTAGAGAGATTTTTTTCTAGTGCTTGATTAGCAATTGATGATGCTCTAGATAAATCTTCATATGATGAATTTGTACATGAACCAATTAATCCCCACTCAATCTTTCTTGGCCAGTCATTCTTTTTTAAAGTATCAGCCATTTTACTTACGGGGGTTGCGATATCTGGTGAGAATGGCCCATTGATATGAGGTTCAAGTTCAGATAAATTTATTTCAATTAATTCATCAAAATACTTTTCTGGATTATTGTAAACCTCTGGATCTCCACTTAAATAGTCTTTAATTTTATTTGCTTCATTAGCAATTAAATCTCGTCCGGTAGCTATAAGATACTTTTCCATTGATTCATCATAGCCAAAAGTCGATGTTGTTGCACCGACCTCAGCACCCATATTACAAATTGTACCTTTTCCAGTACATGAAAGTTCTTGGGCACCAGGTCCAAAATATTCTATTATTGCACCTGTACCACCTTTTACAGTTAAAATACCTGCTACTTTTAAAATTACATCTTTGGGTGCTGTCCAACCAGATAATTTTCCAGTCAATTTAACACCTATAATTTTTGGGAACTTTAATTCCCAAGCCATGCCAGCCATAACATCAACTGCATCAGCACCTCCAACCCCAATTGCAACCATTCCAAGGCCTCCGGCATTTACTGTGTGAGAGTCAGTACCAATCATCATTCCACCTGGGAAGGCATAATTTTCTAAGACTACTTGATGAATAATTCCAGCACCTGGTTTCCAAAACCCTATTCCATATCTATTTGAAACTGATTCTAAAAAATTGAAAACTTCATTGCTGGTGTTTATCGCATTTTGTAAATCATCAGTTGCTCCAATTCTTGCTTGAATTAAATGATCACAATGAACTGTTGTTGGAACTGAAACTTTTTTCTTTCCGGCCTGCATAAATTGTAGTAAAGCCATTTGAGCAGTAGCATCTTGACAGGCAATTCTATCTGGCGCAAAATCAACATAGTCTTTACCTCTAGTAAATGGTTTCTTAATATTATCATCCCAAAGATGTGAATAAAGAATTTTTTCTGAGAGTGTTAGAGGATGATTACAAATTTGTTTTGCCCTATCAACTTTTGCTTTGATAGTTCCGTAAACTTTTTTTATCATCTCAAGATCAAAAATCATAAACCAATGCAAAATTAATAAAAAACACCCAAATTGGATTGATTAAATTATTAATCCAATTGTCATAATCATATTATTCAACTTTATTTTTTGTTGAATGTTTATTAAACCAAGCATTTATATATCCATGAGTTCTCAAAAAGTTTGATGGTTTAGTACTAGTACCGTGGTATTCCTCATTAAACCTAATCATGACGGTAGGAACTTTATTCATTTTCAATGCTTGATAGTACTCTTCAGTTTGTGAAATTGGGGTTCGTAAATCTTCCTCTCCACACATAAGCATAGTTGGTGTTTTTACATTCCCAACGTACATAAGTGGTGATCTTTTAATATGTTCAGTCGGATCTTCCCATGGGAATTTTTCAAAATTATAATACCAACCAGCTCCATCAGTTGTCCCAACAAATGAAAACCAATTTGTAACAGGGTAATTCACAGATGCAGCAGCAAATCTATCGGTTTTTCCTACAATCCAACTTGTTAAAACTCCACCACCGCTTCCACCATAAACATACATTTTATTCTCATCAATATACCCTCTTGAGATAATTTCATCGACACCCGCCATTATATCGTCATAATCATTACCAGGATATGCATTTTGGATTGCATTAGCAAAATCATACCCATAACCTGTAGATCCTCTTGGATTTGTGTATAAGACAACTTGATCTTGAGCTGCGTGTAGTTGAAAATTATAATTGAAGCCTACGTTATACATGCTATGCGGTCCTCCGTGAATCCTTAAAACGAGAGGGTATTTTTTGTTTGAATCGAATTGAGGTGGTTTAACAACCCATCCTTGTACAATTTTACCATCGACCGACTCATAATTTATTTCTTCAACTTTACCAAATTCAACATTGTAAAAAATATCATTATTTACATCAGTAAGGCGGTCAATTTTATTAAATTTTTTAACAGAAAAACTTACAATGTCACTTGGATTTGATGGATTAGTCCACGTTGCAACTGCATTGTTCCCAACTAAATCATTCATTGTTAGCATATGATTTCCCTGACTTACTTTGGTTACTTTTCCATTCAAATTAGAATAGTATACATTACTTTGTCCAAATTCCCTTACATTAAAATAAACCCCTGAGCTATTATCAGACCAAAAAGGGGCACCTGGAGTTTGATCCAAATCAGTTGTAATACACTTTAAATTTGACCCATCCGAGTCTATAATATACATTTTACGATCATTGTAAAAATTTTTTGACCACGTAGATCCAATAAAAGAAATTTTTGAACCGTCTGGTGATACTTTTGGTGATGACTCAGTTCCCTCCCTTGAGGTTAATTCAATGATTTCTAAATTATTAATATTTACAGAGTAAAGATTCGATTGCCCTCGAGCATATTCAGCATCAGATTTTTGGTAACTACTAAATATTATTGTTTTATTGTCCATGGACCAACTAATTCCACTTGATACATCACTATATTGATCAAAAGTAATTTGTTTTGGTGTGCCACCTCCAGATGGAACAACAAAAAGTTGATTATAGCCTTTTTCAAGAAAACCAACTCGATCTTGGCTGTAATCTACTTGATCAATAACTTGAGGGGCCTTAGTCCATTTAGCACCAACTGGTTTTTTTGGAATCTTTGTCGGTATTAATGCTGGTTCAGTTGAGACATGCATAATAAAGGCTATATACCTACCATCCGGTGACCATTCCATGCTTGTGGGATTTTTTTCTAATTTGGTAATTTGAGTTGGTTCACCTTCGACACCAAGGTATTTTACAAAAATTTGTGTTCCGCTTGGCTCACCTTTTTTGGTGAATGCAATTTTTTTTCCATCTGGTGACCATTTGCCGTTGGATCCATTTAAAAAAAATCGATTAGTTGCACCATTTTTATTCATAATCCATAAATCCGTCTCTCTTTTATCATCAATCAAGTTAATCCAACTTCTAGAATATAGTACTTGATCACCATCAGGTGATATTTTTGGATTTGATGTCCACTCGTAGTTTTTATAATGATCTAGCGAAATTCTTATTTTTTCTTGACCGTAATTAAATAAAGTAAATAGTATAAAAATAAATGATAATAGTTGTTTCATAATTCTTTTTAAAATAGTTTTATGTAAGTTACAAATTAGTTTTTTCAATCATATTAATGACAGCTGATAAGTACAAGATATTTTGAAACTTAGGATAATTTATAAATGAACAAAAACGATCAGCCCATGAAAGGATTAATAGTTCTGGAATATTAGTAGCGGGAGCAGGACTCGAACCTGCGACCTTCGGGTTATGAGCCCGACGAGCTACCTACTGCTCTATCCCGCGAAATGGAAAGTGAATGTACAATATTTTGATTTTATAACAAAAATTATTGGGTATTACCCTTAAGAACTTAAATTTGTGGCGTGTTTAAATCAGGTTTTGTAAATATTATTGGCTTACCTAACTCCGGAAAATCATCAATAATTAACAGATTATTAGAGGATAAATTTTCTATTGTTACATCTAAAGCTCAAACAACAAGGCACAGGGCTCATGCTATAATAAATGGTAAAAATTTTCAAGTTGTTATTTCTGATACACCTGGTTTTACAATTCCTAAAAATAAAATTCACGAGTACATGAATAAAAAAATATTATCCTCTTTTAAAGATGCTGATATTATATTATTTATTGTTGAATTAGGAGCTGAAAACAGAAGAGATAACCAATTAATAGAAAAAATTAAAAAAATTAAAATTCCTGTTCTTTTAGTTTTAAATAAGGTTGACAAAGTCAATCAAGATATTCTGGAGGAAGAAAGCAACTTTTGGTCTAATGAAATTGAAAATATTGAAACTTGGGTTGTATCTGCTAAAGAAAATTTTAATATTGAAAACTTGAAGAATAGAGTAATAGAGTTGTTGCCTAAGGGCCCAAAATATTATCCAGATGACATTTGGACCGATAAGAATGAAAGATTTTTTGTTAATGAAATAATCAGAGAAAAAATATTTAATATTTATTCACAAGAAATCCCTTATGTATCTGAAGTAATAACCGAAAGTTTTAAAATTAGAAATAAGGTTTTAAGAATATCATCCATGATAATAGTCGAAAGAGATTCACAAAAGGGGATTATAATTGGAAATAACGGTGGATTTATTAAAAAATTAGGCTCTGAATCTAGAAAAGATTTAGAGGATTTTTTTAGGAGGAAGGTTTTTTTAGACTTAAATGTAAAAGTTTATAAAGATTGGAGAAAAAACAGTAACCACCTGAAAAAATTAGGTTACAATTAAAATGAGTAAAATTGTTGCAATAGTAGGTAGACCAAATGTCGGTAAATCAACTCTTTTTAACAGATTGATTAAGAAAAATGATGCTATAGTTGATTCTGAAAGTGGGGTAACTCGTGATAGGCACTACTCAATATCTGATTGGAACGGTAAACCATTCACAATCATTGATACTGGTGGATATGTTATGGGTGGTGATGATAGTTACGAAAAAGAAATTGATAATCAAGTAATTATAGCTATTGAGGAATGCGATAAGATAATTTTTGTAGTTGATGTTAATGATGGAATCACATCACTTGATCAAGAAATAAATAAATTATTACATAAAACTGATAAAAAAGTTATTGTTGCAGTAAATAAAGTAGACAAAACAACAATGGTAAATGATTCTCTTGAATTTTTTTCATTAGGATTTGATAGTGTTTTTAGTATATCTGCAATTAATGGAAGCGGTACCGGCGATCTTTTAGATGAGTTAGTAAAAGATTTTGAAAAAGAAAACATATACAAAGTTGATGATATCCCATCATTTGCTGTGGTTGGCCGACCCAATGCAGGAAAATCATCATTCATTAACACAATAATTGGACAAGAAAGAAACATTGTGAAAGATGAACCAGGTACAACAAGAGATAGTATTGATACCTATTACAATAAGTTTGGATTAAATTTTAAACTTATTGACACTGCAGGTATTAGAAAGAAATCTAAAATTAATAACAATTTAGAATTTTACTCAGTTGTAAGGTCAATTAAAGCAATTGAAAATTGTGATGTATGTTTATTAATTATGGATGCAACTAGAAGTTTTGATACTCAAATAAAAAATATTTTTTGGCTTGCTCGCCGAAGAAATAAAGGGATTGTAATTCTAGTTAATAAATGGGACCTAGTAAATAAAAAAGAGGAATCTACTAAAAAATTTGAACAAAGGATCCGCGATGAAATTAAACCTTTTGTTGATGTTCACATTGTTTTCATTTCATGCTTGAAAAAGCAAAGAGTGTTAAAATCATTAAACTATGCTATTGAGACATATGAAAATAGATCTAGAAAAATTAAAACAAGTCAGTTAAATAATGACCTTCTTCCCATAATTGAAAGAAATCCACCACCATCAAACAAAGGAAAGTTTGTAAAAATCAAATACTGTAGTCAAATACCTTCACACTATCCACAGTTTATTTTTACATCGAGTTTGCCAAAATATATGAAAGAGCCTTACAAAAGATTTTTGGAAAATAAGATTAGGGAATTATATGATTTTACAGGGTCGCCAATTAATATTTACAGTCGAAAAAAATAGTTAAAGTTCTTTTTCAATATTAATTAACTTGGATTTTATCTTTTCAAGTTTTTTTACAACCTCAAAAATTTCTTTACTTGATTCCAGTTGCTTCTTAGCTCCAACAAGTGTGTAGCCTTTAACTTTAACTAAATCATATATCAACTTAATATTCTTTAGATCTACTGAGCTGTATTTTCTAGTTCCACTTATATTTTTTTTTGGTTTTAGTATATCAAATTCTTTTTCCCAAAATCGTAAAAGAGATGGTTTAATTTCAAATGCCTTTGAAATTTCACCAATATTATAATACAACTTTTCAGGAAGATTGAGTTCCATCCTAATCAAGAGATTGATTTTCTTCAAAAGAGATTCTAAGAACCTCGTCAAACTCCTCAGGAGTTAAATTTCCATAAAAATAATTTACTGGATTTACCTTTTTACCATCTTTAATCACTTCATAGTGAAGATGTAATCCTTTTGATCTTCCAGTATTCCCAACAAATCCAATAATATCACCTTTTTTAACATTTTGCCCTCTTTTTACATTGTACGAGTTCAAGTGAGCGTATAATGTAACAAATCCATATCCATGATCTATCCTAATGTGTTTTCCATATCCTATGGAACGGTTGTCTGCTCTCATAATTTTACCATTACTGGCAGCATATACGGGAGTATTCCTCGGAGCTGCAAAATCTATCCCACCATGCATTTTTCTTGATTTATCGAATGGATCAGTTCTCATTCCATATCCAGAGGCAATTCTTGTTAAATCATTATTTTTAACTGGTTGGATGGATGGTATAGCCGCAAGTATTTTTTGCTTGTCATTTACTAATTTTTCAAGATCATCTAAAGATTTTGATTGAATTACAAGTTGTTTAGTTAGAATATCAATTTTCTTTGTCGTTTCCACAACAAGTTCAGAGTTTTCATATCCCTCTAAATTAGCATATCTGTTGACTCCACCAAAACCAGCTTTTCTGATATCCTCATCAATAGGGTTGGCTTCAAACAAAACTCTGTAAATATTATTGTCCCTTTCTTCAATATTTTCAAGAACATTTTCTAATTGAGCAATTTTTTTATTTAGTATGTTAAATTGAAGTTCAAAATTATTTAATTCTCTTGCCTGACTTAATTCAGTGGGCGTATTTATGATTGGTGTACTTATAAGAATTAATAGACAAATAGTTCCGAAGAAAAATGATGCTAAAAAAAACGATAAAAAATTTAGTAAACGATCCTTTTTTGAAAGTTTAATCTCTTTGAATGAAAGAGATTTTTTATCGTAATAAAATTTAGATCTACCCATAAAAAAATGACTTTTGTTTAAGTTGTCACTATTTATTTTTTACTTTGTAAATATAAAGATTCTATTTATAAGATAAATTTTAATGAATTCTAATTTAATAAGGTCAAATTTTATCAAGTTTTTTGAAGAAAAAAAGCATGAATTTGTACAGTCTTCATCAATAGTTTCAAAAAATGATCCATCACTTATGTTTACAAATGCTGGAATGAATCAATTCAAAAATATTTTTTTAGGAAATGAATCTAGTAAATTAAATAGAGTTGTTAATTCTCAAAAATGCTTAAGAGTTTCAGGTAAGCATAATGATTTAGAGGAAGTGGGTGCTGATCATTATCATCACACCATGTTTGAAATGTTAGGAAATTGGAGTTTTGGAGATTATTTCAAAAAGGAGATAATAAGTTGGAGCTATGAAATTCTAACAATGGTTTATAAATTAAGAAAAGAAGACTTATACGTAACAATCTTTGAGGGAAGTGAAGATGACAATCTTAAAAAGGATGGTGAGGCGTATAATTTTTGGTCCGAAATTATTGACAAAGACAAAATTGTTTTAGGAAATAAAAAAGATAATTTTTGGGAAATGGGGGATACTGGACCCTGTGGACCTTGCTCTGAAATTCATATTGATTTAAGATCTTCAAGCGATAAAAAAAAGATACCTGGAAAAGATCTTGTGAATAAAGATCATCCTGAAGTAATTGAACTATGGAATTTGGTATTTATTCAATACAACAGAAAAGCTAACGGTAGTTTAGAAGAACTTCCAGACAAACACATTGATACAGGTATGGGTTTTGAAAGACTCGCAAGAATTGTCCAAAATAAAAATTCAAATTACGATACAGATATTTTTACTCCACTTATTAGAGAAATTTCTAAAATTACAGCAATTAAATATGGAAATGACCCTAAATCTGATATCGCTTTTCGAGTAATTGCTGATCATGTTAGAGCTGTTGCTTTTTGCATTGCTGACGGTCAAATTCCAGGAAACAACGGTTCGTCGTATGTAATAAGAAGAATTCTTAGAAGAGCAATTAGATATGGGTATACATTTTTAAATCAATCTAATCCATTTATTTATAAACTTGTTGAAATATTATCAATTCAATTTAAAGGCCATTTTGATGAGATTTTCAATCAAAAAAAACTAATTGAGTCTATCATTCATGAAGAAGAAAAATCCTTTTTAAGAACATTAACATCTGGTATAGAAAGATTAGAAAATATGATCAAAAAGTCCAATTCTAAAACAATTTCAGGTAAAGAGGTTTTTGAGTTGTTTGATACATATGGATTTCCCTCTGATTTAACATCTTTGATTTTGAAAGAAAGAGACATGAAATTTAATAACAAAGATTATCAAACTGAGTTAAGCAAGCAAAAAGAAAGATCAAAGAAATCAGCAAAGACTATCTCATCAGATTGGATTATTTTAAATGAAAACCAAGGAGATAATTTTTGTGGTTACGATAAATTAAGTTGCCATACTAAAGTAAATCAATACAGAAATATTACTGTGAATGGTAAAAAAGTTTGTCAGATTGTTTTAGATGAAACTCCTTTTTATCCTGAAGGAGGAGGACAATCAGGTGATAAAGGAAAATTAATTTTTGAAAATAAATCTGAGATTATTGTTTATGATACTAAAAAAGAAAATGGTAAAATTATACATTTTACAGATTTTACAGACATAGAGATTACAGAGAGTGTTATACCAGTTGTTAATTCATCAAACCGTAATGACACTTCCTCAAATCATACTTCAACTCATCTTTTACATCAGGCCCTCAGAGATGTTTTGGGAGATCATGTTGAACAAAAAGGATCATCAGTTTCATCGGAAAATTTACGATTTGATTTTTCTCATTTCAAAAAAATTGAAGAAGAACAATTAAAAGAAATTGAAAGTTTTATTAATGATAAAATAGATGATTCAATTGACTTAATTGAAAAAAGAGATGAGGATTATAATACTGCAATTAGCAATGGAGCAATTGGTCTATTTGGAGAAAAATATGGAAAAAAAGTAAGAACAATTAAGTTTGGTAAATCATATGAGTTATGTGGAGGAACTCACGTAAAAAATACTCTTAATATTAGAAATTTTTTGATAATTTCGGAAAGCTCTATTGCGTCAGGAATTAGAAGAATAGAAGCTATATCTGGAAAAAAATCTATTAATTATTTGAATCAGAGAAATAGTGAAATCAATGAACTAAAATCAATTTTATCCTCAAACAAAGATACTGTTGGCTCAGTCAAAAATTTAAAAGAGGAAAACTCGTCATTAACAAAAGGATTAAAAAAGAGTAAGCAAAGACTAATTCAATTCTACTCTGATTTTTATTCAATTAGATTTTCCAAAGAAAATTGTTATAATCTTTTATTAGAGAAATTAGATACAGATATTGATTTGATGAGATCATTATCTTTTAATTTGACAGCTAAGGTTTCGAATTCAATAATAGTTTTTTATACTGTAGATGCAAACAAATTATATATTATTTGTAATGTTTCAAAATCATTACCCGAAAATTCTAAAGTTGATGCATCCCATATAATAAATCAAATTTGTGAAGAAATTGGTGGGGCAGGAGGAGGCCAAAAGTATTATGCCAGCGGTTCTGGACCAAAAAATGGTAAAATCGAAACTATAATTAAAAGAGTTGCAAAAATTTTATTGTAATGCGGATGTAGGGTAAGATTCTAATAACTTGCTAACAAAGTTATTTATGAGTTCATCTCTAGTTGCACGATTGGAACTTAGTGTTCCCGATCCATTTCCTTGCCATAGTAATGAACCTGTTTTAGCATCAATAACATCAACGTAAAGCAAACCAATAATTCTAGAACTTGGTCTGTAAGTAGTTGACATACCAAATGGATACCATCCATAGTATGGATAATCATTGTATCTGTTAATGTAAACATCCTCTCTTGATTTAGTATTAATATTTATGATCAAATCAGGATTATTCGATAGGACATAACCTTTCATCTGCATTTGTTTTTCAATTGAGCTTAAAATTCTTTTTTTATCTAAATCTGAAATTTCAATTTTTTTAATTTGATTTTTAGAAAAAGCAAATGATTTATATTGTGAGAAGTTAGCAGATGAGTCAAAATCAGTCAAAACTTTTACTGACGAACAGGAAATAAAAAATATTGAAAAAAATAATAGTGCTACAACAGATCTCATATCTTTAAAAATACAATAACTGTGCCTAAACCTCAATTTATTTAATAGGAATTAATAATTTTAGTATTTAAAAATGAGGCTTGTTTCAATAAATAAGATTATAACTTTAGTTTTCATTTTATCATATGCTACTAGCTGTAGTATTATTAAATTCCCTTTTAAGGCCGTAAAAAATGTAAAGAAATCAATAGTTAAAAATAAACATAAATCTAATAATCAATATGAAAGATTTGTTAGAAATATGAGTAGTGAAGAACGTTACAAATGGTACATTAGAACTTACTCAAAAATAGCTGTTGATCAAATGAAAAAAAATAAAATCCCTGCAAGTATTATATTGGCACAAGGTCTAGTTGAATCAGGTGCGGGGGGCAGTAGTTTGGCTCTTAAATCTAATAATCATTTTGGTATTAAATGCCATCAAGAATGGAGGGGTAAAAAAGTCTATCATGATGATGATGAAAAAGATGAATGCTTTAGAAAGTATAAAAATGCTGTGGAAAGCTATAAAGATCACTCAGAGTTTTTGACAACCAGAGGAAGATATTCCTTTTTATTCAGACTTCCTAAAATGGATTATATAAAATGGGCAAATGGTTTAAAAAAAGCTGGATACGCAACAGATCCAAGATACCCAGAAAAGTTAATTAACGTAATAGAGAAGTATAAACTTTGGAAATTTGATGGTTCAAAAAAACAAATTACAAAATCAAAAAAATCAAGTAAGGAAAAAAATAAAGATGATTCAAATTATGTTGTAAAAAAGGGAGATACCTTATATTCAATTTCAAAAAAATACAATATTCCAATTACTGAGATTAAGAAAAAAAATAAACTAAAAAACAACCAACTTAATATTGGTCAAAGGTTAAAAATTTAGCCTGTCTTCATCGCCTCATCTATCATGGTAATACAATAATTTAAATGACTTTTTAAAACTTTATCTGAATATCTTTTGACTGCCTTATTTAAATCTTTTTTCAAGTCCATTAAAGTACCCATGGTTATTGACCTTATATCAGAAACATCTACTTTTATGGATGTAATATAAGAACCCCATCCAGGTCTTGAAGGTGGCTGTTCATTTTTCATAATATAACCTAGTCTTGATATAAAGGTTTTTTGCAAATTTCTTCTATATACGTCTATTGATTTAGTATTTTTTAGCTCTGACCAAATACCATCTTTCAAATCAAGCATCATTTCATTTAATGAATATGCATTATTTCCATTTAAGGCTTCATTTTCAATCATTCTAGCCATTCTGCCAAAATCAAGAACTCTATTTAGGTAACTAGATTGAACTCCTCTTATTCTATTTGTTGTACCAGCGTATTCAATTTTATTTAAAATATTCTTGTCAATCATCCAATAAGGTGTTTCAAATAGATGCTTGTTTAAAAAACTTACACATGCTTTTTGATGATTTTTATCTACGTGAGTGTAGACTGCACCATCCTGGTCTGCAGTCTTGTAGAATTGATAGACACCACCAACATTCGTTGCAACATGCCCCATATATCGCCTAAATTGTCCAAGTATTTGACCATATATATATTCCATTTCATCGTAAGTTTCACCATCTTCCGTTGTCCACTCCATGAGTTTTGGTAAAATTCTTTTTAAATTTTTAATGCCATACTCACTAGCTTTTATTGCATCGTCGCCTAAATCTTCAGTTTGTGAACTTGGATCAATACTTCCAGTTGGGCCAAATCTATATGTTAAATCATCTTCTTTTTCTCTGATCCAACTTCTTAATATTTCTTTTTCTTTTTCCTCAGAAACTCCAAGAACAGGCTTATAACCCCACATAACTGAATATCTATCATAGATACCAACATTTGGTGTTTCCCAGTCAGATGGCATTAAAGCGACACCTTTATCCTCAGGTTGAGCAACATAATTAAATCGAGCATAATCCATTATTGAAGGTGATGTTCCATATTTTTTTGTAAATGTTGCTGACCTTAATGAATCTACTGGGTAAGCACTACTACTACCCATATTGTGTGGAAGTCCTATTGTGTGTCCAAATTCGTGGGACGACACAAATCTTATTAATTCTCCCATAACCTCATTTCTAAATTCAACTCCTCTAGCTTCTGGGTCAACTGCTGATGCTTGAACAAAATACCAATTTCTTAATAATTTCATCACATTATGATACCAGTTGATATCAGATTCTATAATTTCACCTGATCTTGGATCACTGACGTGTGGACCATTTGCATTCAGAGTTGATGAGGCAAGATATCTTACTGTAGAGTACCTAACATCCTCAGGACTCCAATCGGGATCTTCTTCCTTAGTAGGAGGATCCTTGCATATTACAGCATTTTTAAAACCAGCTTCTTCGAAAGCTGCATTCCAATCTTCAATCCCTTGTTTCAAGTATTTTCTCCATTTCATTGGAGTTGCTCTATCAATGTAATAAACAATTGGTTTTTTAGGTTCAACTAACTCACCATTTTTAAACTTCTCAATATCTTCATCTTTAACTTCTAATCTCCACCTATCGAGATATGTTACAGTTTCGGCCTCTTGATTATCAATTCCATAGTCTGTTTGACTTGTGGTGAACCACCCAACCCTTTCATCAAAATATCTTCTTTTCATTGGCTCCTTTGGAAGTAATATCATGGAGTTATTTAACAACATTGAAATTTGACCATTTTTTGCATTAGACGACTTGTAAGTTTTAATGTGTTTTGCTTCAATATTTAATGGAAAACTTCTGATTGATTCTATAAAAGATAGTTTCGAATCCAAGCTTGTTATATTATTTCTTTTTCTACTGGACTGTGGATAGCCGAATGATTTTACATCATTTTTATACAAGCTTGTAACATCAATAACATAGGAATTTGTATCCTTATTTTCAACTTCAATTTTGAAGCTAGCAATAATTGGTTCAAAATTTGCGTTCGACACTGCCTCTTTGATCGGAAGAGAATCCGATGCATAGTTTGAAAATGAAAGTTCTTTAAGCAGTAAGTTATTATCAAATTTTTGCCAACTTAATACTTGCTCACTTAGTTTGTGCGCACCTAATGAAATCTCTTTAGCCATTTTTGCAATTCTAGTTACCATTAACATGTCTCTACCTAGTAAACTATCGTTAATTTCATAGTAATATTTTTCATCAACCTTGTGTACATCAAACAAACCTTGATCGGTTACAGCTTTATCTGTAATGATATCTGAGTAGGTTTTTTCTTTTTTATCCTTATCAGATTTCTCAGGTTTTTTTTGTGAAAATAATGCAGAGCTGAAAAGAAGTAATGTAAAAAAAATTGAAAGAAATCTAATATGGCAATATGTTTTCATAATTATGTTATAGAGTTTTAAATTAATTTACAAAAAATGATCAAACTTTTTCAATAAAAAGTCCATCATTTGTTTTTGAAACTTTAACTAAATTTTTTTTAGTGAGATTCTTAATGCTTTTATCCCATTTTTTGTTGCTCAGTCCTGAGCTATCCTTAACAAAGTTGAGTTCAACTTTTTCAAGATTTTTTACTTGATCGTAGATGGATTTTTCATCAATATTTAAATCAGCTAATGCATTATTTTCAGGCTTCATTTGAGGAAAGAAAATAACTTCTTGTATTGAACGGTGATTAGTTAGCAACATAACCAATCTATCTATACCAATGCCTATACCAGATGTCGGTGGCATTCCATATTCCAAAGATCTTACAAAATCGTGGTCGATAAACATTGCTTCTTCATCTCCTTTTTTAGAGAGTTTTAATTGATCTTCAAATCTTTCAAGCTGATCAATAGGATCATTAAGTTCTGAGTACGCATTTGCTATTTCACTACCGTTTATTAATAATTCAAACCTTTCTGTTAGTAGAGGATTTTTTCTGTGTTCCTTTGTTAAAGGACTCATTTCCTTGGGGTAGTCAATGATAAAAGTAGGCTGAATGAAATTTGATTCACATTTTTCACCAAAAATTTCATCAATTATTTTACCTTTTCCCATTGTTTCATCAATTTCAACTCCAATTTTTTTTGCAGCATCAGCTAATTCTTTTTCATTTAAACTCAAAGCGTCAATCCCTGTTTCATTTTTTATTGCATCAATTATCCCAATTTTTTTATATGGACCCTTAAAATTAATTTGTTTATTTTCAAATTCAACAGTTGAGGATCTGTGGGTATCAATTGCAACTTTTTCAAGTAATTTTTCAGTAAAACTCATCATCCAGTTGTAATCTTTATAAGCAACATAAAACTCCAAGTTTGTAAACTCTGGGTTATGTGATCTGTCCATCCCTTCATTTCTAAAATCTTTAGCAAATTCAAATACTCCATCAAACCCCCCTACAATTAATCTTTTGAGATATAATTCATTTGCAATCCTCATATATAGTGGAATATTCAGTGAGTTGTGATGAGTAACAAATGGCTTTGCTGCAGCACCTCCAGGAATTGGTTGTAAAATTGGTGTTTCGACCTCAACAAAACCTTTATTCTCCAAAGAACTTCTGATTGATGAAATAATTTTTGATCTTTTTAAAAATGTTTCTTTAACATGGCTATTAACAATTAGATCAACATAGCGCTGTCTATATCTTAATTCAGGTGAGATAAATTCATCATAAACATTACCATCACTATCAGTTTTTGGAAGTGGTAGAGGTTTTAAAGATTTAGATAACAATTTAAAATCTTTAACCAAAATTGTCATTTCTCCAACTTTAGTTTTAAATAATTCTCCTTCAACTCCAACTATATCACCAATATCTAATAGTTTTTTATAAAGCTCATTATATTTGGTCTTATCATCACTTGCACAAATTTCATCTCTGTTAAAATATAGTTGAATTTTTCCGCTACTATCTTGAAGCTCTGCAAAGCTTGCATTGCCTTGAATTCTTCTGGACATTAATCTTCCTGCTATAATAACTTTCTCACCCTCAATAAAATTTGATTTAATATTGGATGAATTTGTTGAAACTTGGAACAATTCAGCGGGATAAGGGTTGATTCCAAGCTTTCTTATTTTTTTTAGCTTTTCCCGTCTAATTAATTCCTGCTCAGAAAGATTTGACATTTGTCAAATATAAGAATATAAGAGTTATTTAATGATTATGTTTTTTAATTTTGCATAAAATCTAAAATTGTTGGATAAGCATAAAAAAATTACAGTTAAAAATTTAGGTTTAATTGACTTTGAAAAAACCTTCCATATTCAAAAAGATTTCCAAAATCAAATTATTGAAATTAAGATTAATAATAGAAAAAATAATCTTCGTTCAATAACGCCTAATTTTCTTTTATTCGTTGAGCATCATCATGTTTACACTCTTGGGAATAGTGGTAATGAAAATAATCTAATATTTGATAAAAAAAGACTAGACGAAATGGGTATAAAATATCATAAAACTAACAGGGGGGGAGATATTACATACCATGGGCCAGGACAATTAGTTTGTTACCCTATTATAGACTTAGAAAATTTTTACAGAGATATTCATAAATATTTGAGAGATTTAGAAGATATTGTTATAAATACTTTAGATTATTTTAATATTTCAGCATCCAGAAATTCAAAAGAGACAGGTGTTTGGTTGGATGTTGGTAAGCCTAATGAAAGGAAAATATGTGCTATGGGAATTAAGGTAAGTAGATGGGTTACAATGCATGGACTAGCATTAAATGTAAATACAGACTTATCTTACTTCAATGGTATTGTTCCCTGTGGAATTAGTGAAAAAGGCGTTACTTCTATTTCAAATGAGCTTAATAAAAAAATTGAACTTGATTTAGTTCGAAAGATTTTAGCAGAAAATTTTTTAAAGAAATTTAATTAAGACTGTAAAGAAGAATTTCATCATCGTCGCCTTTAAATGTTATCAAATCTTGATTTTTATCAAAACTAAATTCAAAATTTGAGGTTGAGTAAATCGGAAAACCTGAAACTATTCCTTTAGTATTGTATAAGTATGACTTTTTTTCATCAATATCCCTAAAATGAAAATATGCATTATTAATTGAGCTGATAATATTTAAATCATCAAAGTTTCCAAATGGAATTTTAAAATCAGTGTTATTTATTGAAATATTTCCATTTGAAAGGAGTATTAAATTATTTTTATTTGAATGAATTATGTTTTTTTCGTCAGTTAGCTGCTTTGAAGAAATCTTACCATTTAGTTCAATTCTTACAAGTTGATTCATATCATTAATTGTAATAATTCCTCCATCATTTTCATATAAATGATTTGTGCTAGTTGTTAAATTCTCTGGTAATTTAATACGAATATTTCCTCTACGATCTAAAATTAAAGGTTTATTATTTTTAGAGACAAGCAATAAATAATCTTTATTTGATATTCTTAAATGTTTTATTGGAAATTTGATATCTGATTTTAATTTATCTCTTTTAAAACCTTTTACTATATCAAGTTTAGAATCTAACATTTTTAATGATTTGCCATCTTGAATTACAAATCTGTAATTTCTATTATTATCATAATCAAAAACTGATAAAAACTTTTCTGACGAGGATTTTTTATGACTTATTTTTTTTACCAGTTTTCCATTAATGTCTAAAACAAGAAACTCGTTTTCCGTTAAAAAGGAAAATTGTAATCGATTGTTCTTAAATAAATCAACTTGAAAAACATCACTTATTATTCTTGAGTCTAATTTCTTTTTCAAAATTTCTTCTCCACCCATGTCCAAAACAATCAAATTATAATCATTGTCCTGTAAAATGATATTTTTTTTACCTGACTTGTAGTTGTAAATAAATTTTGGATCAAAAATTATTTCATTATTGATTTTTTTTGAGAAAATTAGCTTTAATTTTTTTTGAGTTTTAGTGTCAAACTTCGCTGTTGTAAAAATAGATTTAAAATTATTTTTACCATTCAACTCATAATTTGTAAACCAATATGGGTATTCAACATTTTCATTAGAATTACCTAGATTTAATATTTCAAAAAATGTTGTTTTTTCTGGAATTGATTTTAAGAAATTTAAAAAGTTTGGATTATTAATTATTAATGATCTGTTATTATAGTTAAGTAACATGTTTTGAATAACTGAAATATTATTTGAAAAAATTACAGATTCATTTATTGCAGTAAAAAAATTATAATTACCTAAAAGATCAAATTCCAGAATATCAAATGAGGATAAGTTTATACTACTTGCATCAAAAATAGATTGACCTCTATATTTTCTAATTAACTTTTTATCATTGAACGACTCATTTAAATTAGCTTCTTCAAAATTTAATATTAATAAACTTTCATCATCTATCGTGATTAGTCCTAACTCATTAACATTTTTAAAAAAACTATTGAGTTTCTTTTCGCTTACACTCACTTTATTTTGATCATTATTAAAATTTTTTTCTATTGTCTCATATTGAAAGGCAAGCCGAATAAATTCGGAAAAATTATTCGGAACTAGTTTAAGAATTTTAGATTTTGATTTTTTTACATCTAATAGTAGATTTATGGGCCTATTATCATGCCTTTGAAATACACCTAGTATATTAATGTTATCATTTCCAACATCCAATTCATATTGAATCCATTTAGAATATTTTGAAATATCTTCTTTTTTAGAATTGAAATTTAATTCTACATATTTTTCTGAAATATTTATTGAAATATTTTCGGTTTTTAATTTGTTCGTTTTTTTGAATTTTTCATATTCAACATTTTTTGAGAATGTTGCACCTCTAATAATATTTTCAATCAAAAGTTTTTCTTTAGAAAAAAACAAGTAGTTATCAATTTTTGATAAATAAAAATCATCTTTGAACAAATAAATATTTTGACCATTATAAGATAATGTATCACGAACAAGACTATCCTTGATTTTATAATCAAAATCCTGTTGAATTACTACGCTATTTAAATCATTTTTTCCAGTTTTATGGAAACTATAAACTAACTCACCTTTAGGTTCAAGTAGATCAATGTTTTCAAATTTTAGATTGAGTGATTTTTCAAGAAGATTAAGCTGCTTATAATCTATGTCTTGATAATCAATAACATTTAATACAACTAATGGATTGTCAGGAATTTTATCAATAATGCTAGTTGTGGTCTCTGTCTTTGAACAGGAAACAATTATAAAAAATAAAAGTAAATATTTTTTCAAAACTTAATTACAAAATTAAAAAATCAAATTTTAATTTTTAGTTGTTTGTTTATTAGATTAAAACTTTTTCTGTGATATCTTGAAATTCCATACTTTTTTATTGCAGTCTTGTGTTTAATTGTCCCATATCCTTTGTTATTAATCCAATCATAGTGTGGATAATCTTTATCAAATTTTACCATTAAATTATCCCTGTGAACTTTTGCTAATATTGATGCTGCGGCAATGCTTTGGTAAATAGCATCACCTTTAATAATACACTTATAGTCAAATTTATTATTTGTTTTAAATTGGTTTCCATCAATTATTATGTAATCAGCTTTTTTAATAATTTTTGATATAGCCTTATTCATTGCTAAAAATGTTGATTCAAGCACATTAATTGAGTCAATAATATTGTTAGATATATCAATGATTGAATAGTCTATTGCAATTGAAGTAATTTCTTTATATAATTTTCTTCTATTTAACTCACTAAGCTTTTTAGAATCTTCAATAAGCTGATTGTTATAATTTTTTGGAAGAATTACCGCCGCTGCAGTGACAGGTCCAGCTAAACTACCACGACCAGCCTCATCCACCCCACAAATAAAAAACTTATTGTTAAATGCTTTTAACATACACCCCCAATTTAACGTAATAATTATTTTAAATCAATAACTTTAGAACAAAGAATGAGGTATTTAATTATATTGTTTATTACAATTAGTTGCTTTGAGAATAATTCTCAGCAAACTGACCAGGGAAATAGCTCTAATGCGTTAGGGTTTTTTAATAAAGTCAAAGATAGCATGTCAATTGAGAATTTTCAATTTGATGTAAATAAGCTAAAATTTTTTGGAATTGATAATGACACTATTTTGTTAGACACATCATTAAATATTAATAAGTATTATCAATTTAACTATCGTAAAAAAGACAACTTTGAACTTTTAAAATTTAACAATGTTGGTCAAGTATATAATAAACTTTCCTATGAATCAAATAGTAATTTACTACCTAAAATAGGTTACAACGCAAATGAAGAGCTTTTAATAGGTCAAGAGGATTATAAATTCTATGATGTTGCATATCCACTTACTGAACTTTTTTTTAAAACTGTATATTCTCAAGGACAATTAACAGATGCATTATTTACAACTAATATTAATAAAAACACAAACTTTTTACTAGGTTTTAAAGCTTTAAGAAGCTTGGGAAAATATCAAAATAGTTTATCTGGGTTAAAGCAATTTCGGTTTGGGTTTTCCCTAATAAAAAATAATTTAGACTCAAAAATATTTTTTACTAGTCAAAAATTAGAAAAGCACGAAAATGGTGGCTTGAATGACACGTCATTGATTGATTTTGAGTCAGGTAACTCAGAATTTAAAGAAAGATCTAAATTGAATGTAAATTTTGAAGATGCAATAAATACCTATCAAACAAGAAGTTTTTATTTTACAAATAATTATACATTACTTAACAAAAATCAAAATTATATTTCTATTATATATAATCTTAATTACGAAACAACAAATAATAAATATCAACAAGAACAAGCAAGTTACCTATATGGCACACTAAGTTCAGGTTTAGATGAAATTAATGATCATTATAAGTTTAGATCACTCAAAAATGTTATTCAATTACAAACAAAATCTAGTTTTTTTGATCTGCTAATTTTTGGATATATAAATTATAATTACAATTTTTTTGAAATGAATCAGACTGAAGAAAAAATAACTGGTGAAAACTCAAGCCTTTTTTCTGGTTCTATTCAAAAAAATATTGGGAATATGAAGATAAATTTTGATATCACTCAAAAAATTAAAGGACAAAGAGTTGGTAATGAAATAGATTTTATTTTGGAATCTGATTTTAAAAAAAAGTATAATTTTTTAATTAACTTAAATTTAAAACAATCACATCCAGGGCTTATCTATGACATATTTAGTAGTGATTATTCTAATATCAATTTTGAAAGAAAAAATAAATTGAAAGAAATTAAATCTCTATGCGTTAAATTTAATAATCAAAGTTTTGGGAAAATATCTTTTAGATACTTAAACATAGTTAATCAATTCTACTTAACAGTCAATTCTGATATTCAGAATAAATTAACACCTATTGCGAATCAGTATTATGACAACATAGAGCTCTTAAAAGTTAAATACAGCAAGGAGATAAAGTTTGGGAAGTTTTCATTAGATAATACAATATTATTTCAAAATGTTCATCAACAAGATCAAATAATAAATTTGCCAAAATTTATAACAAGAAATACACTATATATATCTGAAAAAATTTTCAGAAACGTACTAGACATCCAAACTGGGTTTAGTTTAAAAATATTCTCTAAATTTTATGCTAATGAATACAATCCTTTACTTTCAACTTTTCATATTCAATCCAAAAAAAAAATTGGAGGATATCCTCTGATAGATTTTTTTATTAACGCTAAAATCAGACAAACTAGAATTTTTGTTAAGGCAGAACATTTTAATTCCTCCATGTCATCTGGTAAGTTTTTATCAAGCCCAACAACCCCATACAGGGACAGTAGTATTCGATTTGGATTAAAATGGAATTTATTTAACTAAAGGGAGGTCACCTTTTGTTTTAGAATGTAACTTTGAATTACCCATAAGTTCCTTATCGATTTTGTATGCAGCTTCTCTACCCTCAGAGATTGCCCAAACAATTAAAGATTGTCCTCTTCTAAGATCTCCAGCAGCAAAGACTTTTTTATGAGATGTCTTGTAGTTATTTGTCAAAGGTTTATCGGCAGAATCTAATTTTAAATTTAAATCATCAGCAATATTTTTTTCAGGACCAGTAAAACCTAATGCAAGTAAAACCATGTCACAGGGCCAAATCTTTTCAGAGTTTTCAATTTCAACTAATTTAGGTCTATTATTCGTTTTTTTATCCCATTTAACTTCAACTGTTTTTAAACCAGTTAATTGACCTTTATCGTTTGCGATAAATTCTTTTGTTAAAATTGACCATTCGCGTTTAATACCTTCTTCATGTGAAGAAGTACTTTTAAGTGTAAAAGGCCAATATGGCCACGGATTTTCATGAGACCTGTCTTTTGGAGGCTTTGGTAAAATTTCAAAATTAACAACAGATTTCGCGCCTTGTCTATTGGAGGTACCAATACAATCCGATCCTGTATCACCACCACCAATTACAATGACATTTTTACCACGGGCATCTAATTCAGGAATAACTTTCTTTAATCCATCTACAATTTCATTTTGGTTTTTTAAGAAATCCATGGCTTGAACTACTCCAGACGAATTGTGCCCAGGAATTGGTAAACTCCTTTTTATTGTTGCGCCACCGCATAGTAGTACTATATCATTGTCATCCTTGAGCTTATTTATCTCGATATCTTTACCAATTTCTGTTGATGTTTTAAATTTTACACCTTCTTCAATCATTAAATTTACCCTTCTATCAATAATTGATTTTTCAAGCTTGAAGTCTGGAATACCATATCTCAACAATCCTCCAATTTTTGGGTCCCTTTCATAAACTGTAACAGAATGACCAGCAGTGTTTAACTGTTGAGCAGCGGCTAATCCAGCAGGACCTGATCCTACAATAGCTATTTTTTTTCCTGTTCTATTTTGTGGAACATTTGGTTTGATCCAACCCTCACTGAAGCCTCTTTCAACAATATATTTTTCAATCATTTCTATTGATACGGGTGGACTTATCAGTCCAAGAACACAGGCTGCTTCACATGGTGCAGGACACAACCTCCCTGTAAATTCAGGAAAATTATTTGTTGAATGTAAAATTTCAAGTGCCTCTCTCCAATTTTTATTATGAACTGCATCATTAAATTCAGGAATTAGATTTCCAAGTGGACACCCACTATGGCAAAATGGAACTCCACAGTCCATACACCTTGACCCTTGTTTTACAAGTTCGTCATCGTCTGGTTTAATTGTAAATTCTTTAAAATTTTTGATTCTCTTATATACTGGAATATTCTTTTCAACAGTCCTGTCATAATCTAAAAAACCTCTTAACTTTCCCATTAGTTAATTATTTGTTCAATATTTTTATTGGCAAGTTTTTCTAAAGCTAATTTATATTCTGTAGGCATTATTTTTACAAATAATTTTTTGTGAAAATCCCAACTCGTAATTATCTTTTCGGCTAATAAGCTTTGTGTATGTGTGTAATGATTTTGTACTAAGTTTTTTACGATATCAAAATCTTGATCCTTAAGTTTTTCAATCTCAATACTTTCCATATTAAAATTTCTTTTATCAAGAGACTTAGAATTATGATAAATATATGCTATTCCACCACTCATACCAGCAGCAAAATTTCTTCCAATTTTTCCTAATATTATGGCAATACCACCTGTCATATACTCACAGCCGTGATCGCCGATACCCTCAACTACTGCACTTGCACCAGAATTCCTAACACAAAATCTTTCTCCGGCTATTCCATTGATATAGGCTTCACCAGATGTTGCGCCATAAAGTGCAACATTTCCTGTAATTACATTTTTATGTGATTCAAATGTTGCTTTTCTGGGTTTTCTTACAATTATTGTTGCACCTGAAAGGCCCTTTCCAAAATAATCATTAGTGTTTCCATCAATAATCATTTTTAAGCCTTTAACAGAGAACGCTCCGAAACTTTGACCAGCAGATCCATTAAATTTTAATTCTAAAGTATTATTGGGTAGAGCTTTCGATCCATATTTTTTTGAAATTTCATTACTTAAAATTGCTCCAACAGTTCTATTTGTATTCCTAATTTGAAAGCTTAATGACATCTTAATTTTCTTTTCAATTGCTAGTTTAGCTTTCTTTAAAATTTTGAAATCTAAAACATCATCTAAGTTATGATTTTGTTTTTCGGTATTTCTTAGAGTTGTATTTTGATCAACTTTTGGCTTGTATAAAATTTTTGAAAGATCAATACCTTTTATCTTGTAATAATTTAATGCATCTTTAGTGTCTAATTTTTCACTTTTACCAACCATTTCATCTACTGTCCTAAATCCTAGGTTAGCCATAATCTCTCTAAGTTCTTGAGCAACAAAGTACATGTAATTAATTACATGTTCTGGTTTACCTTTAAAATTTTTCCTAAGTTGAGGGTCTGTAGTTGCAATTCCAACTGGACACGTGTTAAGGTGACATGCTCTCATCATTATACATCCAGATGCTACAAGAGGAGCAGTTGAGAATCCAAACTCTTCCGCACCTAAAAGTGCAGCTATGGCGACATCTCTTCCAGTTTTGAGCTGTCCATCACATTCAACAACTACACGACTTCTCAAATTATTTAAAACTAGTGTTTGTTGCGCCTCAGCAATCCCAAGTTCCCAAGGTAATCCAGCATGTTTTAGTGAGGTGAGTGGTGATGCCCCAGTCCCGCCATCAAAGCCTGAAATAAGTATTACATCAGCTTTTGCTTTGGCAACACCAGCAGCAATGGTTCCCACACCTACCTCAGAAACAAGTTTTACATTTATTCTAGCATTTCTGTTAGCATTTTTTAAATCATATATAAGTTGAGCAAGATCCTCAATTGAGTAAATATCATGATGGGGGGGTGGTGAAATTAATCCAACATAGGGAGTTGAGTTCCTGACTTTAGCAATCATCGGATTAACTTTTGGACCAGGTAATTGACCACCCTCACCAGGCTTAGCACCTTGAGCCATTTTTATTTGAATTTCATTAGCATTTGTTAGATAGTGGGAGCTGACACCAAATCTGCCTGAAGCAACTTGTTTAATTGAACTGTTTTTGAAATCACCTTTACTATCAACTTTGAATCTTTTTGGGTCTTCTCCGCCTTCACCAGAGTTACTTTTTCCACCAATTCTATTCATTGCTATTGCTAGATTTTCGTGTGCTTCCTTACTTAACGATCCATAGGACATAGCACCAGTTTTAAATCTTTTTACAATTTCAGTCCAGGGTTCAACTTCGTCAATAGGTATTGGATCAAACTCAGAGAATTTCATCAGGCCTCTGAGTGTCATAAACTGTTCATTCTGTTTGTTTATATGATCTGAATAAATTTTAAAAGTATCATAACTCTCTTCTCTAACAGATTGTTGAAGTTTAGAAATTGTGAGTGGATTTAACATATGAGCCTCACCATTTCTTCTCCATTTATACTCACCACCAAATTGGACTGAACTTAGTTTACTTTCAGAATTAAAGGCTTTTTTAATTCTTGTTGCTATTTCTTTCTCTAATACATACAAACCAACTCCCTCGATCCTAGATTGGGTATTTTTGAAATATTTATTTACGAATTTTTGTCTGAGACCTAAAGCTTCAAATATTTGAGCGCCTCTGTAGGAGTGTAGGGTTGAGATGCCAATCTTATTCATCACTTTTAAAATTCCTTTAGCGATAGCAGTATTATAGTTTTCAATAGATTTACTCAAATTATCTAGTATTCCTATCTTGTGATGATAAGAAATTATTTCATTAACTAAATATGGATTTATAGCACTAGCACCATAACCAAATAACATTGAAAAGTGGTGAGGTTCTCTGGGTTCTGCAGATTCAATAACAATACCAAATTTTGATCTCTTATTTCTATTGATCATAGAGTGATGAACATATGAACAAGCTAGTAGCATAGGTATGGGTGCTAATTTTTTGTTAACATTCCTGTCACTGATTATTATAATGTTGTGCCCAGAATCAACTTTTGATTCAACCTTGTTTACTAACTTATCCAAAGCTTCCTCTAGCCCATTATGACCCTTAGATAACTTATATAAAGCCTTGATGGATACGGCCTTAAAGTTCTTGTGTTTAATGTATTTTATTTTATCTAAATCTTCATTAGATATTATCGGATTATTAATTTTTAACTTTTTTGCATGATCAGGTACTAGGTCAAAAATATTGTAATCACTTCCAATAGTCAGACTTGTGTCTGTAACAATTTCTTCACGTATACCATCAAGAGGGGGATTAGTAACTTGAGCAAATAACTGTTTAAAATAATTGTA
Organism: uncultured Bacteroidota bacterium; assembly: GCA_902606555.1. Classification (GTDB taxonomy): domain Bacteria; phylum Bacteroidota; class Bacteroidia; order Flavobacteriales; family Flavobacteriaceae; genus Eutrophosalina. The sequence continues at coordinate 29,752 of CACLGQ010000002.1, forward strand.
AATAAGTTGAGGTCTTTTTGAGAGAACAGCTAATGGAGTATCAGTCCCCATTGATCCAATAGATTCTTTTCCTTTTTTACACATGGGGATAATGATGGTATTAAAATCTTCTTTTGTATATCCAAAAATTTTCAAACGGGTTTCAAATCCAATCTTCTCATCCGGGGTTCTATTTCCAGTGTACGAAACTTCTCTAAGTCGTAAAATATTTTCATTAATCCATTTTCTGTATGGATTTTTGTTAACAATATCATTTTTAATTTCTTCATCCTCAATTATCCTCCCTGCGTTCATATCAACAAGAAACATTCTTCCTGGTTCAAGTCTACCATGTTTCTCAATGTTTTCTGGTTTAATATCAATAACTCCAGTTTCTGACGACATAACAACATAACCATCTTTGGTAACGGTGTATCTGGATGGTCTTAATCCATTACGATCAAGTAGAGCTCCTATATACTTACCGTCTGTAAATGGTATGGAAGCTGGTCCATCCCAAGGTTCCATTAAACAACCATTAAATTCATAAAACGCTTTTTTAGAATCACTCATAGATTTATGTTTTTCCCAAGCCTCAGGAACTAAAATCATCATTATTTCAGGTAAAGATCTTCCAGTCATTAATAATAGTTCAACTACCATATCCATTGATGCAGAATCAGATTTTCCTGAAAGAATTATAGGAAAAATTTTTTCTAAAAATTCATCATCGATCAAATCAGATTTGATTAGTTCCTCTCTTGCTGCCATCCTGCTAACATTTCCACGTAAAGTATTAATTTCACCATTGTGGCACATGTATCTAAATGGTTGAGCTAAATCCCAAGTGGGAAATGTATTTGTTGAGAATCTCTGGTGTACTAATGCTAATCTTGTTACAAGTAATGGATTTATTAAATCCAAGTAAAATCGCTGAATATCTTCAGGGATTAAAAGTCCTTTATATATTATTGTTCTTGTATGTAAGCTTGAAAAATAAAAATAATTTTTTTGAGACAGTGATGAGTTATAAATTATATTTTCAGAGACTTTTCTTGCTAAATATAATTTTAAATTGAACTCTTCCTCAGATTGATTTATAGATTCTTTTGCGATAAAAACTTGTTTAATTGCTGGCTGAGACATTGCTGCTATAGAGCCTACAACCTTTGAGTGAATTGGAACATCTCTCCATCCAAGTATTTTAAGTCCTTGTTTTGCAATTTCTTTTTCGAAAATATCTTGGGCATATTTCAACTGATTTAATCTTTGTGGAAGAAAAAGCATACCTACGGCATAGTGTTGAGGATCGGGAATTTCAAAATTACATTCTTTTGAAAAAAATTCGTGAGGGATTTCTATTAATATACCAGCACCATCACCAGTTCTTCCGTCTGAGCTAACAGCACCTCTGTGCTCTAAACATGTGAGTATATTAAGAGCTCTATGAATAATATCATTTGTTTTTTCACCATTAAGACTGCAAATAAATCCAGCCCCACAGTTCTCGTGTTCAAAAAGTGGACTATACAAACCTTGTTCTTTCATAAAAAATTAATGGTGGAATTCACCAATTTATGAAAAGAATTACCAAAATTCATACCGTTTAATACTTATTTTAATTTTTAAACTTATTAATATTAAGTTTTCAGTATTTCTTTAGCTTTTTTATTTTTTTTACATATTTTGGCTTAATAATTGAGAATTTGAAAAAATAAAAAAATGTTAGAAACAGTTATAATTATCGTTTTTGTGCTTGGCTATTTAGGTATTGCTTTTGAGCATTCTATTAAAGTAGACAAGCTTATCCCAGCCTTAATTATGATGGCAGTTATTTGGGGAATCATATCATATTTTGACATGACAGTCTTTGAAATTGATACAAAAAATAAAGAGTTGATGCCCTACAAACTCAAGTCTGTTATGAATTACTTTTTGGGTCATACTGCTGAAATTTTAATTTTTTTGATTGGAGCAATGACTATCGTTGAGACAATTGACTTTTTTAATGGTTTTAAAACAATAAAAAAGTTGATAAAAACTAAAAGTAAAGTTAAAATCCTTTGGATTATCTGTTTTTTAGCCTTCATTTTATCAGCAATTATTGACAATTTAACTGCTACAATTGTACTAGTAACAATTCTTCAAAAACTTGTAAAAGACAGAACACTCAAACTTTGGTACGCAGGTATGATTATCGTTGCGGCCAATGCAGGTGGTGCATGGTCACCAATTGGAGATATTACCACAACTATGCTTTGGATTGGAGAAAAAGTATCTATTATTGCATTAATCAAATTTCTAATTATTCCTTCTTTGGTTTGTATGATTATTCCAACGTATGTAGCGTCTCGTTATAAAGTTTTTCAAGGTGAAATCGATCCACCTAAAAGTACTGAGAAAGAAAATCCGTATGGATCTCTGATTCTTAAAATAGGTTTAGCTTCAATTGTATTTGTTCCAGCATTTAAGATTTTTACCGGATTGCCACCATATGTGGGTATGATGCTTTCACTTGCAGTAGTAGCTACTATTGCAGAATTTTTAAACAATTCTTTGATATCAATGAAGTTTGAATCAGGTAATAGTAATCATAGCCCAATTCACCATGCTCTAACAAAAATAGAAATGCCCAGTATATTATTTTTTCTTGGGATTTTAATGGCAGTGGGTGCACTAGAAGCCTTGGGAATTGTTTTTGGTGTAGGACAATGGATGGTATCCACGTTTGAAAATGTTGACTGGGTAATTTTTGGAGGATTAGACATTGTTGTTTTTGTTTTAGGGTTCCTTTCAGCAGCCATTGATAATGTTCCTCTGGTAGCTGCCTCAATGGGAATGTTTGGGGAAGCAATTGATGACCCGCTTTGGCATGGCATAGCCTATGCTGCAGGTACAGGTGGAAGTATGATTATAATTGGATCTGCTGCAGGTGTAGTTGCGATGGGCATGGAAAAAATTGATTTTATGTGGTACTTGAAGAAGATAGCTTTCTTGGCCTTCATAGGCTATATAGCAGGTTTCCTTACATTTATTTTTCTCAGAGATTACGTTCTTATTTGATGAATTATATTGAAGCGATTGATTGGCTTGAAAATATTCCAATATCGTTTGACATTGATTATAACAATTATGAATTTAAACTAGACAATATAATTAAGTTTCTAAATCATTTAGGTAGTCCTCAGAATAATCAAAAATTTATACATGTTGCAGGTACAAATGGTAAGGGTTCCACCTGTCATATTATCTCTTCAATTTTACAGGAACATGGCCATAATGTAGGTCTTTTTTCTTCTCCCCATTTGTATGATTACAGAGAAAGAATAAAAATTAACTCAAATCCTATTGAAAAAAAATTTGTCCTCGAATTCATTATAAATAACAGAATGTATATAAAAAAAAATAAAATATCATTTTTTGAAACATCTTTTGCAATGTCACTATGTTATTTTAGGCTAATGAAACCTGATTTTATAATTGTCGAGGTTGGATTAGGTGGGAAGTTGGATGCTACAAATGTAATTAATCCAATATTATCCATAATAACCAATATAGGTTTTGATCATAAAAAATTTTTAGGAAATAGTTTAAGTCAAATTGCAAAAGAAAAAGCAGGAATTATAAAAAATGGAATTGATGTAATTATTGGAGAGTCAAATAAAAAAATTAATAAGGTCTTTGAAAGAGAAGCTGCAAAATGTAATTCTATCGTACACTATGCTGACCAATCAAAGAGCAGCTTTATGACAGATTTGAATGGAGATTATCAAAACAAAAATATTAACACTGCAATAGCAGCACTTAATAAAATTAATGATCTGAGTTTGGATGAATCAATTATTTTAAAAGGAATTGCAAACATAAATAAGAATACAAATTTGATTGGAAGATGGCAAATTATTGGTGATAAACCAAAGGTAATTTTTGACGTAGCACATAATTTAAACTCTTTAGAATTAGTCTTCAGGCAATTAAATTCAATTAGAGGAAAAATAAGGATAGTTTTTGGTACACTGGACAAAATAGATCAACTAGAGTGTATAAAAATTTTCCCAAAAAATTATAAATATTATCTGTGTACACCAAGTAATAAAAGAGCAATGTCGTTAGAAAAACTTTGTGCAAAAGCCAAGAAATTGAATATTAATTTCTCGACATACAATTCAGTTAAAGCTGCATACGAATGTGCAATACTTGATTCTGATGAAAATGATGTGATTTTAGTGACTGGATCAACTTATCTGTTTTCAGAAATTAAAAATTAAATTTTTAAAATATCATTTAAAACCCCATTTGCTGTTGTATTTCCACCAGCCCCAGGCCCTTTAATTAAAATTGGTTTTTTTGAATTTTTTGGGCTAATCATAATGAGATTATCTTCATCATTAACATTGTAAAAAAAATTATCTTGCTTAATTTCTTGTAATGAAATCAATCCAGTTCCATCTTGTTTCAATTCTGCAATATGTTTCAGTTTACAGTTTTTCGATTTTGCTAGATTTAGTTTTTTGTTAAAATAATTTTTATTTTTCTTAATACATTCATAAAAAGACTCATATGAATTATTAGAAATACACTCATCCTTAGGGAGAAATGATTTAATTTTCATATCTCCAATTTCGGTTTTATAACCGCATTCTCTTGATATAATTAATAATTTTCTCGCAACATCTATCCCCGAAAGGTCAACTTTTGGGTTAGGTTCAGTAAGTCCAAGTTGTCGAGCTTTATTAACGATTTTATGAAATGAGTTTTCAATTAAAAAATTATTAAAAATATAATTTAACGAGCCAGATAAAATACCTTTAACTGAATCAATCTTTGCATCAGCTGAAAATAAATTTTTTAATGTTTCTAAAACTGGCAATGATGATCCAACATTTGTTTCATATAAAAATGAAACATTATTTTGCATTGATAATTTTACAAGTTTTTCATAAACATTAAGTTTTGATGAGCATGCAATTTTATTACATGTTACTACCGAAATACCATTTGAAAGATAATTTTCATATTCATTTGCAATAGTAGTGGAAGCAGTATTATCAACAAAAACACTATTTTTTAAATTAAGTTTTGTTGTTTTTTCAAAAAAACTTTCCCGGTCATTTTTTTCACCATTCAACAATAATTTTTTCCAATCTGATAAATGAATACCATTCTTATTAAAAAACATATATTTTGAGTTAGAAATTGCAATAACATTAACTTTTGATGAAGATTTAAAGCTATTATTCTCAATAATTGAAAGTAATTCGCTTCCAACATTTCCCAACCCTGTTATAAATAAATTTATTTCTTTCAAATTTTATAAATGTGATTTAGTTTTTTTTTAATTTTTTTAAATTCTATTAGGAAAGCATCGTGACCGTGATCTGATTTTATTTGATAATAAAAAATATTTTTTTTGATCTTAGACAAAGACTTATAACTTTTTTTAATTTCAAAATCTGGAAATAGTAAGTCAGAGTTTACTCCTACTAGGTGAACTGAGCTATTATTTTTTTTCATTAAATCAATAAAATCACTGTTATTTCTAATTTTTAAACCAATAGATGATAAAAGATTATTCATATGAACATATGCTTTAATCGAAAACTTATTTTTTATTTTGTTACCGTGATGATTTAGCCAGTTAATAACTCTCCTCTTTCCCAAATCATCAGAACTCCGCTCAAATCTTTTATTTAGAGATTTTGGGTTTCTGTAAGACAGCATCGCATTTAATCTTGCATCAAAAACAGGATTATTTGAATTTTTAAGAATTAAATCCTGAAAATATGTGTTTGACAATAACCAGTCAGAAGCCTTATAATCAGCTGCGATAGGAATTAAATTTTCGAAATAATCGTTTTCAAGAAGACCCATTTCCCAAACCAATCCACCGCCAATTGACCCTCCTATAACTGAATGTACCTTTTTTATTTTAAGCTTTTTAAGTAATGAAATGAATAGTTTAGCTATATCATTTAAAATCCATTTAATATTGTAATCAAAATCTTTAAGTTCAACTATATTTCCTGGGACGTTAATACATATCACACAAAATTTATTTAAATCTATCATTTTATTGTGACCTACTAATTCATTCCACCAACCAGAATTCCCAGATACATTTGAATCCCCCGTGAGTGAATGATTAATTACAACAACAGGACCCTCACCTACATTTAATCCATAAGTTTGATAACTCAAATTGACAACTATTTTTTGACCACTCGATAATTCAAAATCTTTAAAATTGCAATAATTTAATTTACCTTTCACAAATTAAATTTTTTCAAAAGCAAAAATTAAGTCATTTTTTAAATCATTAATATCCTCCAGACCAACTGAAAGACGAATTAAATCTTGTGAAACACCGGTAGATAATTGTTCATCCTCAGATAATTGAGAATGAGTTGTACTTGCTGGATGAATGATTAGTGATTTTGAATCACCAATATTTGCCAATAAAGAAAAAACTTTTGTATTGTCTGCAATCTTTTTAGCACTGTCATATCCTCCTCTAACACCAAATGTTACTAAACCACTCTGTCCTCTAGGGAGATATTTTTTTGCTAAAGAATTAAATTTACTTGATTCAAGACCCGGATAGTTTACCCACGTGACCTCAGCCCTTGAATTCAACCATTTTGCAAGGTCTAATGCATTTTCACTATGTTTTTTCATTCTAATTTCAAGTGTTTCTAGACCTTGAATTATTTGAAATGAATTAAATGGGCTAATGGCAGCTCCGAGATCACGTAACCCCTCGACTCTAACTTTTGCAATATAAGCTGCGGGTCCCAAGGCCTCATAATATTTTAAACCATGATATCCGGGTGATGGCTCGGTAAATTCTGGAAATTTTCCATTTGACCAATTAAAATTTCCACCGTCAATTATTGCACCACCAAGTGCAGTACCATTCCCATTAATAAACTTAGTAAGTGAGTAGATTACTATATTTGCTCCATAACTTATTGGATTTAACAAAGCTGGAGTTGCAACAGTATTATCAACCATGAGCGGTACACTTGATTTCTCAGCCTCTAAAGAAATACTTTCTAAATCTAGCACGTCAAGTTTAGGGTTTCCTATCGACTCAACAAAAAATAACTTTGTATTTTTTTTGCATGCTTTACTAAAGTTTTTTGGTTTGTTTGGATCAACAAAAGTAGTTTTAATGTTCATTCTAGGGAGCATAACATTGAACATATTGTAGGTTCCACCATATAAACTATTTGAGGCAACAATATGATCACCACTTTTTAACAAGGTTAGGATTGCCGTTGAAATTGCAGCAGTTCCCCCAGCAGTTGCAACAGCTCCAATTCCATTATCCATTGCTGCTAATCTTTTCTCAAGAACATCATTTGTAGGATTATTTAATCTTGTATAAATATAACCAGGTTCCGTTAATGAAAATAAATTAGCGGCGTGATCTGAATCATTAAAAACGTAGGATGTTGATTGATAAAGAGGAACAGCTCTTGTCCCTTGGGTTAAATTTGTATCATGACCTGCATGAAGTGCTTTAGTAGATAACTTAGATTTTTCCATATAAAAATTTTAATGCCTAGAAAAATATTTGACAAAATTTAGTGGAAAAGCATCTGCTTTAGCACTTTTTTAATGAGGTTGCAATCAGTCAAATCATTCCTCAAAGGTTTTGCAAAATATAAAAGTATTTTGATTTTTAATAGTTTTTTAAAAATTTTCTTTCATTTTATTGATTATGTCATTCAAGCACAAATTATCAATACCTCCAATTAAAGTATGTTTGTTTCTTTTCGATCTTAAATAATTTCCATCCTTAATTGATTTTGAAACTTGATCGTATGCTTCTCTAAAGGACATATCATTTTCTGTTATTAAATTATTTAATTTCTCTACCGAAAAAATAAAGTCATAATTTTTATTGCTTAATATTTCATCTTTAGTTTTAATTTTTTTTAATGCAAATGAAGTTATTTCAATACAATCTTTAATTGATTCTATGCCCTCAATTATTGTACCTTTAACTAATTGCATGTCTCTTTGATAGCCACTGCTTAAGTTTGTCGAAATAATATTTAGTTGGTTTGTTAATCCTTTAATATTATTACACTTTCCTCTCACAAGTTCGAATATATCAGGGTTTTTTTTGTGTGGCATTATGCTGGAACCTGTTGAAATTTCCTCATTTAATGAAATAAAATTCAATTCCTTTGTCATATAAAAACAAACATCTGAGCATAATCTTGCTAATGTTTCAGCAACTGATCCTATTGCTATTGCAACAGATTTTTCTAATCTTCCCCTACTCATCTGTGCTGAAGCAACATTAAATTTAAGTGTTTCAAATCCAAGTTCTTTAGTTGTATATTCTCTGTCAATATTTAAGGAGGTTCCGTATCCTGCTGCACTTCCTAGAGGATTTTGATTGTTAATTTTATAAGCTGTATTTAAATAAATAATATCATCAATTAGTATCTCAGCATATGATGAAAACCATATACCAAAGGATGATGGCATTGCAATTTGTAAATGAGTATAACCAGGAATTAGTTTAGTTTTATTTTTTTCTGCAAGACTAATTAAAATATCAAATAATTTTTTTATAAGTTTTTTTATTATTAAAATTTCATTTTTTAGGTAAAGCTGTGTTGCGACCAATACTTGATCATTTCTTGACCTACCAGTATGTATTTTTTTCCCAATATCTCCTAATTTTTCTATTAATAAAAACTCAAGCTTTGAGTGAATATCTTCAAAATTATCTTCAATTATAAAGTTTCCCGATTCAATATCATTTTTTATTGATTTTAATTCATCTACTAATTTATTTTTTTCCGATTTACTGATTATTTCTGTATGACAAAGCATTTTAGCATGTGCTATTGAAGCAATTACATCATATTTAGCAAGAAAAAGATCATAATATCTATCATCACCAACAGTGAATTTTTCAATTTTTTTGTTAAGACTATCATTTTTACTCCAAAGTTTCATGATTAAAATTTTACAAGGTTAATTTTGTACAGTTTTTTTTATTATTAATTATTTTATGATTGCCAATGTAAACTTCATTAACTCCATTTTTAAGAGCACTAAAACAATTTTCAATTTTTGGAATCATTCCATCAACAATAATATTTTTTTTTATTAGTTTCTTATAATCTTTTTCTGATATTGTATCCTGTTTTTGATTGTTTATCAAAACTCCAGATTTATCAAAGCAATAATTAAGCATTACATTAAACTTCTTTGACAACTCAATTGAAATTTTTGATGCTATGGTATCTGCATTTGTATTTAGAAGTTGACCATTTTGGTTGTGGGTTAATGAACAAATCACAGGGCAAATATTTAGATCTAGTATTTGCTTTAAAAATTTTTTATTTATTTTTTCAATGTCTCCAGCAAATCCGTAATCAATTTTTTTGACTTCTCTTTTTTTTGCTAAGATTGTATTACAATCTGGGCCAGATAACCCTAACGAATTACAATTATATTTTTGAAGTTTTGTTATGATTTTCTTGTTAATCAAACCTGCGTATACCATAGCCACCACATCAAGCGTTTTATTATCAGTTATTCTTCGGCCATTTACTAATTTTGGCTCAACATTAATTTTTTTTAGAAAATTAGATACAATTTTACCACCACCGTGTATCAAAATTTTTTTATCCTTTATTTTAACAAAAGACATTAAAAATCTGTCCATTAATGATTCATTTTCAATTATATTTCCTCCAATTTTTACTACAACTAACTTATCCTTCATTTTCAATTAATTTTTTAATAATTACCATTGCAGAGTAAACCCTGTTTTCTGCTTGATCAAGTACCAATGAATTTTTAGAGTCTAATACCTTATCAGTGACTACAACATTCCTTCTAACTGGCAAACAATGCATAAACTTGGCATTATTGGTTTTAGACATTTTATTTTGATCAATAGTCCATGATTTATTTGTATTGCTAACCAAACCATAATTTTCATAATTAGACCAATTTTTTGCATAAATGAAATCAGCATTTTTAAAAGCTTCTTCTTGATCATGAATGATTTTTACGCCCTCCGTAATATTTTTATTTAAGTCATAGCCGACTGGATTTGTTATTATAAAATCAAAATTATTTTTTTTGGCCATTTTAATAAATGAATTTGGTACTGCATGGGGAAGAGGTCTTGGATGAGGAGCCCAACTTAGTACAACTTTTGGTTTAGGCTTTGATTTATTCTCATGAATTGTAATAGCATCTGCTAATGCTTGTAAGGGGTGATAGATAGAACTTTCTAAATTAATTATTGGAACAGAGCAATATTTTTCAAATGATGAAATTACAATTTCTTTCTCATCTTCATTTTTATTGTTAAGCTCAGCAAACTTTCTGATTGCTAAAATATCACAGTATTTAGAAATAACTCCAGCAGCCTCCTTAACATGTTCAGCTTTCCCCATTGACATCACTACATTATCTTCAAACTCAATTTTCCATCCTTCACTATTGAAATTCATTATGAAGCTTTTTAAACCAAGCATCATCGCTGCCTTCTGAGTACTTAATCTAGTCCTGAGGCTTGAATTAAAAAAAATTAGACCAATTGATTTGTTAATTCCAATATTATTAAACTTTAAAGGTTCTTTTTTAATCCTAATTGCTTCTTTAATAATTTTTGAATAATCTTTTATATCATCACTATTAATAAAATTTTTCATTTTAATTCTGTATTTAATGCATTGTATAAAATATCAATATGTTTCTTCTTTATGTTTAATGGAGGGAGTATTCTCAAAATATTTTTTTTTGAGCTACCACCTGTAAAAATAAAGTGTTTAAAAATCAAATCTTCTCTTAATTTAGAAGTATCAAAATCAAACTCTAAACCAAGCATTAAGCCTCTACCTTTGATTTTTTTTATTTTAGAAATTTGATTCATTTTTTCTTTAAAATAAATTCCTATTTCTTTTGCGTTATTCAAAAGATTTTCTTGCTTTAAAGTATCTAAAACTGAAATTGTTGCACTACATGCAAGATGATTTCCTCCAAAGGTTGTTCCCAACATTCCATACTTCGATTTAATTTTCTTGCTAATTAAAACACCACCAACAGGGAACCCATTACCCATCCCTTTGGCAATAGGAATAATATCTGGCTTGATTTTGTGTTTCTCAAATGCAAAAAAATCACCAGTCCTGCCAAAACCAGATTGAACTTCGTCTGCTATTAAACATGTATTATATTTCATGCATAATTCACTCATTAAATTAACAAAATTTGTTTCCGGTTCATCAAGACCGCCAACCCCTTGAATTGACTCAAAAATTATTGCACTAACATCATTTTTAGCCATTTCTTTTTCTAAACTTTTATGGTCATTAAATTTTAAAAAAGTAACATTGATTTGTTTGTTAAGTTCAGACTTTATTTTTTTATAATCTGTTGAGCTTAAAGCTGCATTACTTCTTCCATGAAATGAATTTTTAAAAGCTATAATTCTTGATTTTTTTGTGTGAAAAGAGGCTATTTGAAGAGAATTTTCATTAGCCTCAGCTCCTGAGTTACACATAAAAAGCTCATAATCCTCGCAGTTTGAAAATGACTTTATTTTTTTTGCGACTTTTTCCTGCAAATCATTTATAATATAATTTGAGTAAAATCCAATTTTATTGAGCTGATTCTCAATACTTTTAATATAATTGGGGTGTCTATGTCCAATTGAGATAACGGCATGGCCACCATATAGATCTAAATATTTTTTGCCATTATGATCATATATATAGCATCCTTTGGCTTCCTTTGGATTTATTTTAAAAAGTGGATATACTTCAAATAAGTTCATAATTAAAATATTGAGCTTTTTAAGTTTAAACCAGTTGTTTCATCAAGTCCAAACATTAGGTTCATATTTTGTATTGCTTGTCCTGAAGCGCCCTTAACAAGATTATCTATGATTGATGTTACCAGTAATTTATTTTTTTCTTTTCTCAAATGTATTAAACACTTGTTAGTATTAATCACTTGCTTCAAATGAACTTCATCGCTCGAGATAATTGTGAATGGATCATTTTTATAATATTCAAAATATAATTTTTGAAGTTTTGTTAGACTCATTTCATTGTTGAAATAACTAGTACAAAAAATTCCTCTGGTAAAATTTCCTCTTACAGGTAAAAAATTAATTTTAACCTTTTTTGAACCTAATCTTAATATTTTATTAATCTCATTCAAATGTTGATGTTTAAATGGTTTGTACCATGATATATTATTATTTCGCCAGCTGAAATGAGATGTATCATTTAATTTTATACCTGCACCCGTACTTCCTGTAATTGCATTTGTGTGTATCTCATCAATTTTAATATCAGAATTTAGTAAAGGTAATAGACCTAATTGTATGGCTGTGGCGAAACATCCAGGATTTGCAATATTAGATGAGTTTAATATTTTTTCCTTCATTAGCTCAGGCAATCCATAAACAAAATCTCTTTCCTCAAATGATTGTCCTAATCTAAAATCTTGGCTTAAATCTATAATTTTTACATTTTTATCAATTTTGTTTTCAGACAGGAATTTTTCTGAGTTTCCATGACCTAAGCATAAAAAAAGTATGTCTATATTTTTACAAATATTTTTACTGAATTTGATATGACAATCACCAACTAAATCTTTATGAATTTCTGAAATTAATTTACCATAATTTGATTTGCTGCCCGCATAGATCAATTCAGAATTTGGATGGTTTAATATTATTCTAATTAATTCCCCACCTGTATAACCTGAAGCCCCTTGAATACCAACTTTAATTAAATTTTTTGACATTTTGATAAATTTTAATTTGATTAGACAATATTTTTATAAATCCCTTAGCATCTTCTGCATCCCACTTCTTATTCAATTCCCCGTAAGACCCAAACTCTGGATTCATTAAATCATTATTTGACTTGACTCCATTCAATGTATACCTGTAAGGGCTTAGTGTTAAAAAAACTTCACCAGAAACATTTTTTTGGCTACTTTCCAAAAAAGATTCGATATCTCTCATTACAGGGTCCAAATAATTCCCCTCATGAAGCTGCATTCCATAAAACTTTGATAGTTGGTCTTTTTGATATTGCTGCCATTTTGTTAATACATGTTTTTCTAATAAATGATGGGCCTTAAGAATAACTATTGGGCCACCAGCCTCAAAACCTACTCTGCCTTTAATACCAATAATTGTATCTCCAACGTGTATATCTCTACCTAAACAATATTTATTGCATATCAAACTTAATTTTTTAATGCAATCTACAGAACTATATTTCTTACCATTTATTCCACATATTTGACCTTTATTAAAGCTTATTGAAATATCTTTTTCTTCATCTGATAAGAGTTGTGATGGATATGCTTCATTTGGAAGTTTTTTATCTGATGTTAATGTCTCATCTCCACCAACGCTAGTGCCCCACAACCCTTTATTAATTGAATACTTTGCTTTACTCCATTTCAAATTAATGCCATTATTTTTTAAATATTTTATTTCATCTTCTCTTGACAATGAATTATCTCTGATAGGTGTGATTATTTTAATTTTAGGAGCCAATATTTGAAAAATCATATCAAATCTGACTTGGTCATTACCCGCCCCAGTGCTTCCATGTGCAATATGTGTTGCTTTGTTAGAAATTGCGTAATTAACTATTTCAATAGCTTGAATTACCCTTTCGGAGCTCACTGATAGGGGATAAGTATTATTCTTTAAAACATTACCATAAATGAGATATCTAACTATTTTATCATAAAATAAGGCAATTGCGTCAACTGACTTGTAACAATGTGCTCCCATTTTCAAAGCTTTTTCTTTCATTAAAGAAATTTCCTTTTCAGAAAAACCGCCAGTGTTTATTGAAATGGCATGTACTTCATTTCCTTCACTAGAAAGTTTTTTTAAACAATAAGAGGTGTCTAATCCTCCACTATATGCTAAAACTATTTTTTTCATTTTATTTAATTTTTTGTTCATACAACATTCCTGTACACAAACACATTTCTCTTTTTGTTCGTGTTAAAACATCATAATTTTTACATGTTTTACATCCAATCCAAAATTCATCATCATCTGTTAGCTCCGAAAAAGTTACAGGCTTATAACCTAATTCATAATTTATCTTCATTACTGGAAGTGCTGTGGTTATTCCAAAAATTTTAGCCCTAGGATATTTTAATTTTGAATGATCAAAAGTTAATTTCTTTATTTTTTTTGCTAATCCTAATCCTCTAAATTCAGGTGAAACAATTAATCCAGAATGTGCAACATATTTACCATGTCCCCATATTTCTATGTAACAAAACCCAGCAAAAGTACCATCTTTTACAGCTATTATAGCATTATTATTTTCAATCTTTTTTCTGATATACTCAGGTGATCTTAATGCAATACCCGTTCCTCTAACCTTAGCAGATGAACTAATTGTTTTAGAAATTATGTTACAATATTTAATGTGCTTTTTTTTAGCAATTTGAACCTTCAAACCTTTATTTTAAATTAATTTTATGTAAATGTGATTAGCTGGAAATTAGACTTTTCTAATTTCTAAATAGAAACAACCCAATATGGGCGGAAACGACGGAAGATGCGTGCTAAGGAAGTAAAATTATAATTTTCTCTTTGTTTAATCACATTGCAAATATTAACTAAAAAAAAATGAAATAAAAATTATTTTGCATTTTTTTAATAGTTTCAAGTAAAAATCATAATTTCGAACCTTTTGTAAAAACACAATTTCAAAGTGTCGGGCGCTTAGCTCAGTTGGTTCAGAGCACTTGGTTTACACCCAAGGGGTCGGGGGTTCGAATCCCTCAGCGCCCACAACAGTAATCCTCTGGTGAAGCAAAAAGCTATTTTATAGTAAACAGTAATCAGAGGATTTTTTATTGGGTACTTCTTGAGTATGCAAAACCACCTTTTTGACCATCTGACCAAGAAGTAAATTTTACACTCAAATATATATTATCATCGACTAGATGCATCACCAAATTCTTACCAACCACATCCTTAGGTTTACCAACTGCTGCTCTAAAATTTGTGAATGATAGGCTATTAATTTCATTGATTGAACCAATTGACCATGTCGTACCTGCTGGGCTTGAATTTTTATTTGCTGCACTTTCTTTAACAATGTTAAATATTTGACCACCATCATTGGCACGAGTAATCCACACATTTGATGTCAACCTATCTTGATTACTTGCTTGTGTATGGTCTGCACCATCAGCTTTTGTAAATGTTATGTTGTTACCTTTCCAAATATTTGAGGATGTAGTATCTCCAGGTACTTGGTCATCGTCCGATGAACATGAAATTAATGTTAAAATTATCATTAGTAAGTATGAGTATTTCATATGTATTTTGTTTATTATTAAAAATTAGTTAGAAAATTTAAATTGAGTTTCTAATGACACCTTATATATTGATTCTAATTCACTTTTATTCTTTTTGAAATAGTTTGTTTCTGGTGGTAAACTAAAATTTTTCCAGAAAAAATCATTATACGGAATTTTGTATAAAGACATATCTTTTTTTTCTAATGTTTCATCAAACTTATCAAATTCTTTCTTGTTTTCTTTAATTCCCACAACAAAAAGCTCATGCCGGAATTCTACTGGTACAAATTCAGGCACCTTTTTACCATTACTTGATAAGATATTTTTGACATTTTGAGGAAGTCTCCTGGCTCCAACCCACTCCCTCTGGTGATATGATAAATATAATTTTCCAATTGAATTTTTTTTATAAATCCAAATACCACTTTGAGATCTGCCAACATTTGGTTTCCAAGATCTTTCAGCTCTATAGATTTTATTAGTCTCAAATCCTATAAATAACTTGATTGTCTCATCATCACTCGTGCCCTCATAAATAATGATATCCTCATCATCATAGCTGCTAACATCTATTTTTTTCCATTTCATTGACCGTATTGAAGCTCCATTTCGAAGAGGATTCATCCAAACAGTATTTTCAATTGGATGTGTTTGTGCATTATTTTTAACATATCTGTAATCAGCAGAATTTCTGGATTCTTTAAGTGAATAACGTCGCAGCATTGATGGTGGACCTTTTTCTAAGACAGTTAAATAATGTTCAATAAAATATCTACATATGTTTTCCTCCACATCCCATCTTCTGTATAATATGTCTAATTGATGCGTATTATTAATGAAGTTCTCCTTCATCAATTTAAATGCTAGTTTAATATTATTTATGGGAGCAGAAACAATAACACCCTCCAATGCTGATACTTTTTCTTTAAGAACAATACGTTTGTCTCTATATATAAAATCTTTAATCTTTATTTTAAATGATTCAAATCCAATAGAAGAAATTTCAAGAATATCATCAAGTTCATTATTTGAAACAAAAAAAGAAAATGTTCCATCTTCAGTTGATGTTACACCTATATTTTTTTTGATGATTCCTACAGCAGCATATGGAACCTCCACTTCATATTCGTCAACTACAGAGCCCTCAATTACAATTCGACTTTGGGAAAATGAATTGCTGTAAATAAAGCTAAATAATATAAAAAAAGAAATTATATAATTTATTTTCATCTTTTTTAAATATAAGAATTTAGACCTTTTTTAAATTAGTACTTTTAAAATAATAATTTGAAAAAGCTTAAACTTATTTCTATCTATACGTTAAGTCTATTTTATATTAATATTGGCATCAGTCATTTTATTAGCCCTGATTTTTTTAAAGTTATACTGCCACCTTACATTCCTTTTTCAATGTTTTTTGTTTACTTATCAGGATTTTTTGAAATTCTTTTTGGCCTAATGATTATTTTTAAAAAGTCTAGGTACTATGGAGCTACAGGACTTTGTTTATTATTAATTTTTGTTTTTCCCGCAAATATTTACCTATACCAATCGTATGAGGCTCAAGAAATTTTAAATATTTCGAAAGATGGATCGTTTATCAGACTTTTTTTTCAAATTCCATTATTAATTCTAGCTTATTGGCATTCCAAAAAAGAAACATCAAAAAAAATTGATTTAATAGGTACTTTAATCTTTGTGCCTACAATAATTTATTTTTTATCACTTTCTTTGTAAATAAATATGAAAAATATTATTTCAATTTCTTTTTTATTTTTTTCATTTATGTCGTCATGTCAAAATTTTGAACTTCTTGATTCATTAATTGTAAACCATAATCTAACTTTTATAAAGGATGTTAATTATGGAGAAAAGGAGAAAAATAAGCTTGATTTATTATTACCTAACTCAAAAATTAAAACACCACTGATTATATATCTCCACGGTGGAGGTTATCGAGGTGGTAAGAAAGAAAATTCATATAAAAAAAGAAACTTACAATTCATATCAAATATTGTAGATAAAAATATTGCTTATGCCACAATTAATTATTCATTTCTTAATAATGAGGATGGCTTATTATCCTCTTTGGATGATGCTAAAAAAGCATTACAATTTTTAAAATTTAATAATGAAAAATTCAACATAGACAAAGAAAAAATAATACTTTGGGGGGTTTCATCAGGAGCTAACTCAGTATTATGGTTAGGCTTATCGGATGATATGGCAGAACCTGAAAGTAAGGATTTACTTAGAAAAGAATCAACACGTGTTCAAGGGATTATTTCAATAAATGGGGCTCATTCCTTTAATAGTGATAATTGGAAAAGAATGATAAAAATTAGTGATAACATGTTCGATCTTATGATAAAAGGTTTTTTGAATTACCCAGGGGTTGATGTAGAAAAATGGTTAGTTAATTATAAAGACGAAAAGTATCAAGAAAATATCGATTATTATAACTTTATGGATTCATCTGATCCTCCTATTTTTATTGCAAATTATGGAAAACTTATTCCAAAAAATATATTTGAGTTTAACCATCACCCGCTCCACGCAAAGTATTTGAAGCTAAGAGCAGACTCTTTAAAAATAAAAAATATGGTTTTTGCTCCTGCTCTAGGCATTGGTGACGAACAAGGGTTTAAGCCTCAAGATTTTATTATTAATATTTTCAATTAAAACTATTTTTTCCATTTTGAATTCCAAAACCCTAAGAACATAGGGACATTTTTTTGGTAAATTTTGTATTTAGGATACTTTGCCGAACTAATCTGTTCACTAAACTTAGCACTATTGTAAAACAAAATGACGAGAAGAATAGAGCCAATTATGGACCAATTAAAAAAGTTTCCGTTAGCTGATACACTAAAAAGATAGAAAACGATCCAAATAAGTTGTTCAGACGTAAAGTTTGGATGTCTTGATATTGACCATAATCCTGTTGATACAAATCCTCTTTTGTAATCATCAGTCAGTTTCTCGCCTGATTTTATTTTTTTACATTTCTTGGTTTGAAAATTATATTGCTGCTGGTCTGAAATAGTTTCAATTATAATAAAAAACAGCATTAAGAATGCTATAACATAATCATAAAAATTTATATCATTTGCTCCTTGCCACGCTGCTAAAATTGGTAAAATAGTAAGAAAAACTAAACCCATTTGATACAAACAAATGAAAAATAAGTTAAAAAAAGCCCAATTTAATCTTGGTCTTAAAAAGGGCACAATTCTTTTCAGTTCTTTCCATCTGTAATCTTCCTCACCTTTCCAAAAATAAATACTGTAGCCACCTTTTCTTCCAAAGTTGTAGCTTAACCTAAGCCCCCAAATTGTAGCTACAATAGACATTAAAACCATCCTTGGATCATAACCTGACTCAATTGTAAAATACCAAACATAAAATATAGGAATAGTACTCCACAATTTATCTACTTGACTATAATTCTGGAAAATTTCACTGACAACAAAAGCTGTAATAGAGGCTCCTAAATAAATTTTAAATAGAAAAAGAAGTGTTTCAAATTGATTTTCAGTAAAGTTTATATTAAAATAATCTCCAAAAAATACTATGTAAACAAAGAGGACAAGTGAGCAAACTGTTACTATAATTTTCTTTGTCATAATATTGAGCCGAAATTAGGCAAAATTTGCAATATGGAACGATATTTACGATATTTGATGTGTGGCTATGAACTGCAATAATGGAACTTTAAGTGTCTATTTACCAGACCAGAATAATCCTTGGAACATTTCAAAGGTTCTATTTGTATTTAGGAGACTTGGTTTTAGTGTAAAGTTTAAAGAGGTTAAGAATTATCTAGATTCTAACCCCAATGATTTAATTGACGAGCTCTTTGATAAGGCAGTAAATATGCCAGTTTCACCAGATCCAGGATGGGCTAATTTTAATAATACAGACTTCTCAAGTTCAGGAAAGAACAGAGGTGTTTTTTTCCGCGATCACCAAAAAATAGTTTTTGAGGATTTTTTAAATAATGGTTTAAGAGAAAGACTCACTCTATTTTGGAGTAATCACTTCGTTACGGAGTATTATATGTACAATCATCCCGCATACACGTTTAGATACTACAATAATCTTCAAAAATATGCCTTAGGTAACTTTAAAGAATTTGTTAGAAATATTGGATTAGATGACGCAATGCTCATGTACTTAAATGGTTATGAAAATAAAAATAATGCTCCCAACGAAAATTATGCAAGAGAGTTGTATGAATTATTTACTCTTGGTGAAGGTAATGGTTATACTCAAGATGATATTACTGAAACTGCTAGAGCATTAACTGGCTATAATTCAAGAACAAACGGAGGTCCAATTTCCTTTAATTCAAACAGATTTGACGATGGTGAAAAAACAATTTTTGGCAAAAGTGGTAATTGGACTTATGATGATGTGATTGAAATTTTATTTGAAGAAAAAAGTGATTTGATTGCAAACTTTATTTGTACTAAAATTTATAAACATTTTGTTAGTCCATTAGTTAATGAGAATATAATTTCTGAGTTATCATCAGATTTCATTCAAAATAACTTCGAATTATTACCAATATTTAAAAAATTATTCAAAAGTGAGCATTTTTTCAATGTTGATGTTAGTAATGTGATAATCAAAAGTCCAATTGATCTCATGGTTTTCATTGAAAAAGAATTTGACTTTATAAAACCAAATAATTTTACCAACAATTTGACTAATTATTTAAGAGCGAGAACAATGGACATGGGCCAACAAATTTTAAATCCAGTTGATGTTGCGGGATGGCAAGAAAATCATGATTGGATTTCCACCGGAACTTTACCTATGAGATGGGAGTTTGGAGATTACCTATTAAATAGATATTATGCAGGTAATAAGGATCAATTTCGAACTCTTCTAAAGGATATGATCGGAGAGAATATTGATAATGCTGAAAATATTGTAAAAACAGTTAAAGAGTATATGTTTTGTAATTATGAAATTCAAGAAGATGAATTGAATGATGCTGTTTCCATTTTTAAGGGCGACATTCCTGACAATTATTTTGACGGGGGAGGATGGTCTATTAATGATAGCACTGTTCCAAAGCAATTTTATGATTTACTTAGGTTTTTTGTAACACTTCCAGAATTTCAATTAAAATGAGCAAGAAATATATAAATTCTGAAAAACATCGAAAGGAGCACTCTAAATGGGATAGGAGAGGTTTTATGAAAGTTCTTGGATTAGCTGGAGCAGGATCTATTTCACTAGGAAATACAAATCTTTCAGTTTTAAATTCAAATTTCATAACAAATGCTCTTTCTGACTCAATTTCTGACAGAATACTTGTATTGGTTCGACTAAAAGGAGGTAATGATGGGTTAAATACAATTGTTCCACTGTCTCAATATGACACTTATGTTTCAAAAAGACCAACCCTACATATTCCAAATAATAAAATAATTAAGTTGGATGATAATCATGGGATTCCAGATTATATGTCAAACTTGATACCTTTTTGGAATGAAGGACAAATGAAAATTGTTAATGGTGTGGGATATGAAAGTCAAAATTTATCTCATTTTACATCATCAGATTATTGGGCTACTGGGTCTACAAAAAAAAGTGACATGGTTTCAACCGGATGGTTAGGAAGATATTATGATGAGAAACACTTTGATTATAATATGAACCCACCTGAGAAGCCAATTGCTGTGCAGATTGGAAGTAATGCAAACCTAATTTTCAGTGGTGCTCAACGATCGTATGCTTTTGCTGTTGCGAATGAATCAAGACTTGAAAGAGTAGCAGAGAGAGGTGAGTTTTTTGGATTAGAAAATCTTCCAGATTGCACCCATGGTGATCAACTGGAATATCTAAGGAGGGTTACTAATACAACTTATGATTATGCAAAGGTAATTAATGAAGCTTTTAAAAAATCAACAGACTCAGATTCTTATGATAATGAAATTGGGTTAGAAAAACAGTTAAGATTGGTTGCAAGGTTAATAAAAGGAGGATTAGGATCTAAAATATATATGGTTTCAATTGGTGGGTTTGACACCCACGGAAATCAATCACTAACTCACGAGGTCTTATTGACATATGTTTCTGATGCGATAAAGAAATTCTACAATGATTTAAATTATGAAGGTTTGGATTCTAAAGTTCTTTCAATGACATTTTCAGAATTTGGTAGGAGGGTTAAAGAAAATGGTTCACAAGGCACTGACCATGGATCAGCTGCACCAACTTTATTATTTGGACCACCGCTAAAAGGAAGCGGAGTAATTGGAGAATGGCCAAGCTTGGATAACCTAAATCGAAGAGGTAATATGTACAACAGTATTGATTTTAGATCTATCTATCAAACAATCCTTAAAGATTGGTTGTGTGGGGATTCAGAATATATTAATAAGGCAATGCTTGGAAATGAGTATGACGCATTAGGTCTAGGTTTCGGTTGTAATGATTTAGATATTATAGATTATAATGATTTATTTAATTATCATCACCCAGTTTACACTAATTCAATCAATGAGGTAAATTTGAATCTTAGAATTAAGCAAAGCCACAATGTGACAATTAGAGTTTACGATGTCTTAGGAAGACATATAAACACTATTTTTGAAGGTCAATTAATGAGTGGTGAACATACATTTCCACTGAGCCATAATAGAGGGGGTAAAATTTCTTCCGGTCAATATTTTTATCGAATAGGAATTTCTGGTGGACAAACTTTAAGTAAATCCTTTGTAGTTAGATAGAGCTAAAAATACTTTCCATTTTTTTCTCTTCTTCCTCAGCTAAATCTTTATCAACTAAAATTCTTCCACTGTGTTCATCAGTGATTAATTTCTTTCTTGACGCAATATCCAATTGAACTTGTGGAGGAATAACAAAAAATGAACCAGCAGAGGCACCTCTCTCAACTGGAACAACAGCCAAACCATTTTTAACGCTAGATCTAATTTTTTTATAAGAATTTAGAAGTGATTCATCAATTTTTGATTCGTACTCACTCGATTTTTTGATTAAACCATTTTCCTCTTTTTCTGTTTCTTTCATTATGGCATCTAGCTCCCCTTTCTTGTGTTTTAAATGTGAATTTCTATCATCTTTTAATTCATTTGTTTCAGAAAGCTTCTCTTTTTTTTGTTCAATCTGAGCTTTTAACTCGTTTATTTGCTTTTCAGAGTATTCAATTTCAAGCTTTTGGTACTCTATTTCCTTACTTAATGATTCAAATGCTCTATTGTTTCTGACATTTTTCTGTTGATCATTATATTTTTTAATCATTGCTTTTGATTCTTCTATCTTATTTAATTTTTCTTTGATTTGATTTTCTAAATCAGCAATCTCAGCCTTTACTTTTTCAACTCTTACGTCAAGACCTGAAACTTCATCTTCTAAATCTTGAACCTCGAGCGGAAGTTCTCCCCTTACGCTTCTAAGTTTATCAATTCTTGAATCTATTAATTGAAGATCATAAAGTACCCTTAACCTATCTTCGACTGAGTAATCAACTTTTTTTGCCATTTCAATAATAATTTACTGGGTTTGTCCTAGTTTTTGCACTAACGCATGCAAACTTAGGAATTTTTTCATTAAGATAATTTAAAATAAGTTCCTTTGTGTATTTTTCACTTTCATAATGTCCAATATCAACTAATAATATCTTATTGTTCGATTTAAAAAAATCATGATATTTTAAATCAGCAGTAACATAACAATCTATTTCATTAATTAAAGCCTCTTCAATAGCAAAACTTCCAGATCCACCAAGAACACAGATTTTCTTTAATTTACTTCCTGTAAAATTACTATGTCTGATGTTTGATAAATCCATATGCATTTTTAAATAATCTAAAAACTCAATTTCTGATAGTTCATCTTTC
This sequence comes from uncultured Bacteroidota bacterium, assembly GCA_902606555.1. Taxonomy (GTDB): domain Bacteria; phylum Bacteroidota; class Bacteroidia; order Flavobacteriales; family Flavobacteriaceae; genus Eutrophosalina. The sequence continues at coordinate 52,953 of CACLGQ010000002.1, forward strand.
AATTCACCAATTATGCCCATACCAATGTCATCAACTCCGTTTTTTTTAATAAAAATATTGGGATTTATCAACTCTAATTTCCTCGAAATTTGATAACTCACACCTTTTGGATTATTATCAAGATTTGTATGTATACAATACACATTCAAATTATTTTTCAGAGCCTTTTCGATGCATATATCTACGTACTCTTCCGAATTTAATTTATTTGAACCTTTATACATCAGAGGATGAAAAGTTATTATGAGATTGTAACCCATATTAATAGCCTCATCGATAACCTTTTCAGTTATATCAATTGTAATTAAAGCTCCATTAATTTCTGAGTTAGGATCACCAATTATAAGTCCCACATTATCAAAACCTTCGGAATTTTCTAATGGAGACCACTCTTCAAGAAGATTTTGAATCTTGATTGATTTCATTGAAATTTTTTATCAAATATAAAATTTATATTTTCGTCATATGCCTCTATTGAGAATATTACTAATTCCTTTTTCAATACTATATTGCTTTTATCAATTAATAAGAAATAAATTATTTGACTTAAATATTTTAAAAGCATCAGAGTTTAATTTTCCAATAATCTCAATCGGAAATTTATCTGTTGGCGGCACAGGAAAAACACCGTTGGCAAACTATTTAATTAACAAACTTAAAAGTAAATACAACATAATTTTTTTGAGTAGAGGCTACAAAAGAGGTAGTTCTGGGTATATACTGGCAAATGAATATAGTTCAGTAAATGAAATTGGAGATGAACCTTATTTAATAAAGCAAACCCACAATGATATAACAGTTGCAGTATGTGAAAATAGAGTCTATGGGATTCAAGCATCTCCTCAAAATGAAAATGAATCAAATCTTTTTATCCTTGATGATGCATTTCAGCATAGAAGTCTGAAAGCTTCAATTAACATAGTTCTGTCAAAATTTAATCAACCTTTTTTTGAAGACTTTATAATACCAAGTGGGAACTTAAGAGAACCAGTATCCGGTCTAAATAGGGCTAATATTATAATAATTTCAAAATGCCCAATTGATTTAAGTGAAAAAACAAAAAATGATTTTGTAAAGAAAATTAACTCAAACTCTGATCAAAAAATATTTTTCAGCTCAATCAAATATAAAAATTATGTTTTTGGTAAATATCAATTAAGTCATAAGAAAATATCAAAACAAGCTGTTGTTCTTGTCACAGGAATTGCAGACAGTACTACTTTGGAAAATTTTTTAAATGAAAAAAATATAATTTTTGATCATTTAAAATTTAAAGATCACCATAAATATTCAAAGCAAGATATTATTTTGATTAAATCAAAATCAAAAAATAAAAATATAATAACTACCAAAAAAGATTATTTTAAAATCTTAGAGATAGAAAATCTAGAAAATTTATTCTACCAAGATATTAATATCGAGTTTTTATTTAACGATGAAAAGAACTTTATAAAAGAGTTAAATAAATTTATTAAGTAATATGTTTTTGAGCCTTATAAGAAGATCTTACTAAAGGACCACTTTCAACATGTACAAATCCCAAATCTTCAGCAATTCTTTTGTAAAATTCAAATTTTGAAGGATCTACAAAGTTTTTAACTGGAAGGTGCCTTTTAGATGGTTGTAAATACTGTCCAATTGTCACTACATCTACATTAACATTTCTTAGGTCTTTGATTGTTTGAATTACCTCAGTATCTGTTTCCCCGAAACCTAACATAATACCAGATTTAGTTCTATTTACACCCTGTGATTTTAAATAATTTAAAACCTCTAAACTTCTTTCATATCTAGCTTGTATTCTAACTTCTCTTGTTAGTCTCTTGACGGTTTCAATATTGTGAGAAATTACCTCTGGCATTACATCAATTATTCTATCTAGATGCTTATGAATACCTTGAAAATCAGGAATCAATGTCTCCAATGTAATACCTGGATTAATTCTCCTTATACTTTTTACAGTTTCAGCCCAGATTATTGATCCCATATCAGTTAAATCATCTCTGTCAACTGAAGTGATTACGGCATGTTTTATACCCATAACTGAAATAGATTTAGCAACCTTTTCAGGCTCCTCCCAATCAACTTCTAGGGGCCTTCCTGTTTTAACTCCACAAAATCCACAAGAACGAGTACAAATATTTCCCAAAATCATGAATGTGGCAGTTCCTTCTCCCCAACATTCACCCATATTTGGACAACTTCCTGAGGAACATATTGTATTTAATTTATATTTATCTACTAGCCCTCTTAAATTAGAATACTTATTACCAGTAGGAAGTTTAACCCTGATCCATTTGGGTTTTTTTACAAATGCTTTTTTAACCCCAGTGGAACTAATTTTTTTAGAGACACCAATATCTAGATTAGTCCAATTTTTTGTTTTGCTATCCTTTACTGAAATTGTTTTAGTTTCCAATTAAATTTAATTACATGCAAATATATATCAATTTTAAATCAATGTTAGGTACCAAATTGAAAAAAATGAAAGAAAAATTATACCTAAAATTGAATATATTTTCATTCCAATTTTTAGCTTGTGATTTTTGGGCATGAATTTACTGTTGACCAATGAAAAATTAAGTATAGCATATATTGGGGCAGTAATAAAGGAAAGTATTGTAGCAATCTTAACTAGAGTACCCATCTCGGACATTAAAAAAACAAAAATTAGAAAAGTTCCAACAGAAAGTAGCACAAGCCAAAAAGTATATCCTGCTAATTTTTTTAAACCTAGTAATTTTAAAGATTGATCCATTGCCCTTGGTGAAGCATCTAAACAGGTCAGAGTGGTGCTGAACATTGTTGTGAATGCAGCTAATGATATGAAAATAAACATTCCCTCGCCAAGATTTGAAGTATACAAATTAACTAATTGACCAGCAAACTCACCTCCTTGATCTGAAAATTTTTCTCCGGATTCAAACATTACATAGGCACCCAAACCTACAAAACAAACTCCAAGTATTACAGTTGTTAGATATCCTAATTTAAAGTCAAATAATGCAGTTTTATATTCGATTTTTTTATTAATTGACATTTTTTCTTTAGTCCATATCGATTGCCAAATTGAAATATCAAGAGGAGCTGGCATCCAGCCCATAAAAGCTGCTAGAAATATAATTCCATCAAAATTATTTGGGATAATTTGGGATATTCCGATTGATGAGTTTGAATTAATACTTGCATAAAAAACAGCTGTAATAGTTGAAATTGCAAGAACCAAAATAATAACTTTTATTAAATTATCAAGAACTCGATATTTTCCAATTATCAAAATTAATAAACAACTAATTATAATTATACCTGACCAAATAGTAATATTTGAAGAAATCCCAAACAATTCAATAGCTAAACCAGCAGTTACAATAGTTACTGCAGCTTGGATAGTAAAAATTGTAACAATAGATAATAGTAGGTATATAAATAAAACGTAGTTGCCTATCTTTTTATAGCCGTCTAATAATGTTTCACCTGTGGCATATGTGTATTTTGTTCCAAACAAAAAAAATGGATATTTAAATAAATTACATAAGAGTAATGCCCAAATTAAACCAAATCCAAACTCAGCACCAGCTTTAGTAGATTGAACAAGATGTGATACACCAATTGCAGCTCCTGCAAAAAGTAATCCTGGCCCTAATTTTTTTAGATATTTAATCATTTTTCTTTAGCTTCTCACTCAGAAGTTTTTTGGCTCTGAATATTTTTATTTTAGTTGTGTTGATTGGTTGATTTAATTTTTTTGAAATTTCTTGTATTGATAAATCATCAATAAACCTATACTTTATCATGTCTCTGTACATAGGTTTTAATTCATCAATCTTAGAATTAAGATTATCATAACTTTCCTTATTAATCATACTTTCCTCAGGGCTTAATTCAGAAACAATATTTTCAATTTTTTTAGAATTTATATCTTTATATAACAACTTCTTTTTCTTTAAGTAATCGGAATAAGTATTTTTTGCAATGGAAATTAACCATGTATTAAAATTATATTTTGAATTATAGGTCTTAATTTTTTCAAACGCTTTTGAAAATGACTGGATTGTAATTTCCTCAGAAATATATTTGTTAGATGTTTTTTTTAATAGGTAATTATAAACATAATCCCAATTGGAATTTAAAAGCTTGTCAAATGACGGATATTCTTCTTTCGACATTATTGATCCAGAAAAATTAATTAAGATTCATTGTAGATTTTTTACATTCATTCTCATCAGGTAATTTTCCACAAATTCCACATGGCTTACCATCATTATTCAAAAAAGGACTATTACTAGCACATGTTCCTGAGAATTTTCCATCTTTTTTCATGATAATTTTTATAGAAATTCCAGCAAATGCTAAACCCAAAAAAATAATTGTTATTATGTAAAGCTCCATTTCTATAAAATATTTACTTCTTCCTCAAGCAATATATCAAATTTTTCTTTAACGGTTTTTTTAATTTTTTGAGAAAAATTGTAAATATCTTTTCCCTTCGCATTTCCAGTATTAATAATAACTAGTGCTTGATCTTTATATACCGTAACATTTTTCTCTTTAATATTTTTAAAACCACAATTTTCAATTAACCATGCAGCTGAAATTTTATAATCTGAATTTTTATTTTTAAAACTTACTATTTCTGGAAACAATGATTTAATTTGTTTAAACTGTTTTTTACTTATGATGGGATTTTTAAAGAAACTTCCAGCATTACCAAATTCTCTGTAATTTGGAAGCTTACTTTTTCGAATTAAATGAACAGATTCTGCAATATTTTTAATTGAGGGTTTACTAATTCCATTTTCAATAAGATAATTATTCAATGACGCATACTTAATATTAATATTGTGATTTTTTTTGGTTAGTCTTAATGTGATATTAGTTATGATAAATTTATTTTTCAATTCTTCTTTAAATATTGAGCTCCTGTAAGAAAATTTACATTCCTCTTTGCTAAAAATTTTTATTGAACCATTATTAACAAAAACTCCCTTGCAATTTTCAATTACATCTTTAATTTCTTTTCCATATGCACCAATATTTTGTATAGGAGCACTTCCAACATTTCCTGGGATTGAAACTAAATTTTCAATTCCACCAAAATTATTTTCAATACACCACCAAACTAAATCATTCCAGCTCTCACCTGCACCCACTGAAACTAAAACTTCATTATCATCCTCATTAATAATCTCTATACCTTTAATTTCTATTTTTAAAATTGGATATTCGATATCAGAAGTAAACAGAATATTAGTTCCTCCACCTAATATTAACAATTCATCTTTTTTGTTTTTTTCTATAAAATCTATGATTTCCCTCTCCGAGTAGATATAAATTAAATTCTTGGCTTTAACGTCTACACTAAACGAATTATAATTTTTTAAGGAAACTTTTTTCAAAGAGTAATGAAAGTTTAAAAAATTAATCTTTTCCCTTTTCTTCTTCCTCTTCTTCTTCTTCTTCGGGAAGGACTTCTCCTTTTATTCTAAGAATCGTAGAAGGATTTTTAGAGTTTGAAACTACAGAAATCGCTTTCATAAATAACCCCTCTCTTTTTGTATCATACTCAACTTCAATTTCACCGACACCACCAGGCTCAATTGGCTTTTCAGGTTTTTTTGGAATAGTGCAGCCACATGAGGATGAAATTCTTGTGAATACAAGTGGAGCAGTTCCAATATTTTTAAATTTAAAAATTCTCTTGCCATCTGATTCGAATTCAACTTCACCATAGTCGATAGTTGTTACATCAAATTTAACTTCAGCTTGTTTTTCTTGTGAAAAAGCTAATAATGGAAGAAAGAATAGAGAAGAAATTAGAATAAATTTTTTCATTTGGTTGCTTTTTTTATAAAAATAATCCTTTAAATCCTTTTACAAAAATTATTTTCTCTTTTAAATCTATTAGTAGTTAATTACTTTTGTTTAAAATATTGCAATGGGAATTGATAAAGTTTACAATCCTAATGAGATTGAAAATAAGTGGTTAAAAAAATGGGATAAAGAAAATTTGTTCAAATCAGTTCCTGATAAGAGAGAAGCGTATACAATTGTAATACCTCCACCAAATGTTACTGGAATTTTACATATGGGTCATATGCTTAATAATACTATACAAGATATTTTTATTAGAAGGGCGAGGTTAAAGGGACTTAATGCATGTTGGGTACCAGGAACTGATCATGCCTCAATTGCAACCGAAGCAAAGGTTGTAAAAATGTTAAAGGATAAGGGTATCAAGAAAAGCGATATTAGTCGGGATGAATTTTTGACTTATGCATGGGATTGGACAAAAAAGCATGGGGGTTTAATATTAAATCAACTAAAAAAAATTGGTTGCTCTTGTGATTGGGACAGAACAAAATTCACGCTTGACAGTGATTTATCAGAGTCGGTAATTGATACATTTATAAAATTATTTGATGATGGTTATTTGTATAGAGATAAGAAAATTGTTAATTGGGATCCAGAAGCACTTACAACTCTCTCTAACGAGGAGGTTATTTACAAAGAGGAAGAGACCAAGCTATTCTACTTAAAGTATAAAATCGTCGATTCTAAAGATTATTTATTAGTTGCTACTACTAGACCTGAAACTATTTTTGGTGATACTGCTGTTGCTGTGAATCCAAATGATAAGAGATACAAAAATTTGAAAAATAAAAAGTTAATTGTTCCATTAGTAGGAAGGGAAGTTCCAATTGTTTTTGATAGCTCAGTTGAGATCGATTTTGGTACTGGATGTTTAAAAGTTACTCCAGCTCACAGTGAGAAGGACTTTATTATTGGTAAAAATAATGAATTGGAGATCATCGATATATTTAATGATGATGCTACTATCAATCATCACGGAAAAAAATATCAAGATTTAGACAGATTCGAGGCTAAAAAACAAATTGTAAATGATTTAAATGAGCAAGGTCTGATATCAAAAACAGAATCTTATACTCACAATATTGCTTTATCTGAAAGGACCAACTCAGTTGTTGAACCTAAACTATCACTTCAATGGTTTATTAAAATGAAAAAAATTGCAGAACCAGCAATTGATGCTGTTGTTTCTGGAGACATAAAATTTTATCCAAAAAAATATATAAATACTTATAAAAATTGGATGGAAAATATAAGAGATTGGAACATCTCGAGACAATTGTATTGGGGTCACAGAATACCAGTCTATTATTTAAAAAATGACAATTCTAAATTTGTTGTATCCAAAAGTCTCGAAGATGCTTTAGTCAAATTCAAATCTAAATTTAATATTGAGTTAACAGTTGGTGATGTTGAACAAGATAATGATGTATTAGACACATGGTTTTCATCATGGCTATGGCCAATTAGTGTTTTTGACGGTATAAGAAATCCAAGTAACGATGATATTAGTTATTATTATCCTACTTCTGATATTGTTACTGGACCAGATATCTTATTTTTCTGGATAGCTAGGATGATTATGAGTGGTTACTATTATCGAGATAATAAGCCATTTAACAATGTATATTTTACTGGGCTAGTAAGAGATAAAAAGGGTCAAAAAATGTCTAAACAATTAGGTAATTCACCTGATCCTTTAGAATTAATTAAAAATTATGGTGCAGATGGAGTTAGAATAGGGTTGTTGTTTTCTGCTCCAGCTGGAAATGATCTTTTATTTGATGAAAAACTGTGTGTCCAAGGAAAAAACTTTTCAAATAAGATATGGAATGCTTTTAGATTAGTGAACGGTTTTGATATATCAACTGAAAAGCCTCAACAATCACATGAATTAGCCGCAATAAAATGGTTTAATGAAAACTTAAATATGAAAATAATTGAAATCAATAATTCATATGCCAATTTTAAAATTTCAGAGGCTTTGATGATAACATACAAGTTAGTTTGGGACGATTTTTGTTCAATTTTTTTAGAGATAATCAAGCCGAGCTATGGTGAGGCTTTATCTTTAAAAACTCTAAACGATACTAAAGTTTTTTTCAAGAAAATTTTGTCACTTCTCGAACCCTTTATGCCTTTTATCAGTAATGAGCTCAATGAAAAATTAGATTATTCAAATATTAAATTGGAATGGCCTCATTCTCGTATCCAAGACCAAACAATTATTAAAAATTTTAATCACATAAATGAATTGATTACAAAAGTCAGAAATTTTAAGAAGTCTAATAATATTCCATATAAGGAATCCATAAAATTATATTTTGATAATAAAATTTTAGACAATGAATTGAAAAGTGTTATTAAAAAACTAACTAACTCAGAGCTTGTTATATCAAAAAACAAGGAGCAAGATGACTTAAACTCTATATTGGTTGGAAAATATATTTACTATTTAGAATCTCTAAAAAAATTAAATCATGATGATATTTTAGAAATTAAAGATTCATTAGAATATAATCTTGGTTTTAAAAAAATACTAGAAAAAAAATTAAATAATAAAAGGTTTGTTGAAAATGCTCCAAAAGCTGTGGTTGAAAATGAGATGAAAAAGCTCGACGATGTAAAATTTAAAATTAAACTCTTAGAAAAAAAAATATCTCAGCTTAAGTCACAGCTATAATATCCTCCCCCCCTTTTATATGTTGATTTAATTTAACTTTTATTTTAGCATTGATTGGAAGATATAAATCAATTCGAGACCCAAACTTTATAAATCCAGCATCATTGCCTTGAACTGCAAGATTACCAACTTTGGCATAATTTACTATTCTTCTAGCTAAGGCACCTGCAATTTGTCTATAAAGAACTTCTCCAAAAACTTTATTTTCAACAACAATTGTTGTTCTCTCATTTTTCTCTGAAGATTTTGGATGCCAAGCTACAATGTAATCACCTGGGTGATATTTACTAAAATTAATTTTGCCACTAATTGGATATCTCGTCACATGAACATTGAATGGAGACATAAAAATTGAAATAATAATTCTATCATCTTTAAAATACTCTTTTTCAAATACCTTTTCAATATTAACAATTTTACCATCAGCGGGTGAAATTATATGATTGTCATCTAAAATAGTTTTTCGCGAAGGATTTCTAAAAAATTGTAAAATTAAAATTAAGACGATAATCGAGATGCTTTGAAGAATTATTTTTATCAATCCATCATCAAAAATATATTCTAACAACAAAATATCTGAAATAACTACAAATAAAAAAATTAGTATAATACTATGACCCTCTTTATGAAACATTTATATATATAATTAATATTAAATATATAAAAGGAAATGAGAATATTACACTATCTAATCTGTCATATAGCCCCCCATGTCCTTTAAGTAAATTACCAAAATCTTTAATATCTAATTCTCTTTTTATTTTTGATTGAACCAGATCGCCAAATATTGCTAAAGATGCGGTTATAAGACATACTACAATCAAAAATAAAACATCAAAGTTGGAATATGATGAAATGACAAAACTATATATTACTGAAAAAATGATTGAGCCAATCGCACCCTCTATCGTCTTATTTGGAGATAACGATTCGTAAAGTTTATTTTTCCCAAAATTATTTCCAACAAAATACCCAACACTATCAACACCCCATATAAGAATAAGGTAGTAAAGAAAGAATAATTTGAATTGGGAATAATCATAAATAAGGCTTGAATATATAATTAAAAGAAATGACCCAACTACACCAATTAAAGGCCAGGTTTTCATAAATCTTTTGTTGCTAAATAATTCTTTGCCTTTGAAAACAGATTTTATCATAATTAAAGAATTTATCAACACAATAAAGAAAATTCCATATTGAAAATGTGTATTTGATATTAATGAATTAAATGTTCCAATTATTCCTAAAATGAATAAGCAAATTAAAAATGATAAAGGTGTGAATTCCGTGTAAAAAAATAAATTTTTTTTATTTATTTTAATTCCTCTATTCTTTTCTTGAACTAATTTCAAATGATCTTTATCTTTTTTTAGTGCCCTACCGTATTCGAGTATTATAATTAAACAAAAGCAAAACATTAATGAAATAAATAAAAATTTATTATAATATAAACTTCCAAGAAGAAGTAGGGCATAAGTGATACCAGGTATTAGTCTTGTTAAAAAATCATTCATTACAAATCTTCAAACAATATAAGATATAAGTTCTTGGCACTTGAACCATAAGTTAAAAAGTTTAAGTCCTCACCTTCTTTTTTATTAAAGTTTTTGATTGATGTAATATTCGACGGTAAATTATTTGAATACTTAATTCTAATTCCCTCAAGTCCCATACTTAAAGTTTCGGAAAGTTGACTTGTTTTGGCCATAACAATTATATTATTTGGTAAATCATTGGCCTTGTATGATTGAATTTGTTTTGCGCTTAAAAGAATACTACCATCTTTTGCAACTAGAAATTCACAATCTGTTATAAACAAGTTAGAGTTAAGATTTGATTTGTTAAACTTTATGTCGTTATGTGGAATATAATTTTTTATAAAATCTTCATTAAAGCACAAAATGCTTTTTTCACCCCAATTATTTTCTTCTAAAATTTTTGAAAAAAATTCTTCAAACTCATTAATATCAGTTGCATATAAAAATTTACCTCCGTTGGAACTGAAATTTAAGGTGAATTTATCTTCTACTAATTCATCTTTTTTTGGTAGATATTTGTATTCGCTTTTGGTGGTATATTCGCTTTCTTTATTTTTTTTACTGGAATTAAAAAATGATTGAAAAATTTTCTTCAATTGAATTATTTACAATAAATATACTAATTAAAGAAAGTTAAATAAAATCCTTATTTTTTTTCTTTTGTATTATTTTTTTCGAAAGGTCTTTCGCCAAAAATTCTAACAAGATCTTCTTTAAATATAACTTCCTTATCCAATAGATAATCAGCCAATACTTCAAGCTTTTTTTTGTGCTTTTTTAATAATCCAATAGCTCTTTTGAATTGAGTTTCGATAATATTCGAGATCTCTTTGTCAATTATTTGGGCCGTGGTGTCACTGTAAGGCTTAGAAAAACCATAATCATTTTGACCAGATGAATCATAATATGTTAAATTCCCTATTTTGTCGTTTAAGCCATAAACAGTTACCATTGATCTTGCTTGTTTAGTAACCTTTTCTAAATCACTCAAGGCACCAGTTGATATTTTATTAAAAATTACTTTTTCAGCTGCTCTACCACCAAGGGCTGCACACATTTCATCGAGTATTTGTTCTGTTCTAACAATCTGCCTTTCTTCAGGTAAATACCAAGCCGCTCCAAGTGACCTTCCTCTTGGTACAATTGTTACCTTAACCAAAGGGGCAGCATGCTCTAGCATCCAACTAACGGTGGCATGCCCAGCTTCATGGTATGCGATTGTCTTCTTCTCCTTTGGTGAAATTATCTTATTTTTCTTTTCAAGACCTCCTACAATTCTATCAACAGCATCTAAAAAGTCCTGCTTTCCAACTGATTTTTTTGATTTTCTGGCTGCAATTAAAGCAGCTTCATTACAAACATTTGCAATGTCTGCTCCAGAAAATCCTGGTGTTTGTTTTGAAAGAAAATCAACATCTAAATCTTTTGTCTTTTTTAGTGGTTTTAAATGGACATCAAAAATTTCTTTTCTCTCTCTTACATCAGGAAGATCAACATATATTTGTCTGTCGAACCTCCCAGCTCTCATCAGTGCTTTATCTAATACATCGGCTCTGTTAGTTGCAGCCATCACAATTACATTTGTATTGGTGCCAAAACCATCCATTTCAGTAAGAAGTTGATTTAAAGTGTTCTCTCTTTCATCATTAGATCCAGTTATACTATTTTTTCCTCTTGCACGCCCTATTGCATCAATCTCATCAATAAAAATTATTGAAGGAGATTTTTCTTTTGCTTGTTTAAAAAGGTCTCTGACTCGAGATGCACCAACACCAACAAACATTTCTACGAAATCGGAGCCTGAAAGAGAGAAAAATGGAACTTTAGCCTCACCAGCAACGGCTTTGGCGAGTAATGTCTTTCCTGTGCCAGGTAACCCTACAAGTAATGCTCCCTTTGGAATTTTTCCGCCAAGTTTTGTGTATTTAGATGGACTCTTTAAAAAATCTACAATCTCTTTTACTTCTTCCTTCGCCCCTTCCAAACCAGCGACATCTTTGAAAGTGACTTTAGTATCTTTACTTCCATCAAAAAGTTTAGCCTTGGATTTACCAATACTAAAGATTTGAGACCCTCCAGCACCAGCACCACCAGACATTCTTCTCATAAAAAATATCCACAATCCAACTAAAATAATTAGTGGTAAAAATCCAATTAAAACATCAAACCACTTATTTTCTATTGTTCTAAATTCGTAATTAAAAACAATTCCATTACTTTCCGCGTTCTCTAATTTTCTTTGAAATAATTCTAAGTCACCAACTTCGAAGTTGTAATGAGGTCCATTGGAATTTCTTTGCCCTAAAAAATTATTGGTTGAAACATCTCGATGAATTTCATTCATTAAGGCATTCTCAGTTAAAGTGACTTCAGCAAGTGTTTTATTTATGATGGTGATTTTAGACACATCACCAGAACTTAGGTACTTCTCAAAAGTTGATATATTAATTTTTTTGGTTCCACTAAATCCACTACCATTTCCTATGTATGAAAAGATTATAAAAACTGAAATGATCAGCCCATAAATCCAATATGTTGAATTAATTTTAGGATTATTACTACTTTTTTTATTTTTCATAAATTCTCATCTAATCTAATTATTTTTGCTTCACCCCACAACTCCTCTAAATCGTATATTTCTCTAAATTCTTTTTTAAAAACATGAACAACTACATCTATGTAGTCTAAAAGAATCCAATTTTTATTTTCAAGTCCTTCAACGCTTAGAGGTTTTTCTTTTAGATTTTTACTAACTACCCTCTTAATTGAACTCGAAATTGCATTGACTTGAGTATTTGACTGACAGTCACATATTACAAAATACTTACATATTGTATTTTCAATTTCTGTAAAGTCTATTATACTAATATTTTCACCTTTAACATTTTCAATTCCTTTAATAATATTAGTTAGAGTCTTATCTTTACTTTGCATCAATCCTATAATCAAGATGAAATTAATCAAACTTAATGCCATTGATTCAACAAATGAATATATAAAAAAGATTAAATCATTTTCATCTGATAGTCTTATTTGTGTATACACTTTTAATCAAACAATGGGAAAAGGACGTAGAGCAAATATTTGGAGCTCAGAACCATTTATGAATCTTTGTGTTTCTTTCTGTTACAGACCTTCCAATGAAATTTCTGATGATTTTTCCTTCAAGCTTAATATGTTGGTAAGCAATATGATTTTGGAATTTCTTAATCAAAATAAGATACTAAATCTTCAGGTCAAGTGGCCTAACGACATTTTGTCAGATAAAAAAAAGATTGCTGGAATTTTAATTGAATCCTCAATGAAAAAAAACAAAGTCAGTGATTATATAATTGGAATTGGTTTAAATGTAAATCAATTTGATTTTGGTGATTTAAAGCAAGCGTCATCATTAAAAAAAATAACTAACATTAATTATGATTTGCATAAAATCTCAAAGGATTTTATAAATCATTTTTTAAATATTGA
>CACLGQ010000003.1 GCA_902606555.1 uncultured Bacteroidota bacterium
ATTTTTGTTCCAAAGAAATAGTAAGGGAGATTACAAAAAGAAAGAGAGAGGATGGCCATGATCAATACTTTCTTTCTAATCCACTTAGTTTTAGTATTGAGTTATTTAATAAAAGGTTTGAAGAATTTAAAAAAAATTACGATGCAGATTATATATTTTACGATAGAGGTCCGTTGGATGTCCTAGCATATTTGGATTTTAAAAAAGTTAAAATACCAAATGATTTAAATAATAAGGCAAAGTATATTAATTATGACTTATCATTTATCTTACATCCTTGGCAAGATATTTATATAAATGATGATGTCAGATATGAAACCTTTTCTGAGTGTGAAGACATTCATAAAAACCTAGTTAATAAATACAAAGAATTCAATATTAAATTAATATCTGTACCTAATTGTTCTGTAGAAAATAGATTTAATTTTATAATGAGATACTTGAATTAAAATGAAAAATTTATTTAAGATAATTTTTATGGGTACCCCAGACTTTGCAATACCAAGTCTAGATTCACTATACAAATCCAAACACAATTTACATTGTGTTGTTACTGCACCTGACAAAAAACAAGGAAGGGGATTAAAAGTAGTTAATAGTCCAGTTAAAGATTATTGTGTAAAAAATAATATTAAAGTTATTCAACCTGAAAATTTTCATAGCCAAAAATTTCTTAGTAAGATTATTGGATTCAAACCTGACATTATTGTAGTAGTTGCATTCAAAATATTACCAAAAAAACTATGGGAAATACCTAAATTGGGCACCATTAATATTCATGCATCAATATTACCAAATTTAAGAGGAGCTGCTCCCATAAATTGGGCCATAATTAATGGATTAAAAAAAACAGGGCTAACTAGTTTTTTTATTAATGAGGGTATGGATACAGGAGATATTATTAAGATTAAAGAAATCAAGATTAATGACGATGATAATTTTGGTTCTTTATATGAAAAGTTAAAATGTTTAAGTGGGAGCTTTATTCTAGATAGCTTAGATGAAATAAAAAAGGTAAGTGGTAAACCTCAAATAAATACTATTGATTTATTAACTGCTCCTAAATTAACCAAAGAAAATACAAGAATTAACTGGCTTGAAAATGGAAAAAAAATTGTAAAAAAAATCAGTGGTCTTTCACCTGTCCCAGGTGCATGGTCTACAATTAAAGATTCAAATAAAATTATAAAGATTTATGATTCTTTATTTCATGAATTAAGTCACGATTTTGAAATAGGAAAAATATTTATAAAAAGTAGTAACAAATTGATGGTTGCTGTTGATAATGGAGCTCTAGAGATTTTAAGTTTAAAGATAGAAGGAAAAAAAAGAATCTCAGGGCCGGATTACATTAATGGACTGAAAAATAAAACCCCAAAACTTATATAATTGAATAAGGGGAAAATTTTAGTATCAAACTTTACTCTAATAAATGATCTTGAATTTAACAAGTCTGTCATAATTGTTGTTAAAGATGATGAAGAAGCAACAATAGGGTTCATATTAAATAAAAAATCAAAATATATTATCTCAGACCTCAACGAGTCGTGTGCCGGATTAGATTTATCAATTTACCAAGGAGGTCCAGTTGCAACTGATTCACTACATTTTATACACAAAAAGTGTGACTACTTGAATGATAGTATTAAAATAAAAAATGATTTATATTGGGGAATGAATTTCAAATTAGCTATAAAGCTGTTAAAATCAGAAAAGATTAATAAAAATAATATTAAATTTTTTCTTGGATATTCAGGATGGGAAAAAAGTCAATTGAAATGTGAGTTAGATGAAAATTCCTGGTTATTATCAGAAAATTTCAAAACCAAAGACATACTAAAAACATCAAATATATTTTGGAAAAATAAGATTAATGAATTTGGTGAATATTATAAAATTTGGTCTAATTCCCCAGATAATCCTAATCTAAACTAATATAATCATTAAGCATATTTATTATTTTTTTTGTTTTACCACAACTATAATCTTTTTTTCGAAACTTAGTTACAGAAAAAATACCTTGAGCTACATTTGTTCCAAAAACTTCATCGGATTGAGATACATCAAAAGTTGAGATATCTTGTTCAAATATTTCAAATGAATTACTGGCTAAAATTTTAATTAAATTTTTTCGTATTACTCCATTTAAACATCCAGATTTTAGGCTCGGTGTATAGATTTTTCCGTCTTTAATTAAGAAAAAATTTGAATTCATAAATTCAGCTACTAATTTATCCTTGTTGAGAAGAATACAATTATCAAATCCATTTTCACTAGCATATATTGAGGCAACTACATTTAATACTTTGTTATTTGATTTAATAGATGAAATTAATTGATTATCTAAGTAATAATCTTTATATAAATCCACTTCATAAATACCTTCATTTAGTTTGTAAGTATTGTAGTTTATTGATTCACATGAAATTATAAAAGATGGTATATTATTTTCAGGTTTATATTTTCCTGGTGATGATCTATATATATTTACTCTTATTCTAGAATTTCCAGTTTGAGAAATATTATTATGAGTTTTAATAATATTTTCCTTAAAAAATTCAGGTGTGTAATTATCTGGAATATCAAGCCTGATAATCCTCATTGACGACATAAGTCTGAAGTAATGGTCCTCCCAAAATAAAATTTTATTATTAAAAATAATCAGTGTTTCAAAAACACCATCTCCATAGAGAAACCCCCTGTTATTAATTAATTGATCTGAGGGATCAGTAATCTTACCATTAAAATTAATCATTTAAAAAGTTAAGAGGATCCAAGAACTTGTTTTAAATCAGCAATTTGACTTTCCCAGAGCATTTTTGATTCCTCAACTTCATCCTCTTCAGAGAAATCTGTCACCATCAATGAAACATCTTTGGTTAATTCATCAACAACAATTTTTATTTCAAAATAATAATCATCATCTTCCTCTAACCATTTAAATTTAACAAACTGATTGTTCTTTGACGAAATTAATTCAGCTTGTTCCTCGATACCATCCCAAAAAAAAGAAAAGACTTTGCCTCTTGAATTAACATTATCAGCATACCACTCTGATAGACTTGAAGCAGTTGAAATATATTGGTATAGCATGTATGGAGAAGCCTGAATGGGAAATTCAAGTTCATATTTTATTTTATCTGACATCAGAAGCAATATATATATTAAAATTGAACTTCAAAAGAAAAAATATTTTTTTTCTTTCATGTTTGACCCTTATTATTTAGTTTATATATTTGACGCTCAATTTGGCGAGGTAGCTCAGGCGGTTAGAGCGTCGGATTCATAACCCGGAGGTCGGGAGTTCAAGTCTCCCCCTCGCTACAATTAATGATATTTCTTAGTAAAATCCTTTAAATTAAAATTTTCTTCATCACCTGATTCCATATTCCTAATTTTAATGAAATTCTCTTGATTCTCAGACTCCCCAAAAATTAAAACCTCTTTAAAGTTATTATTATTAGCAAAAGAAAATTGTTTTGATAATTTAATATTATCAGGATAAATAAATACTTTCTTACCTAAACCTCTTATTTCATCAAGGAGATCTAAAATTTTATAAATATATTCCTTACCAAAATTGATAACTAAGATTTCATTGTTAAGTGATATATTTTTTGGAAAAAGTTCTTTATCATTAATAACATGAAATATTCTGTCAAGACCAAATGATATACCAATACCTGAATTATTCTTTAAATTAAAAGACTCTGTCAGATATTCATACCTACCACCACCTCCCAATGAGCCTATATTTAAATCTGATTTTAAAGATACCTCGTATATCATACCAGTATAATATTCTAATCCTCTTGCAAGAGACAAATCAAAATCTATATTGATTAATTTTTTGTTTTTATCTATCATATTGATAAAGGTTTCTAATTCATCCAATAATTTTGAATCATAATCACTTAGATAATTCTTAATGAATTTTAAATATTCCTCATGATTAGGATTTTTATTAATAATATCGAAAAGTTTATCTATTTCGTCAGCATTATTAAACTTAGATTTAAGTTCATCCATAGTTTTTTCACTACCAACTTTATCAATTTTATCCAATGATGTGAAAAATTCGTTAAAATTATCTTTAACACCAATTTTTTTTGCAATCGCATTTAAGACTTGCCTGTGATTTATTTTGATCACAACATCTTTTAATTCTAGTTTTTTAAAAACTGAGGAATACAATTGTATCATTTCAAACTCTAGTAAGAGTGAATCTGAGCCTATAACATCTGCATCACATTGTGTGAATTCTTGATATCTTCCCTTTTGCGGTCTATCAGCTCTCCAAACATTTTGAATTTGAAATCTTTTAAATGGAAAAGAAATTTCATTTTGGTGCTGTGATACATATCTCGCAAGTGGAACGGTCAAATCAAATCTAAGTCCCTTTTCGGAAATTGATGAAATAAAATCATTATAGTTTTTATCATTAAATGCTTTTAAATTTGCTTTTTTTATTTTTTCTCCTGAATTTAAAATATTAAAAATGAAGTTGTCGCCCTCATTACCGTACTTATGGTATAATGTTAGTCTTCTTTCGATTGATGGAGTTTCTATCTCATTATAACCAAAACTTTTAAAAGTTGAGCTTATAACATCAATAATATATCTTCTTCTTTGTAAGGTTATAGGATTAAAATCTCTAGTACCTTTAGGGTTTAATGGTTTATTTGACATTTATATTCAAATATCACTCTTTTTGAAAAAAATAAAAAATTAAGGGGTTACTTTTGTTCTTTAATCACTTCAAATTTAAGTTCAAAATTGACTTCTCTATGTAATCTAATATTAGTGGAGTAATTACCAGTCTTTTTAATATTTGAGTTAAGTTGTATATATTTTTTTTCGATTTCAATACTATTTTCAGCTAATTGTTTTGAAATTTCAGCTGAAGTAACTGAACCAAAAAGTTTGTCACCCTCAAGGGCTTTAGCACTGATTCTCAAATCCAGCTTTTCAAGCTTTTTAACAATCTTCTTAGCCTCATCAATTGCTTTTTTTTGCTTATTTTGAGATTGCTTGATCTTTTCTTGAAGAACTTTCTTGTTAGATTCAGTAGCTAGAATTGCTAAACCATTTGGAATCAAAAAATTTCTACCATATCCATTCTTTACAGAAACCAGGTCATCTTTGAAACCTAAATTTTCTACATCCTCTTTTAAAATCAATTCCATTTTAAAATTATTTTAATAAATCTGATTGATAAGGTAAAAGGGCTAGGTGTCTAGCTCTTTTAATAGCAACTGAAACTTTTCTCTGATATTTTAGTGATGTACCAGTGAGTCTTCTAGGTAGAATTTTTCCTTGTTCGTTTATAAATTTCAACAAATAGTCCGGGTCTTTATAATCAATATATTTTATACCAAGTCTCTTAAACCTACAATATTTCTTTCTATTCTTAGTAGATATATCAAGTGGTGTTAGATATCTAATTTGGCCCTGATTGGTATTTAAGTTCATTTCAGCCATTATACTTTATCTTTTTTTAATCTTTCTCTTCTTTTTACGGCCCAATTATAAGCATCTTTATCTAAAGATACATTTAAGTATCTCATAATTCTTTCATCCCTTTTAAGCTCAATTTCGTATAAATTTATAACATTGTAATCTAAATCATATTCAAAATCAATTAGTGCATAAAAACCACTTAATTTATTTTGGATTGAGTATGCCAATTTTTTAAGTCCCCAGTTTTCAATGTCAATGATGTTACAACCATTATCTTTTAAGAACTTTTCGTATTTCTTGATTACATCTTTGACTTGATCTTCAGACAAAGCAGGATTAAGAATAAAAACAGATTCGTAATGTCTCATAAATTAGGTGGCAAAAATACTGTTTATCTCGAAACAAACAAAAAAAATAAAATTTAATTATAGGGGTCAACGTCAATTACAACCTTAACAGATCTAAATTCAGGGTAGTTGTTGAATTTTTTTAATATTTTTTTTAATAATATTTTTTGTTGTAAAAGATTTGAGTCCAAACCAATTTTTAATAAAATATTGACTATGAAAAAATTATTTATTCTTGAAACTAAAGGATACTCTGGACCCAAAACTTCCATACTGCTATTTTTAATCAATGAACTGGCTAACCATTTAGAACTTTTATAAAGTTTATCATTTTTTTTACTCTTCATAGAAATTTTAATTAACCTTGAAAATGGTGGATAATTGAATTCTAATCTTTGATTAATTTGGTTATTGTAAAAGTTTAAATCGTCATTTTCAATAATTCTTCTATTTACGTAGTGATTAGAGTTTTTTGTTTGAATAAGTACCTTACCTCTACTTGATGATCTTCCAGCGCGGCCTGCAACCTGCTTAATTAGCTGAAAATATCTTTCATGAGATCTGAAATCTGGATAGTTTAATAAAAAATCAGATTCAATTACACAAACCAAAGAAACATTTGAAAAATCTAATCCCTTGGTTACCATCTGAGTCCCAACTAAAATCTGAAAATCATTATTTTCAAAAGCCGTTATAATATCCTTAAAACTTGTTTTTTTTCTAGTATTATCAAAATCAAGTCTTCCAACCTTGTAATTTGGAAATAATTTTTGAATTTCATCCTCTACAAGTTGAGTACCCATACCCTTTCTTTCAAGAGTTTGTAATCCACATGAATTACAAATTTTTGATTCATTCTTACTAAAACCACAATAATGGCATTTTAAAATTTTCTGATTTAAATGTAGTGTTAAACTTACATCACAATTAGGGCATTGATCAACATTTAAACATGCACTGCATTGCATAAATGTTGAGTAACCTCTTCTATTCCTAAAAATTATTATCTGCTGATTTTTTGATAAAGTATTTTCTATTTCATCAAGCATTGTTTGAGGAATAACAGATAAATCATGATTTTTGTTTTCTATAAAAATCAACTCAGGTAGTTCAAAATCACCAAATCTTTTGTTTAACTCTATGTATGAATACTTTTTATTTACTGAATTATTAAAACTTTCAATACTTGGTGTTGCAGAGGCTAAAATACATCCAGCTGAATATAATTTAGATAAATAGACTGCTAAATCTCTGGCATTATACAGTGGACTACTCTCAAACTGCTTGTAGGAAGTTTCATTTTCTTCATCAACAACCAAAAGTCCTAGATTCTTGAATGGTAAGAAAATGGATGATCTTGCACCTAAAACAACTTTGGGGGTTTTCGAGTCAATCAAATCACTCCAAATTTCGTATCTAACGTTGGGATTTATCCCTGAATGATATACATGTAAGTTTTTTGGAAAAAATCTCTTAAGTCTTGAAACTAGTTGAGTGGTTAAAGCAATTTCGGGAACTAAAAATAAAACATTTAATTTTTTTTGAATTACCTCTTTGATTAATTCAATGTAAACTTCAGTTTTTCCGGATGAAGTAACCCCTTTGAATAAAACAACTCTTTTCGTTAATATCTCATCCTTTATCTGCGAATATGCTTTTTTTTGATCCAAAGTTAGATTAATGGTCGTATTCTGATCATTATTTGACAAATTAAACCTGTCGACAGCCAACTTATCTTTTAATAAAATATTCTTCTTAACTAGGGTATTTAAAACTGCAAATGAAACTTCTAAATTTTGTGTTAACTTTCTTTGAGACTCTTTGTAATTTAAATCTTTACCAAAAAAATAATTTATAACTTTTAAATGATTTTTACTTCTAATCTTTAAGTCAGATATTTTTTCTTTGATTAATTCAGGGTTTAAATGAAAAAAAGTTTCAGTTTTTGGCTTGTACTTGTCGTAAATTTCTTCTCTTAATTGAATTAATTCATTTATAGCTAACTCATCAATTAGTTTAATTGAATCCTTTCCGCATAATTTGATAATATCATTTAATGATATTTCATCAAAACCTGTTAAATGGTAAAATAGATTTTTTGCTTTTTCACTCAAATCTTCACCAACCTCTTTTGATAATATCTCTATAATTGTTTCACTTTTAATTAAAAACAGTTTTGGCAGTGCTGTCTCAAACACCTTACCAAGGGGGCACATGTAATAATCAGCTATCCATTTAAAAAATTTGATTTGATAATCATTAACACATGGCTTGTCATCAATTATATATTCAATCTCTTTTAATTCATAATCATAATTTTTTTCTGAGAATTTATTAATGACTACTGCACTGTAGAATTTTTTCTTTCCAAAGCTTACAACTACCCGCGAGCCTCCTATAATATTGTTGAACTCTTCTTTAGTTACTGCATAACTAAAGGTTTTATCTATAGGTAGTGGCAGGACAACTTCAATAGATTTTTGAACAATCAAGTTTTAAATCAAGTTTAATTAATTTAGCAATTTACTTATTTAATATAATTTATGGAATTAATTATTGCTAGTCATAATGAAAACAAAATTTTGGAGTTCAAAAAAAAGCTAGGTAAAAAATTTTTTTTGAAAAGTCTCTCTGATATTGGATTTAAAGATGATATTCCTGAAAATGAAAACACAATTGAAAAGAATGCAATTTTCAAATCCAACTTTATATACAAAAAATATAATTGCAATGTTTTTTCAGATGATACAGGTTTAGAAATAGAGGCCCTTAACAGTGAACCTGGTGTAAGATCTGCAAGATACTCAGGCGAAGAAAAGAATTCTTTAAAAAATATCAAACTTGTACTAAAAAAGTTAACAGGTATTAGCAACAGAAATGCTAGATTTAAAACAGTAATATCATTAATTATTGATGACAAAAATTATTGCTTTGAAGGAGTAGTTAATGGAACAATAATTGATAAACCTATAGGTGATATGGGTTTTGGATATGATTCAATATTTGTTGCTAATAATATGAACAAAACTTTTGCTGAAATTAGTATTGATGAAAAAAACAAGATAAGTCATCGAGCAATTGCAACAAATAAATTAATTGATTTCATAAACAAAAAAGTATTTTAATGTAAGTTTACAATCTGATGAGGTTTAATATTTGGTTATTTTTTATATTAATTATTTTTTCTCAATTGTTCTATGCACAAGAAAGGGTTGTTGGAGTTATTGAAAATGATGCAGATTCAAAACCAATTTCAAATGTCCATGTGATTAATTTGAATTCTGTTGTTGGAACAATAAGTAACAAGGAAGGAGTTTTTGAAATAGATGCCAATGTAAACGATACTCTTTTCTTTTCATATCTAGGTTTTAAATCAATCAAAATAAGAGTCACTAATGACCTAATAAGGTTTAAGAATACTAAAATCAAACTAACTGAACTTGCTTACGCTTTAGAGGAGATTATTGTCACACCATATAAATTGACTGGATATCTTGAAATCGATGCCAAAAATGTTCCAATTAGTAATTCATACAGATACAGCATACCTGGGTTGCCAACAAAAGGATATGAAGCTGGTTCAAGAAATCCAGGTGCAATTAGTAAAGTTTTTGGAGCAATCTTCAATCCCGTTGATTTTCTTTACAATCTGTTTGGTAAAAAGCCCAAACAGTTAAAAAAATTACAGTTGATGAAAGACGATTTCAGAATAAGAGAGCTTTTAAATACTAAGTTTGACAGAGAAACATTAGTTGAACTGCTTCAAATTCAAAAATTTGATTTAGATGAAATTTTAAGAAATTGTAGTTATTCAGAAAGTTTTATTGTAGGTGCCAACGATTTACAAATTCTTGAAGCCATCAGCCAATGTTATGAAGAATTTAAGTTATTAAACAGAAAGTAATCTCTAATAATTATTTAAGCTTATCTTTGCATTTTTAATTTTATGAATAAAAATTCAACAAATGCTATCTCACCAATTGATGGAAGATACTCTAATCAGACGATGCATCTTTCAGAATTTTTCTCTGAAAAAGCATTGATTAAGTATAGATTGAAAGTTGAAGTTGAATACTTTATTAAATTAACATTAACTGGAATTGATCAACTTAAAAACTGGAATGTAAAAAATAATTCTAGATTAAGAGATATTTACAAAAACTTTGATAATAATGGCTGCGTTCAAGTTAAAACCATCGAAAAAATTACCAATCATGACGTCAAAGCAGTAGAATATTTTTTAAAGGAAAAATTTAAATCATTAGGTTATGAGGAATATTCTGAATTCATTCATTTTGGACTAACCTCTCAAGACATAAACAACACTGC
This sequence comes from uncultured Bacteroidota bacterium, assembly GCA_902606555.1. Classification (GTDB taxonomy): domain Bacteria; phylum Bacteroidota; class Bacteroidia; order Flavobacteriales; family Flavobacteriaceae; genus Eutrophosalina. The sequence goes on from CACLGQ010000003.1 coordinate 10,137, forward strand.
TATTCCACTTTCTTTTAAGGAATACATTGTAAATTATTATAAATTATTTGATGTTCTGTTATCTAAACTGAAAAGTAAGGCTAAAGAATATAAAGAAATTACTATGTTGGCCAAAACTCATGGTCAACCTGCATCACCAACAAGGTTGGGTAAGGAATTTGAGGTATTTATTGTCAGAATTGAAGAACAATTAGAAAATCTTAAACAAATTCCATTTTCTGCTAAGTTTGGTGGAGCGACAGGAAATTTTAATGCTCACCATCTTGCCTATCCAGAAACTGATTGGAGAAGATTTGCTCAATCTTTTGTTAGTGATATGGGCTTAAAGTTATCATTTCCAACAACACAGATTGAGCATTATGATAATCTTGCTGCAATTTTTGATAATTTAAAAAGAATCAATTCAATTTTAATTGATTTTAATCAAGACATGTGGCTTTATATCTCCATGGATTATTTTAAACAAAAAATTAAAAAAGGTGAAATTGGTTCATCAGCCATGCCTCACAAAGTTAATCCAATTGATTTTGAGAACTCGGAGGGTAATCTGGGATTAGCAAACTCATTATTTAATCATTTATCTTCAAAGCTGCCTGTATCAAGATTACAAAGAGATTTAACTGATAGTACAGTTTTAAGAAACATTGGCGTTCCAATTGCTCACACAGTTATAGGACTTAATTCTATCATCAAGGGTCTTGATAAAATTTTTGTAAATAAGGAAAAAATTGATGAGGATCTAGAAAATAATTGGATTGTCATCTCTGAGGGAATTCAAACGATTCTTAGAAGAGAGGGGTATTCAAAACCTTACGAAGCACTAAAAGATTTAACTAGAAATAATAAAAAAATTGATAAATCAACATTTACTAAGTTTATTGATTCACTAAACGTAAGTCAAGAAATTAAAAATGAACTTAAAGAAATAACACCTTATAATTATACTGGAATTTGAAACTAACAAAGATTCATTTTGTTGTCGCAATTATAATTATTGCTATCTCATCAAGACTAATTCCACATCCACCAAATTTTACACCTATTACTGCAGTAGCACTTTTTTCAATAATTCATTTTAAAAACAAGTACTTAGGTATATTATTGCCCATATTTTGCCTGTTTATCTCTGATCTTATAATTGGAATATCAATAATAAATTTGTTTGTATACTTCTCATTTTTATTAATTAGCTGCGTTGGCTACTTTTTTGGTAAAATAAATATAAAATCTGTTTTACTTTCAAGTTTAATTTTCTTTATAATTACAAATTTTGGTGTTTGGCTAATTGGTTACCCAAAAACAATTAAGGGTTTTATAAGTTGTTATATTGCTGCAATACCATTCTTTGGATGGACAATTGCTGGAGATTTATTTTACTCTTACACCTCTAAGCTATCATTGAGTTTTTTTAAAGGAAAATTATTTTCTATTCCTTCAAATTAGGTTTATCAATAATTTCATTATCAAGATTAAGTTTAATTTTTCCATTTGAAATCCTCGATATATCCTTGTCAATTTTTCCAAATTCGTCGGAAGTTTTGTTATAGTGATTAACAACAGTTTTTAGAGTGTTGCCTAACTTATCATGGTAAAGCTGATAACTGGATAAATGATTTGAAAGGTTTCTTACATTTTTAATAACTGTATCAATTTCTTTTTCAAATTTTAAATTGTTCAATGCTTTCATAGTTATTTGTAACATTGGAAACAGACTCATTGGGGAAACTATCATTACTTTTTTTAGATATGCGTAAGAAACAAGTTCATTAGAATTTATTTTTAAACTCCCTACTCTACTATTAAGCAAGTCTTGATATAGTCCATCTGCAGGGATAAACATAAATGCATAGTCTAAAGTTTTTTCTTGTGGTTTTATATATTTCGATGTCTCATCAATTCTTGATTTAATGTCTTCTTTAAATTTTTTCTCTAAAACTTTTATTTCATTTTCATCACTGCTTTCTATCATTCTATTATAATTATCTAATGAAAATTTAGCATCTATTGGAATAATGTTATCATTTACCTTTATAATTGCATCCACCATCTCACCATTTTTAAAAGAATATTGCATTTGAAATATTTCTGGTGGCAAAACATTTGAGAGTAAATTCTCTAACTGTATTTCACCAAAAATACCTCGCTGTTTTTGATTTCCTAAGATCTTTTCAAGAGATTTCATTTGGTTTGCAAAACTTAAAACCTGTTCATTTGTTCCTTTAATTTTTGCAAGCTCATTAGTAACATCTTTAATAATCTTGTTAGAGTCAGCAAATTGTTTTTGCATAGTAGATTTTGATGATATTTGAAAATCTGAAATTTCCTTATTTATAATCTTTAATTTAGATTCTATTTCCAGTCTGCTTTTTTCTGAATTATCGCTTATTTCTTTTCTAATATTTTGAATTTGATTTGACAAATTATTAGAAAGCTGAATAATTACATCAGAATTCCCTCCATTACTATTACGGTACATGAGACCAATCAATATTGAGATGATAATAACAAGAACTATTATGATAATTAATTCCAAAATTTACTTTGTTAAGTACATTTTTCTTCTTGAATATAATTCATAGAAATCATCATCTTTTAAATCATCAATGAATAGTATACTTTCACCAGTACTTTTCATTTCTGGGCCTAAATTTTTATTGACATTTGGAAATTTACTGAATGAAAAAACAGGTTGTTTAATAGCAAAACCTTCAAGATTAGGTTTAAACTTAAAATCATCAATTTTATTTTTTCCTAACATTATTTTAGTTGCATAATTAACATATGGCTGTTTGTATGCTTTTGAAATGAATGGAACTGTTCTTGAAGCTCTTGGATTGGCCTCTATTATGTAAACTATTTCACTCTTGATCGCAAATTGAATATTTATTAATCCTACAGTATTAAGTGCTAAAGCAATTTTCTTTGTATGATCTTTAATTTGCTGCATTACAAAATCACCTAAATTAAATGGAGGAAGTGTAGCATTAGAGTCTCCTGAATGAATTCCACATGGCTCGATGTGTTCCATTATACCAATAATTTGAACCTTTTCACCATCACATATTGCGTCAGCTTCTGCTTCGATAGCACCATCCAAGTAATGATCCAATAAAAGTTTATTATTTGGAATTTTTTGGAGTAAATCTACAACATGAGCCTCCAAGTCTTCTTTGTTAATCACAATCTTCATCCCTTGACCACCTAAAACATAGGATGGTCTTACCAGAATCGGAAAATTTAAGGAATCTGCTAGTTTTAGAGCTTGATCTGCTGTTTCTGCAACTCCAAATTCCGGATATGGGATATTATTTTTTTTCAACAACTCAGAAAATGAACCTCTATCTTCAGCAAGATCCAAAGATTTGTAGGTAGTTCCAATTATCTTGATTCCATATCTGTCAAGCTTTTCTGCTAATTTTAAAGCTGTCTGTCCACCTAATTGAACTATTACACCCTCCGGCTTTTCATGATGAATAATATCATATATATGTTCCCAAAAAACTGGCTCAAAATATAATTTATCAGCAACATCAAAATCGGTGGAAACAGTCTCTGGATTACAATTTATCATGATAGTTTCATAACCACATTCAGATGCTGCCAGTACTCCATGAACACAACAATAATCAAACTCAATTCCCTGACCTATGCGGTTTGGACCAGATCCTAAAACAATAATTTTCTTTTTATTTGTTGATAAGCTCTCATTTTGAGTATAAGTAATTCCTTTTTTATCTGTTATTTCTTGTTCGAAAGTAGAGTAATAGTAAGGCGTAAGAGCTTTAAATTCTGCAGCACAAGTATCTACTAATTTATAGACTCTATTAATATTATTTTCTTTTCTCTTTTTATAAACTTCACTTTCAAAACAATCTAGCATATGTGCAATTTGTCTATCTGCAAAACCTTTTTGCTTAGCCTCAAGTAAAAGTTCTTTCGAGATATTTGATATATTATATTTTCCAATTTCATCTTCAATGTTTGATAATTCTTCATACTGTTTTAAAAACCACATGTCAATTTTTGTGATTTCGTAAATTCTTTCAAGCGAAATACCAATTTTGATGGCATCATAAATAACAAAAACTCTGTCCCAACTCGCATATTTTAATTTATTAATGATTGTATTATAATCCTTATAACCTTTTCCGTCTGCACCCAATCCATTTCTTTTTATTTCTAATGATTGTGTTGCCTTGTGCAAGGCTTCCTGGAATGACCTACCTATCGCCATAACCTCGCCAACAGCTTTCATTTGTAATCCTAATGTTCTTTCTGATCCTTCAAATTTATCGAAGTTCCATCTTGGGATTTTAACAATAACATAATCCAAGGTGGGTTCGAATAATGCTGAGGTTGATTTTGTAATTTGATTATCTAATTCATCAAGAGAATATCCAATTGCTAATTTACTTGCAACTTTAGCAATAGGATAACCAGTAGCCTTGGATGCTAAAGCAGAGGATCTTGAAACACGAGGATTAATTTCGATTGCAATTATATCCTCATTTTCATCAGGGCTAACTGCAAATTGTACATTACACCCACCTGCAAAATCACCAATACTTCGCATCATTTTAATTGCCATATCCCTCATTTTCTGATAAGTGGTATCAGACAAAGTCATGGCTGGAGCAACTGTTATTGAATCTCCAGTATGAATACCCATAGGGTCCATGTTTTCAATAGTACAAATAATAACAACATTATCATTTTTGTCTCTCAATAATTCCAGTTCATATTCCTTCCATCCAATTAAAGCTTTATCAATCATTACCTCATGTATTGGTGATGCTTCTAAGCCTCTGTTGAGCAGTGTGTCAAATTTCTCTTTTTCGTAAACAATAGAAGCTCCTGTACCACCCAAGGTAAATGATGGTCTGACACATAGTGGGAACCCAAATTCTTGAGCAATTTCTTTTCCCTTTAAAAAAGACGTTGCTGTCTCTGAAGGAGCATATGGAATATTAATTTTTTCAAGTAACAGTCTAAATTTTTCCCTATCCTCAGTAATTTGAATTGCATCAATATCAACTCCAATAATTTCTACATTAAATTCTTCCCAAATACCCTTTTCACCAGCCTCTATACATAAATTTAGGGCAGTTTGACCACCCATTGTTGGTAAGACAGCATCAACTTTATGCTTTTTTAAAATCTTTTTAATTGAATTTGTATTGAGCGGTAGCAGATAAATGTGGTCAGCCATCACCGGATCAGTCATAATAGTAGCAGGATTTGAATTTATAAGTATAGTTTCAATTCCATCTTCTTTTAACGACCTTAGTGCTTGAGACCCAGAATAATCAAACTCACATGCCTGTCCAATAATAATTGGTCCTGAACCGATTATGAGAATACTTTTAAGATCTTTTCTAAGAGGCATCTTTGTGGTTTACCAATATATCAAAAAAAAGGTGTTACTAAAATTGCAACACCCTTTTTTTATTAATTTTTATTAACTCATTTCTTATGGCTAGGTTCACTTGAAACACTTAATTTTTTACGTCCCTTTTTTCTTCTTGCTGACAACACCTTTCTACCCTCAGCAGTAGACATTCTTTCTCTAAAACCATGTTTATTTTTTCTTTTCCTATTAGATGGCTGAAATGTTCTTTTCATGGGGAAAAATTTTTAAATTTCGGCTAAATATACAATAAATTAATTTTAAAGATTATATAAAATTCTTTTTTTACTTTTACCTAAAACAACTATATGTTTAATAAAGTCTTTAAGTTAATATTATGCTTTGCAATTTTGGGATTTTCAATTCAACAATTCATTGGCAACAATACTGGAAATGGAATTGCATTAATATTTTTGTCATTAACATTTCTTCTATTGTATTTTAAAAATGAAATACTGATTTTAGCCTTTCTTAGAATGAGAAAACAAGATTTTCAGGGCACAGAAAAATGGTTATTAAAAATTAAAAATCCAGAATCAGCATTAATAAAAAAACAAGTAGGCTACTACAACTATTTATTTGGTATTGTTTATTCACAGAGAAACTTAACAACCGCAGAGAAATATTTTAAAAAAGCTATTTCTTATGGTTTAAATATGAATCAAGACCTTGCTATGGCAAAATTAAGTTTAGCAGGAATTTTAATGCAAAAAAGAAGAAAAAGAGAGGCAACACTACTTTTAAATGAAGCAAAAAAACTCGATAAACATGGACTTATGACTCAGCAAATAAAGTTAATGCAAGCACAAATGAGGAAAATCTAATTTTCAGAGATAATTTTTGGAAGGTTTTCATTAAACCAACCTGCCTTTCTCAGAATTATTGCATGAGTCCCTCCCTTTAAAAAAATTGCCTTTTTAATGTAGATGGACGGAAAAACCAAATCATGAGATCCATGTATATGAATTATTTTTTTTGGAGGATTGTCTTGATTCCAATTAACCATCTTATCAATTGACCATTTTAAATAGTTCTCATCCCTGACAGATAAATATTTTCTATACAACTCAATTCTATTTCTAACTATTGGCCCAAAAACAAAAAGGGCTAGTGCTTCAAAATCATTTATCCATCTACTATTAAAAAATTTGTATGCTTTTGTTGTTCTACTAAGTTGCATCATCAATGGTAATTCGTTTCTATTTTTTACACTTGAAACAATAATTATTTTAAAAACTTTAATAAATTTAGATATTTCTTGAACAATTATTCCACCGAAAGAAACCCCAATTAGAACTATTTTTTCACCTTTAATTTTTTTTGAAAATCTTAATGAATAATTTTCAATTGACTCATCGCCAATTGGTATTTCCCAATCAAGATAATGTATATTAAAATTTTGAGGAAGACTTATAAAATCAAAAATTTTAGAATTTGCTGCCATTCCAGGCATCATGTAAACATCGTATATGTTAACTTGATTCATAATTTAATAATGTAAATCAATGCAAATTTTGTATATTTGTCTATCACAAAAATAATAACTAACTAATTCAATGTCAACATTAAACATCAACGATAATAACTTTTTAAGGCAATTCGAAGTTAGTATAAATGGTCAGTTGGCAAAAGTTGAATATGCTTTACAGGAAAGAAAAATCTTTCTCACTAAAATTATATTACCAGAGAATACTACAGATGATTTTAAAGAAGAATTTTTAGTTCAAATTTTTGAAATTATTAAAGACAGGAAACTAAGAATGATGCCCACATCTTCAGAAATTAAAAGGTTTTTAAAAAGCAATAAAGAATATATGGATCTGCTACCTATTGGTGTAAGACTTTAGCAACATTAATTTTAGATTTAACTTTTACTACTAAGTCCTTATCAATATAATCAAGTTTACAGTTTATTACATTGTCAACAAGGTCTTTTGACCAAAGCGCTTTTACTCTAATATAATTATCTGTATAGCCAAAGATATAACCATCAAAATTCTTAGATTCAAATAAAACAGGTCTTTCACTATTTATATTATTTTCATAAAAAACCCTCTTCTTTTCAAGTGATAATTCTCTTAAAATTTTACTTCTTTTAGACTTTAGATTATTAGGAACCTTGTTTTCCATTAAATTGGATTCAGTATTGTCGCGGTCCGAATATGAAAATACATGCAAATATGAAATATCCAATTTTCTTAAAAAATTAAACGTTTCATTGAAATCTTTGTCTGTTTCGCCAGGAAATCCAACAATTACATCAACGCCAATACAACAGTTTGGCATCAACTCTTTTATTTTCTTTATTCTAGATTCATAAAGACTAGTTAAATATCTTCTTTTCATCAACTTTAGGATCTTGTCTGATCCACTTTGTAGTGGAATATGAAAATGGTTGACAAATTTTTTACTCTTAAAAACAAAATCAATTATTTCATTGCCAAGAAGGTTTGGCTCAATTGATGAAATTCTTAATCTAGATAAATTTCTAATTTTATTAAAATGTTTAATCAACTCAAAAAAATTACTTTCTTTTTTACTTGAATTAATATCAAATATCCCAAAATCTCCAATATTAACTCCAGTTAAAACAATTTCCTTGATACCATTTGAAACTAAATATTTTGCATTCTCAACTAGTTGTAAAATCTGTCCGCTCCGTGACTTACCTCTTGCCAATGGTATTGTACAATAAGTGCATTTATAATCACATCCATCTTGTACTTTTAAAAATGACCTTGTTCGTTCACCCATCGAAAAAGAACTTTTGAAAAAGTCTACGGAACTAATTTCACAAGAATGAACATTACTATTTTCTTTATTATCAAGATTTAAATAATTTAAAACATCAAACTTCTTATCAGCACCGACAACTAGATCTACACCAGAGATATTTGATATTTTTTTTGGTTTTAATTGAGCATAACATCCGATTGCAACAACAGATGATTTAGGATTTTTCTTTTTTACTTTATTTACAAGGTATTTGAATTCTTTATCTGCGTTGTGCGTGACTGAACAAGTATTTATAATATAAATATCGGAGGATTCATTGAAGCTAACTTTTTGAAATCCTTTTTTGACAAATTCTCTTGAAATTGATGAAGTTTCTGAGTAATTTAGTTTACAACCTAATGTTTTGAATGCTACTTTCAATTATTTTTTTTGCAAATATAATTTTATATTATAAATGACATGATTAAAAGAACATTGGTAATTATAGTTATTATATTTAATTCTTGTGATAATTCGAAATTAAAATCTGAAAATATATTCAGATATAATGAATATTCAAATATTAGTTCACTTGATCCTGCCTTTTCCTCTACCCTAAGAAATATTTGGCCATGCAATCAAATTTTTAATGGCCTGGTTAGAATGGATAATAATCTTAATGTAGTGCCTGATATTGCAGAAAATTGGATTGTAAGTGCAGATAAAAAAACTTATAATTTCAAAATTAGAAATGATATTTATTTTCATGAATCAGAGTATTTTGAAAATGGTCAATCAAGACATGTAAATGCTTATGATTTTGAATATAGTTTTAATAGATTAATCGATAGTGATGTTGCCTCACCAGGTTCTTGGGTTATGAACAATGTAGATAGATTTGAGGCAATTAATGATTCAATTTTTCAAATTCATTTATACAATGAGTTTAATTCCTTTCTTGAAATCTTAACAATGAAGTATTGCTCGGTTGTTCCAAAAGAGGTAGTTCAATCACTTGGAAATTCATTTTCAAAAAATCCAATTGGAACTGGGCCATTTAAATTCAAAAGATGGGATGATAATATAAAATTGGTATTGGTTAAAAATGAAAATTATCACGAATTTGATCAATCTGGTAATAGATTACCTTATTTAGATGCAATTTCTACAAGATTTATACCTGACAAAAAAAGTGAATTTATGGAGTTTTTATCTGGAAATTTAGATTTTATTAGTTCACCTGAAAATACAATTGTCGACCAAATATTCAATGTTGATGGCAATCTTAATGAAAATTTGAAGGATAAGTTTTCTCTATCAAAAAGTCCATATTTAAATACTGAATATATAGGATTCAATACTTCAACAAACCTCAAAAAGGATATCCTTCTAAGAAAGGCTATTAACTATGCAATTGATAGAGAAAAAATGATGAAATTTTTAAGAAAAAATATAGGTTATCCTGCATTGAGTGGATTAGTTCCTAATGGATTGAATAATGAATTTTATTCAAATAGATATTTTAAAAATACTGAATTAGCAAAAAAATATTTAAAGGAATATAAGAAAGTAAATGATCTAAAAAATATAAGTTTAGTTCTGACAACTGATGCTCAATACTTAGATATTTTAGAATTTATCCAATCTGAATTGAAATCATTAGATATTGATTTAAAAATTAATATTACTCCTCCATCCATATTAAGGCAAGGTAAAGCAACAGGTAAGTTTAATGTTTTTCGAGCTAGTTGGATTGCTGATTATGCAAATCCAGAAAATTATTTTTCACTTTTTTATTCTAAAAATCAAACACCTTATGGTCCGAACTACACATTTTTTAAAAATAAAGAATATGATAAACTTTATATACAGACACTATCATTAAAGGATAAAGATCAACTTAATAAGATTTATGAAAAACTTGAAGAAATTATAAATTATTATTCTCCAATCATCCCACTATATTATGATATGAGTGTTCAGATAAAACAAAAAAACATTTTTGGTTTGAAGAATAATCCATTAAATATTCTTGATTTAAAAACTGTTTATAAAAAAAAATAGAGATATTATTTCTCCTTTGAACTTTCTTCATCATCAGACGGAGGTTCTTCAGCAACTGGAGCTTCCTCAACTGGTGCCTCCTCAACTGATGAGTCTTCAGAAACTGGTGTCTCCTTAGCAACTGGAGCTTCCTCAACTGGTGCCTCCTCAACTGATGAGTCTTCGGAAACTGGTGTCTCCTTAGCAACTGGAGCTTCCTCAACTGGTGCCTCCTCAACTGGTGCGACTTTGGAAACTGGTGTATCCTCAGCAATGGGAGATTCTTGATTTGGTGATTTTTTATTTTTTAATGATAAATTAGCATATCTGTTTTTAAACTTATCAATTCTACCGGCTGTATCAACTAATTTTGTTTTTCCTGTATAATAAGGGTGTGAAGTCCTAGAAATTTCTAACTTGACCAATGGATAATCAACTCCATCAACTTTGATCGTATCTTTTGTTTCGACAGTAGATTTAGTTAAAAATATATCGTTGTTAGACATATCTTTAAATGCAACGAGTCTGTAATTTTCTGGATGTAAACCTTTTTTCATCAGTTAAATAGTGCCTGCAAATTTAGTTTTTTTTTATTATTATGCAATGAATATTCAGAATAGATAAATTCTAACTAAATTTACAATTATAAATGAAAAATATATCTGCTAGAAATCAAATAATAAATTTTGGTCTAATTACTTCGTTTTTTGGAGTTTCTTTTTCTTTAATGCAGTTTTTTTTAGGAACTCATTATGAGAATGACCCAATTTCATTAGTTATTAGTTTTATTATCCTTTTTTCAGGGATTGCTGCCTGTATTTTAAATTTCAAAAAGAAAAATAATGGCATAATTAAATTAAATACAATTTTAAAATTAGGAACTGGTGTTTCAAGTGTATATGTTGTTGTATCAATAATTTATTTTTTATTACTAATTAATATTTTTGAGCCTACATATTGGGATACAGTTTGGCAAATGTCTTATGAGGCAGCTATTGCTGAAAATCCTGAACAAATGACTAATCCACAAACAAATAGTTATTGGACCTTTGAAGAGTTCAGAGGTTATATTGAATGGACAGAAAATATAGTTTATCCATTTATTATAGGAGTAAATTTATTTATTGGATTTATGTTTAGCCTGGTATTAGGTGTTTTTGTTCAAAAATCTGAAAAATAACAATGGATTTATCTTTAGTAATTCCTCTTTTCAACGAAGGTGACTCGATTTTTGAATTAAATAAGAAGATTAATGAAATTATTTCAAATTCAAATATAGATGTTGAAATTATTTACGTTGATGATGGAAGTAGAGATGATTCGTGGAAAAAAATTGCTAATATTTCAGAAAAATACCCAAACATTATTGGATTAAGATTTTTAAAAAACTATGGTAAATCCATGGCACTTTCAGCTGGATTTTCTAATGCTAAAGGAACGGTCGTTATTACAATGGATGCAGATCTTCAGGACGACCCTAATGAGATAATTCCACTTTATAACATGGTTAAAAATGAGGGCTATGATTTAGTTTCTGGATGGAAAAAAAAGAGATATGATTCTGTTATTTTTAAAAATATTCCATCCAAACTATTTAATTGGGCTGCTAGAAAATCATCAGGTATAAATTTGCATGATTTTAACTGTGGAATAAAGGCATATAAAAAATCTGTTATTAAGGAGATTGAATTGACTGGGGGAATGCATAGATATATACCAGTGTTAGCAAAAAACTGTGGTTTTAATAAAATATCAGAAAAGGTTGTTAAACATCACCCAAGAAAATACGGAAAAACCAAATATGGGGCAGATAGATTCATGAAAGGTTTTTTAGATTTATTGACATTATCATTCGTTCAAAGATTTGGTAAAAGACCAATGCATTTTTTTGGTTTATTGGGTACAATAATTTTGTTAGTTGCTTTATTTTTTTCAATATACATAGGAGTTGATAAATTATTTATAAATAAATCTGGAAGATTAATTACTGATAGACCTGAATTTTTTATATCCCTTGCTACCATGGTAATTGGTCTTCAATTTTTTCTAGCAGGTTTTCTTGGCGAATTGATTTTAAGAACAAGGAAGAGTAAAGATAATTATACAATTAGTGAAAAGACCAATTCAAAATAATTATGAGTTTTAAATTAAAAAGTTTTGATGAATGGACATCTGATATTTTTGATAAAAAAACTGTTTCAAACGTAATCAATTTAAAGAAGGTTAATCAAAATGATTTTGATGACTCATTCTACAAAAATCTTGAATTTGGAACTGGAGGAATGAGAGGTATAATGGGAGTTGGTCCAAATAGAGTAAATAAATATACTTTTGGAAAAACTACTCAGGGAATATCAAATTATTTAAATAATAAATTTAAAAATAAAGACATCTCAGTTGTTATAGGAAGAGATTGCAGGAATAATGGAGAGGATTTAGAAAAGATAGTTAGTAAAGTCTTCTCATCTAATGGGATAAAAGTATATAAATTTAAATCCATTCAGCCTACTCCGCTAGTATCTTTTGCTATCAAAGAACTAAAATGTAAATGCGGAATAGTACTCACAGCTTCACATAATCCAAAAGAATATAATGGTTATAAAGTTTATGGGGAAGACGGAGGACAAATTGTCCCACCTGTTGATAGTAGATTAACTGAAGAAATTGATAAAGTTGAATATTCAAAAATAAAATTCAAAAAAAATAAAAATTTAATTCATACGTTAGACAGCTCAATAGAGAAATTATACGTTGAAAAATCATTATCCTTTTTCAATAAATTGTATTCAAATTCAGAAAAAAATTTAAAAATTGTTTTTACTTCTTTACATGGAACATCATATAAACTCATTCCAAACCTTTTGAAAAAAACAGGATTTTCAGAACTTAAACTAGTTGATAAACAAATGATTCCTGATGGTAATTTTACTCATGCACAATCATCAAATCCAGAAGACAAGTTAGCATTAATAGATGCAATTGAAATAGCTAAAAAAAATAATAGTGATTTAGTTATTGGAACAGACCCAGATGCAGATAGATTTGGTATTGTTGTAAAAGACTTTAATGGTGATTTTGTACAAATAAATGGGAATCAATCAATGATTGTATTAACAGATTTTTTACTATCAAGATTACAATATGAAAAAACTAAATCTTTCATTGCAAGTACAGTGGTCTCTACTCCAATGATGCAAAAAATAGCAGATAAAAATAAAGTAAAATTAATTTTGTCTTTGACTGGTTTTAAGTGGATAGGAAAAATGATAAATGATTTTCCATCATTAAATTATATATGCGGCGGTGAGGAAAGTTATGGTTTTTTAGCTGGTGATTTTGTTAGAGATAAAGATGCACTTACTTCATCATTATTAATTTCAGGATTATGTAATGATCTAAAAGAGAAAAACTCTTCATTTTTCGAGAGACTAATTGATTGTTATTTAAAATATGGTTTCTACAAAGAGAAACTATTATCAATAACTGAAAAGGGAGAAAAAGGATTTAAAAAAATTAGTGAAAAAATTAATTCATTAAGAGATAATCCACCCAATAGACTAGCTGATGATCCTATAATAAAAATTTATGATTATAGAGAATCATTATTAAATGATAAGTTAAATAATTGTTCGTCAATTTTAAATTTTCCTAAATCGAATCTTTTAATTTTTGAGTCATCAAATGGCACAAGAGTAGCTGTTAGACCTAGTGGAACTGAACCTAAGATTAAATATTATTTCAGCGTTAATGCGAATCTTAATACAAAAAATGATTTTAAAATTAAAGATGAGTTATTAAATAAAAAAATTAACTTGTTAATAGAGGAATTTATTTAGATGTATTTTAAAAGAGTTTTAAATTATGTTTTCACTTTCAAAAAATATTTTCTAATAAATATTATTTTTAGCGTTTTTTATGCACTTTTTAGTGCAATTGCATTTCTATCACTTATGCCAATGCTTGAAGTTTTATTTAATGGCGTCATTGATATTAGAGAAAAACCTAAACTTGAATTATCTAATAATCTAGGTGAGTTTATTGAAAATTGGCTCAATTTTCAGGTAAGTAGTTTTGCTGCAGATGATAATCAAAAAGCTATCCTTTTTGTGGTTGGTGTTGTAATTATTTTATTTTTCTTAAAAAATATTTCTAATTATTTTGCTTTATTCTTTTCTACATTAATTAGAAATGGAGTCATTAAAAATCTAAAAAAAAATATTTATGAAAAAATTATAACTCTACCACTAAGTTATTTTTCAAAAAATAAAAAAGGAGATCTAATATCTAGAATGTCATCTGACGTAATTGAAGTACAAAATTCGTTTTTATCAATAATTGAAATATTCATCAGAGATCCATTGACCATTGCTTTCACAATTGGGGCAATGTTCATAATAAGCTATAAACTAACTCTTTTTGTTATAGTTTTTATTCCTGTTTCTGGTTTCATAATATCTTTTATTGGAAAGACATTAAAAAGAAAATCATTACTTGTTCAAAGAGAACAAGCCGAGCTTACATCTATAACTGAAGAAACTATAAATGGAATAAAAATTATCAAAAGTTTTTTAGCTGAAAGTTTTTTTAAAAATAAGTTTGATAAAACAAATACTAATTTTTTAAGTTTTTCGAATAAATTAATAAACCGACAAAATATTGCAGCACCCCTGAGTGAGTTTTTAGGAATTCTTGTAATTGGTGTATTGCTTTGGTACGGTGGTCAATTAGTCTTAATTGATATGGAACTTAAACCTGCAGCTTTTATTACTTACATGGGCTTAGCTTATGGTGTTTTAACACCTGCCAAATCAATAAGTAAAGCTTTTTATTCATTAAAAAAGGGTAATGCAGCTGCTGAGAGAGTTTTTGAAATAATTGATTCAAAAAGTGAGTTCTTTGATGATTCTAATAAAGAAAACTTAGATTCATTTGAAAAATGTATTGAATTTAAAAATGTAAGTTTTAAATATGAAAATGCAACTGTTCTAAATAATATCTCACTAAAAGTAAATAAAGGCGAAATGGTTGCAATTGTCGGTTCGTCAGGGAGTGGAAAATCGACATTAGTTAATTTAATCCCAAGATTTTTTGACAGAATATCAGGAAAAATTTTGATAGATGATATTGATATTAATAACTTATCAAGATTAAAAATTAGGTCATTGATTGGCATAGTAAGCCAGGACTCAATACTATTTAATACCTCAATTAAGGAAAATATTCTGCTCGGCGATCAGAAAGGAAATATACAAGAAAAACTTTCTGAATCTATAAGCATTGCTAATGCTGAAGAGTTTATTAATGAATTTGACGATCAAGTTGATCATAATGTGGGTGACAATGGTTCAAATCTTTCAGGTGGACAAAAACAAAGAGTAGCTATTGCAAGAGCAGTTTACTCAAATTCTCCAATATTAATTCTTGATGAGGCAACTTCATCTCTAGACTCAAAGTCTGAAAAATTGGTACAGAAAGCAATTGATAAATTAATGATTAATAAAACATCTATTGTTATTGCTCACAGATTGTCAACAATACAAAATGCAAACAAAATTATTGTTTTAGATAAAGGTGAAATTGTAGAGCAAGGAAGCCACAATGAACTTATTAAAAATGATAGTTATTATAAAAAATTGATAGCCCTTCAATCTTTCAAGTAAGGGTTTTGTTGATAAATTCTTCAAAAGGTTAAAAAACAATAACAATAATAAACTACTTTCTAGAATTTTTTAATCTAAATTTGGATTTGTAGCAATGGTATCATTTTTTAAATCTATAAACTCTGAGATTTTTGCTGTACACACTACAGTCAAGCTAAAAAAAAATGATATTGAAAAACTCACCTGGCTATTTTCAAATTCTGAATATTTAGATAAAAAAATTATCAATCAAAATTTTATAGGTCCTCGAAAAACCATGGTAACACCTTGGTCGACTAATGCTGTAGAAATTACACAAAATATGGGTATTGATAAAATTATTAGGATAGAGAAATTTTTCCCTGAGAGTAAGGATATTACTTACGACAGCATGACAAGCCAACTTTATGAAGAATTAAATCAAGAAATTTTTAATATAGATATTAAGCCAGATGAAATAAAAGAAATTATTGATATTAAAAAATATAATGAAGATGAAGGTTTAGCATTAAGTAAAGAAGAAGTAGATTACTTAGAAAACCTTTCAAAAAAGATAAATAGAAAATTAACTGACTCCGAGGTTTTTGGATTTTCGCAAGTCAACTCTGAGCATTGCAGACATAAAATCTTTAATGGAACTTTTGTAATTGATAATAACCAAATGTCTGAGTCTCTATTTGAGCTAATAAAAAAAACAACAAAAAAAAATCCAAATCAAGTTGTATCTGCTTACAAAGATAATGTTGCATTTGTAGATGGACCACTTGTAAAACAGTTTGCACCTAAATTTGGTCACAAACCTTCTAAATATCAAGAAACTGATTTAAACACAGTAATATCACTTAAAGCAGAAACTCATAATTTTCCAACCACAGTGGAACCTTTTAGCGGAGCTGCTACTGGATCAGGGGGAGAAATTAGGGACAGATTAGCTGGAGGTCAAGGATCTTTACCATTAGCTGGAACAGCTGTTTACATGACACCTTATCCGAGGTTTGAAAATCAATCAATTGGTTTTAACGATAGAAATTGGCTTTATCAAAAACCAAAAGAAATTTTAATTAAAGCATCCAATGGTGCATCCGATTTTGGAAATAAATTTGGTCAGCCACTTATTTCTGGTTCACTTTTGACATTTGAACATAATGAAAATGATAGATTACTTGGATTTGATAAAGTAATCATGCTAGCAGGAGGGATTGGTTTTGCTAATTCAAAACACTCAAAAAAACTAAAGATAAAAGAAGGTGATCTGATTATTGTACTTGGTGGTGATAATTATAGAATTGGTATGGGTGGTGCTGCTGTATCATCCACTGATACTGGAAAATATAGCTCAGGAATTGAGCTTAATGCAGTTCAAAGATCAAATCCTGAGATGCAGAAAAGGGTTTCGAATGCAATTAGGTCAGTTGTCGAATCAAGTAATAACTTTATAAAATCTATACATGACCATGGCGCAGGTGGTCATTTAAATTGTATTTCTGAGTTAGTTGAAGAAACAGGAGGTGTGTTAAACGTTGATGACTTACCAATTGGAGACTCAACTCTTTCTGCCAAAGAAATAATTGGAAATGAATCCCAAGAAAGAATGGGTTTGGTAATTAGTCCGAATGACTTAAAAAAAATCGAACAAATCTGCCAGAGAGAAAACGCACCAATATACGTTGTAGGGGAAGTAAAAGAAAACTCGAGGTTTCTTGTTCATTCATCAAAAAACAAAAGAAAAATTATTGATCTTAAATTATCAGATTTTTTTGGCAACTCACCAAAAACAATGTTGTATGATAAAAAGTTAAAATTTAGATATAGCAATTTTAAATACGACGAAAGTTTAATTGAAGAATATATTGTCAAGATATTAAATTTAGAATCTGTTGCTTGTAAAGATTGGTTAACTAATAAAGTTGATAGATGTGTAACTGGAAAAGTTGCTATGCAACAGTGTACTGGTCCGCTACAACTTCCATTAAATAATTGCGGGGTTATGGCTCTAGATTTTAACTCGATGGATGGAGTTGCAACATCAATTGGACACTCTCCATTAACTAGTTTAATTGATTCAGGAAGTGGCTCAAGAAACTCAATAGGTGAAGCTTTAACAAATATTATTTGGTCACCTTTGAAGAATGAATTGAGCTCAATTTCTCTCTCTGCCAATTGGATGTGGCCGGCAAATAATGAGGGTGAAAATTCTAGACTTTATGAAGCTGTAAAAGCATGCTCAGATTTTTGCATCGATCTAGGTATAAATGTACCAACAGGTAAAGACTCACTTTCAATGAAGCAGAAATATCCGAAAAAAGAAGTTATTGCTCCGGGTACCGTGATTATATCAGCCACAGGTCATACAAATGATCTTAGAAAAACAATTGAACCTTATTTAAGTTACAATAAATCAAATATATATTACATAAATATGTCCTCATGTCAATATGAACTTGGAGGATCTGCGCTATTTCAAGCATTTAATAAAATTGGAGAGAAATCAAATGATATTTTATCAGCAAAAAAGTTTAAGAAAATTTTTAATTCAATACAAAAAGCAATAAAAAATGGTTTGATTGAATCTGGTCATGATATTAGTTCAGGTGGTATGATTACCTGCTTGCTCGAAATGTGTTTTGTTAGTGATAATATTGGATTGAATATTGATTTATCACAAATAAAAGAACAAGATATTGTTAAAGTTTTGTTCAGTGAAAACCATGGATTAATTATTAAAGCAGATAAAAAAATTGAAAGCCTCCTAAAATCAAAAAACATAAGCTTCTACAATTTAGGAAGTTGTGAAAAAAGTAATTTCCTGAATATCAAAAAAAATAATTTTAATTTAAAGTTAGATATTGATTACTACAGAAAAATTTGGTTTAATAAATCATATTTATTTGATCAATTACAGACTGAAAAAAGTAAAGCTAAAGAAAGGTTTGATAACATTTCCTCAAAATTGAGCTTTCAATTTCCTAGATGGTTTAAACCAATTTTTAGTTTCAAAACAACTAAAAAAATCAAGGCTGCTATTATCAGAGATAAAGGAAGTAATTCTGAAAGAGAAATGGCATATGCTATGCATTTATCAGGTTTTGAGGTTGTGGATGTTCACATGACAGACCTTATTACTGGTAAAGAGAATTTAAATGATGTAAATTTTTTAGTTGCTGTTGGAGGTTTTTCAAATTCTGATGTTTTGGGATCAGCAAAAGGATGGGCAGGATCATTTTTATATAATGAAAAAGCAAAGAGAAGTTTAGAAAATTTTTACAAAAGAAAAGACACACTCTCTTTGGGTGTATGTAATGGATGTCAGCTTTTTATCGAATTAGGCTTGTTACACCCTCATGATAAGCTAAAACCAAAAATGGAATTTAATGAATCCAATAAGTTTGAATGTGTATTTACAAGTGTGAAAATTAAAGAAAATAACTCAGTCATGTTTAAAAACTTTTCAGATTCAGAACTTGGAATTTGGTCTGCACACGGTGAAGGAAGATTTAATCTTCCCTTAGATGAAAAAAATTATAATATCATTGGCAAATACTCAAAAAGCACATTCCCAATAAATCCAAATGGTTCTGATTATGATACTGCTATAATATCGGATAAAGATGGAAGACACATAGCTATGATGCCTCATCTTGAAAGATCTACATTTCCGTGGAATTGGGGATACTACCCTGATTCGAAAGAAGCACATGATATTTCACCATGGATATATGCGTTTATCAACGCACATAATTGGTTAAAATAAAATCATATTTACTATGCGTGCATAGTATTTTTTTGTATATTAAGTAATTCAATGAAATTTATAGAACATTCTTTAAGATATACTTGGCAGTCTGTATCTAAAATGCATAATGAGGAGGCAAAAAAATATGGGGGTACTCTAGCTCATGCCCAAGCCCTTTTAAACCTAGATCCAAATCAAGGTATACCATCTACTTCCCTTGGACCAAAAATGGGTATGGAATCAACTAGTCTATCTCGTACACTTAAATCAATGGAGCAATTAAATCTAATTAATCGAGTTGCCAATCCTGAAGACAGGAGAAGTGTTTTAATTAAACTTACAGAGAAAGGCAAAGATTTAAGAAATCTTGCAAAAAAAAATGGTCTAAAGTTCAACAAAGTAGTTTATGAAAATATTGGTAAAGAAGATATTGATACTTTTTTATCTGTAATGAAGAAGATTAATAATATGATAAAGAAAAAAAAGATTTACTAATGACTAAAAATATTTCGAAAATTGCTGTTTTAGGTTCTGGAATAATGGGTTCTGGAATAGCCTGCCATTTTGCTAATATCGGAGTTGAGGTTATACTTCTTGATATTTGTCCAAAGAAGCTGAATGAAAATGAAATAAAACAAAATTTAAGTTTAGATAGTAAAAAAGTAAAAAATAGAATTGTTAATGATATGTTTCAAAAGTGTATCAAATCTAGACCCTCTCCTATTTATAACAAAAAATTTATTGAAAGAATTAGACTTGGAAATTTTGAAGATGATATTGATAAAATCAATGAAGTTGATTGGATAATTGAAGTTGTTGTAGAAAAACTTGATATCAAAAAATCAATATTTGATTTAGTCGAAAAGCATAGAAGGCCAGGTACAATTGTAACATCAAATACATCTGGGATCCCCATTAAATTAATGAATGAGGGTAGATCCGATGACTTCAAAAAATATTTTGCAATAACACATTTCTTCAATCCTCCAAGATATTTGAATTTATTTGAAGTAGTTCCAGGACCAGACTGTAATAAAGATGTGCTTGATTTCTTATTAGAATACGGAGAAAAATTTTTGGGAAAAACATCCGTTTTAGCAAAAGACACCCCAGCATTCATAGGAAATAGAATTGGAATTTTTGGAATTATGAGCCTTTTTCATCAAATTAAAAATGGTGAATACTCAGTTGAGGAAGTGGATAAATTAACAGGTCCTGCAATAGGAAGGCCAAAATCAGCCACATTTAGAACAGCAGATATTGCAGGTTTGGATACAATGTGTCATGTAGCAAATGGAGTTTATGATAAGTGCAAAGATGATGAGTTAAGAGAAGTTTTTAAATTGCCTGATTTTCTTCAAAGAATGCTTGATAATAATATGTTAGGAAGTAAAACTGGACAAGGTTTTTATAAAAAAATTAAAGATGAAAATGGTAAGTCTAAAATTCTTGCTCTTGATTTAAAAACTTTTGAATATAATGATCAAAAAAAAGTGAGTTATGAAACTTTAAAAAATGCTAGAAAATGCAGGAAAAGAGAGGAAAAATTTAGAACACTGATAAGTGGAAATGACAAGGCATCCGAATTTTACAAAGAAAATTTCGCTAGAATGTTTGGTTATGTACAAAATAGAATTCCTGAAATTTCAGATGATATAACAAGTATTGATGCAGCATTAAAGACAGGATTTGGATGGAAAGATGGCCCATTTGAAATATGGAATTATATCGGTGTTAAAGAAGGTGTTGAATTAATGAAAAAGTTTGATTTAAAACCTGCCGATTGGATTAATGAGATGATTAAAAAAAACACTAACACTTTCTTCAGAATCAATGATGGATACAGAGAATACTATGATGTAAGGTCAAAATCATTTAATAAAGTAGCTGGACAGGATGGTTTTATTATTTTAAAAAATTCGCCAGAAAATAAAGTATTATGGTCTAATAATGAGGCAAGACTAATTGATATTGGAGATAATATTTTGAATCTTGAATTTGGATCCAAAATGAACTCAATAAATCAAAATATAATTACAGCATTGGATAAGTCTATTGGCATAGCTGAAAAGGATTTTAAAGGACTAGTTTTAGGAAATGAGTCCGATCATTTTTCAGCTGGAGCCGACATTAGTGTAATTTTTCTTGCTGCAATTGAACAGGAATATGATGAAATTAATTTTTTTATGAAAATGTTCCAAAATACCATGATGAAATTAAGATATTCATCCATTCCTGTGATTGGTGCTCCTCATGGTTACACTTTGGGAGGAGGTTGTGAGGTATGCTTACATTGCGATAAATTAATAGCGTACAGTGAGACTTATATTGGGCTTGTTGAAGTAGGGGTAGGACTTGTTCCTGGCGGCGGTGGGCTTAAAGAAATGGCACTTAGAGCATCTGATAAGTTCAGACCTAATGATGTGGAAGTGAATTTGTTACAGCAATATTTCATAAATATTGGTATGGCTAAAACTGCAACATCGGGTTTTGAGGGTTTTGATTTGGATTACTTAATTAAAGGAAGAGATCATGTGGTTATGAATAAAAAAAATCAAATTTCTATAGCAAAACAAACAGCTCTAAATATGTATGAAATTGGCTATACAAAACCAATAAAAAGGACTGATATTAAAGTTTTAGGTAAACAGGCCCTTGGAATGATGTTCGTTGGAGCTGATTCAATGTTGGCTGGTGGCTACATTTCAGAACATGATAAAAAAATTGCTAATAAAATAGCTAATGTTTTATGTGGAGGTGAATTATCCCAAGCAACGAGAGTTTCTGAACAATATTTATTAGATCTAGAAAGAGAAGCTTTTTTGTCACTATGTGGTGAGAGGAAAACTTTGGAAAGAATTCAGTACATGTTAAAGAACGGAAAACCACTAAGAAACTAATATGAAAGAAGCATACATAATAAAAGCATATAGAACTGCAGTTGGTAAAGCACCAAGAGGTTTTTTTAAGTTTAAAAGACCTGATGAATTAGCAGCAGAAACTATTGAGTACATGATTTCTCAAATTCCTGACTTTGATAAAAAATTAATTGATGATTTAATTGTAGGTAATGCTATGCCTGAAGCGGAACAAGGTTTCAATGTAGCAAGACTAATTTCTCTTATGGGACTTAAAGTAGATGATGTTCCAGGTGTCACAATTAACAGGTTTTGTGCTTCAGGATTGGAAACCATAGCAATAGCAACCGCAAAAATCAAATCTGGAATGTCAGATTGCATTATTGCTGGTGGAGTTGAAAGCATGAGCTATATTCCAATGACTGGATTTAAACCTGTACCAAATTATAATACAGTGTCCAGCGGTAAGGAAGATTATTATTGGGGAATGGGTTTAACTGCTGAACAAGTTGCAAATGAATACAAAGTTTCGAGAGAAAGTCAAGATCTATTTGCTTATGAATCACATCAGAAAGCTATCAATGCACTAGAGGAAAAAAAGTTTAGTGGACAAATTGCTCCTATCAAAGTGAAAGAAATTTACCTTGATGAAAATCTAAAAAAGAAGGAGAGAGAAACGATTTTTAATGAGGATCAAGGACCTAGAAAAGATACAAGTATTGAGGTTTTATCAAAATTGAGACCTGTTTTTTCAGCAACTGGATCTGTAACAGCTGGTAACTCATCTCAGATGAGTGATGGAGCTGCATTTGTGATGATAGTCAGTGAAAACATGTTAAAAAAACTAAACGTTGAGCCTATTGCAAAATTAATTGGTTACAGCGTTGCTGGTCTTCCTCCAAAAATTATGGGCATGGGACCAGTTAAAGCAATTCCAAAGGTTTTGGATCAAGTTGGAATGAAGTTAAATGAAATTGAATTATTTGAGTTAAATGAAGCTTTTGCATCACAATCAATTGCAGTAATAAATGAATTAAAATTAGATAAAGAAATTGTTAATGTGAATGGGGGTGCTATTGCCCTTGGCCATCCCCTTGGATGCTCAGGTGCAAAACTTTCAGTTCAATTATTTGATGAGATGAAACTGAGGAAATCAAAGTATGGGATGGTTACGATGTGTGTTGGAACGGGTCAAGGTGCAGCTGGAATATTTGAAAAATTATAATTATGGAAATATTAGAAAAAAATTTAACAAGAGGTGGAGAATTTATAGTCAGAGAAACTGATTGTAATGATGTTTTTACACCTGAAGATTTTACAGAAGAACAAAAAATGATGAAGGATGCAGTTCATGATTTTGCCGAAAAAGAAATCTGGAGCAAAAAAAGTGAATTTGAAAAGCATAACTACGATCTAACATTTGAAGTGATAAAAAAAGCCGGTGATCTTGGATTTTTAGGTGTAGGAGTACCTGAAGAATATGGTGGTCTTGGTATGCCATTTACCTCATCAATGTTAGTTTGTGATTATATTTCGGGAAGCTCGGGGTCTACTTCAACAGCATATGGAGCACATACTGGAATTGGAACTTTTCCAATTCTTCTGTATGGAAATGAGGAACAAAAGAAAAAATATGTTCCAAAATTAGCTTCAGGAGAACACATAGGAGCATATTGTTTAACTGAACCTACTGCAGGTTCAGATGCGAATAATGGAAAAACCAAAGCTGTACTTACACATGATAAAAAGCATTATTTAATTAGTGGCCAAAAGATGTGGATTTCAAATGCAGGATATGCTGATATTTTTACAGTTTTTGCTAGGATTGAAAATGACAAAAACATAACCGCATTTATTGTTCCAAATGATCCTAATAATGGGATAAAATTAGGAAATGAAGAATCAAAACTTGGAATACATTCATCTTCTACTAGACAAGTTTTTTTCAATGAAACAAAAGTTCCAGTTGAAAATATGATTTCGGAAAGAGGAAATGGATTTAAAATTGCTATGAATGCTTTAAACATTGGAAGAATAAAACTTGCTGCTGCTGCTCTTGATGGAGAAAGAAGAGTAACAACGGCTGCTATACAATATGCTAATCAGAGAGAGCAATTTAATTCTAAAATAATTGAATTTGGTGCAGTAAAAGAGATGTTAGTTAAAATGGCAACAGAAACTTATGTTGATGAATCTGCAACATACAGAGCTGCTAAAAATATTGAAGATAGAATTTCAATTCTTAAGTCAAAAGGAAAAACACATCAAGAATCTGAATTAAAGGGTGTTGAAGAATATGTTGTGGAATGTTCAATCCTTAAAGTAGCAGTTTCTGATCACCTTCAAAATTGTACCGATTTGGGAATTCAAGTTTTTGGTGGTATGGGTTATTCAACAGAAACCCCAATGGAATCTGCTTGGAGAGATGCAAGAATTGCCAGAATATACGAGGGAACAAATGAAATAAATAAGCTTGTTATAATTGGAATGATTATAAAAAAAGCATTGAAAGGTCATTTGGATTTAATTGAAAAAGCTGAAGAAGTTGCCAATGAACTGACAGAAATACCAAGTTTTGAGATTCCTGAATTTGATAAGCTTTTTGCTGAAGAAAAGTATGTGATTAAGAATCTAAAAAAAGTTTTCTTAATGCTTGCTGGTGCAGGAATGAAAAAATTTGGAATGGATTTAGAAAAAGAACAAGAAGTTTTATTACGAATTTCTGAAATAATAATTGAAATATACATGTCTGAATCTGCAATTCTAAGAACTGAAAAAAATTCCAAAAGATTTGGAACTGAAAAATATTTAAGTCAAATTGCAATGAGTAAGCTTTATCTTTATGAGTCGTGCGAATTAACAATAAAAAAAGCAAAAGAGCTAATTGTATCATTGTCCGAGGGAAGTGAACAAAAGTTTTTATTGGCTGGCTTGAAAAGATTTACCAAATATTTTAATTATCCTAATACCATTGAATTGAAAAGACACGTTGCTGCATTATTAGAGAGTGAAAATAAATATCCTTTTTAAATCATATTTGGCTAAGATTTATTTTACTTTTTTTAGCTACTTATTTTGCTAACAGAATTTGGAAGACATACTCTAGATAATGTTATTGTTGATAATTATTTATTTTCAGGTGTTTCGATAAATAAAAATGGTTTTGAAAGTATTTATGAATTTCCCTAAAATATTTTGTGTAACTAATCCAGTCTAAATCCATTTGCTTCCATCCAGTCATCATTGTAGATTTTAGCTACATATCTACTTCCAGAGTCATGCAACAGGACAACAACAACATCTTCTTTTTTAAAATACTTTTTTAACTGAATTACGCCTTTAATAGCTGCGCCACATGAATTTCCTGCAAAAATACCTTCCTCTTTTGCCAATTTTCTGGTATATCTGGCTGCGTCCTCATCATTAACTTTTTCAAAGTGATCAATTAAATTAAAATCAACATTTTTCGGTATGATATCTTCACCAATTCCTTCAGTGATATATGGATATATCTCGTTCTTATCAAATATGCCAGTTTCATGATATTTTTTAAATGCTGATCCATATGTGTCAATACCCCAAACTTTAATCTTATTGTTTTTTTCTTTTAAATATTTAGCAACTCCAGAAATCGTACCACCGGTGCCAACTCCTACAACAAAATGGGTAATTTTACCATCGGTTTGCCTCCAAATTTCAGGACCTGTAGTTAAATAATGTGCCTCTCTATTTGAGAGATTATCGTATTGATTTACATACCATGAATTCTCAGTTTCTTCGCTAATCCTTTTGGCTGTTGAGTAGTAAGATTTGGGATCATTCGGTTCAACATTAGTTGGACATATTACAACTTTAGCTCCTACAGCTTTCAAAACATCCACTTTCTCTTTTGACTGTTTATCAGTTGTTACGCATATTAGTTTGTAACCTTTAACAATAGCAGCTAATGCTAAGCCCATTCCTGTATTCCCAGAGGTACCTTCAACAATTGTTCCACCAAATTTCAACCTACCATCTTTTTCAGCATCTTCAACCATCTTAACAGCCATTCTGTCTTTAACGGAGTTGCCAGGATTAAAGTATTCAACTTTTGCTAAAACAAGGCTTTGAACATCACTGGTAATTGAGTTTAATTTTATAAGTGGCGTATTGCCGATGGTTTCTAATATATTGTTACAGTAATTCACTTTTCATTTACAAATTTAAATCATTAAGTTAATTTCAAACTTGAATTCGGTTTAATTTTAGATATGGTTTTGGATGGAATCAAAAGCATTAGCATGCAGATAACAATGATAACTAAATTTATTAAAAGTATTTTTATTAGGTCGATTTCAATTGGCAGATAATCTGAGTAATAAGTTACTGGATCAAGCTTAATTAAAGAAAAATATTTTTGAATAGTCATTAATGATAAAGAAATAACATTTCCCCAAAGTATTCCTTTTGTGATTAAATAAAATCCGTTGATCATAAAAATTATTCTAATTGATGAATTATTCGCACCTAAAAGTTTTAATCTGCCAATTAATTTTGTTTTGTCTAATACAGTCACTAAAAGAGCCGTGATCATATTAATTCCTCCTACAGCAATCATTAAAATCACAATTAAATAAATATTTGTATCAAATAATTTAATCCAATTGAAGATTTCGGGGAATCTATCAGATGTTTTTTGAATATCATAATCTGGAGGAATAAATGAAAATAATAAATCTAAATCTTCTTTTTTTAAATTATTGTTTTCAAGTGATACTTCTAGTCCTCCACTAAAATTATTATTCCATTTACTTATCAGTTGGGATTGTTTAATATTTCCAAAAATTAACTTTGAATCAAATTCGGAGATCGATGAGTTGTAAAATTCAATAACCTTTAAGTTTCTAACTATTGGTATTTTACTGCTTTGATCTTTAAAAAAAAGAAACTTTACATAATCACCTTTTTTAACATTTAGCTTTTTTGCCAATATGTTAGAAACTAATACTTCACCAATATCAATATTTACTATGTTTTTATTTTTTACAAATTGATTAACTGAATTAAAACCATTGTCATCAATTCCTTTAAAGACTATGTCTAAAAAAGTATTATTGACTGGAATTATGCCAGGATTATATGAAACTTTATTGATATTTTTAAATTTTTTATTGTTAAAAAATTTGTTATCAATATTATTTAAATCAATTGGATAGTAAGTAGAAAAATTTTCATTTTTAAAATTTGATATATAATAATCGCCGGAAATAGTAATAAACTTATCTCTAATTTCGTTTTGAATCCCAAATCCAATTGATACAGAAAAATTGATAACAATTATTGCTATAATAATTGATAAAATTGAAATTTTTATAATCGGAGATGATATAGTATTTTTATATCTCTTATAAGTAAGAATTCTTGATGCTAGAAAATATTCAAATTTCAAAATCTATTATTGTGTTTGTCAAAATTAATTTTTTTTTGATATTATCATTAAATATAGTTGCACAAAATAATACAATAATTGGCATTGATAAAACAGAAAAATATTTGCCGCTTATCATTGATAAAAATATTGCTATTGTATCCAATCATACATCACAATTTTTAAAAGAAAATAAAAATATTCATCTAGTAGATTCACTTTTAAAACTAAATGTTCGAGTTAAAAAGGTTTTTGCTCCTGAACACGGTTTTCGTGGAAATTTAGATGCAGGAGAAAAAATTATTAATTCTACTGATCCAAAAACTGGCATTCCGATTGTTTCATTATATGGAAAAAAAAGAAAACCAAGCTTTGAGGATTTAGATGAAATTGATGTCATAATTTTTGATATTCAAGATGTCGGAGCAAGGTTCTACACATATCTTTCTACTATGCATTATGTTATGGAAAGTTGTGCAGAAAATAATATTGAATTAATTGTGTTAGATAGACCAAACCCTAACGGTCATTATATTGATGGTCCAGTTATGGCTAAAGAATCTATGAGTTTTGTTGGCCTACATCCAGTACCTATAGTTTATGGTATGACAATAGGTGAATATGCAAAAATGATAAATGGAGAAAAATGGCTGAGAAATAATCTAAATTGTAAACTGAAAGTAATAGAAATTTCTAACTATGATAGGAATAAGAAATATAAATTAAAATTTAAGCCATCTCCAAATTTACCAAATCAACAATCAATTAATTTATATCCTTCACTTTGTTTTTTTGAGCAAACGCCTGTTAGTGTAGGTAGAGGAACCATAAAACAGTTTCAAGTGATTGGAACGCCATACTGGAAAAATTTTAAGTTTAATTTTACTCCCAAATCAATGCCAGGTGCTAAGTACCCAAAACATGAAAATTTTACTTGTTATGGGCTTAATCTTGAAAATGAAGACTACCTGTCAAAAATTGATTTGAAATGGTTAATACTTGCATACAAAAATGAAAAAAATAAAGATAAATTTTTCAAATCTGGATTTCACCGCTTAGCAGGAAATAAGCTTTTAGAGAAACAAATAAAAAAAGGATTATCAGAAAAAGAAATTAGAAAAACATGGAAAAATGGATTAGATAATTTTAAACTTATTAGAGAAAAATATTTATTATATAATTAATCAATTCCCATAAATTTGTGCAGTTGAAGTGAAAGATTCCAATTTGGATTCTCTTTTATAAAATCAAATATGAGTGACTTATTTTTTTCAAATCTATCCCATTCAGGCTGAAGAAACAATTTACATTTTTCTGTTACTTTCTTGGACTCATCTAATGCAAATTCCAAGTCATGTTTATTGTAGATAATTATTTTGAGTTCATCTGCAATTTTATAAATCTCTTTTTTAGGAAGTTTTTGTTTTTTGGGTGATAGACAAACCCAATCCCAATTACCAGAAAAATTATAGGCACCTGATGTTTCAAGATGAACAACCATTTTATTTTTTTTAATTCTTTTTGTCAATGTTGTCATATCCCACATAAGTGGTTCACCACCTGTTATGATCACCAAATTAGTTCCAGTAATTTTTGAAATAATATCATCTACACTAACAATTTGATGTTTGCCATAATCCCAACTTTCTTTAACATCACACCAATGACAACCAACATCGCAACCTCCTATTCTAATAAAATAAGCAGGTTTTCCAGAATGAAACCCTTCCCCTTGAATTGAATAAAAGGCTTCCATTAGTGGTAAGTTGTTTGAATCTATATTCACATTTACAAATATATTACAGATTGTAGTAAGTTATATTAAATCATTAATTTTAATATATGAATGTATCTACTTTACTTCCTTTCCACTTGGCAATCCCAGTTCATGATTTAAAAAAATCAAGAGATTTTTACAAAAATATTTTGGGCTGTGAAGAGGGAAGAAGCAGTGACCACTGGGTTGATTTTAATTTATTTGGCCACCAATTAGTTATTCATTACAAAGAAAAATCCAAAGAAAAAATCAAGACTAACCCTGTCGATGGTAAGGATGTTCCAATACCTCATTTTGGAGTTGTATTAGAATGGAATCAATTTCATAATTTTTCAAAAAAACTAATCGAAAAAGGGGTAACTTTTATTATTGATCCCTACATTCGATTTAAAGGTTTAGCAGGTGAACAAGCAACAATGTTTTTTAAAGATCCTTGTGGAAATGCATTAGAGTTTAAATCCTTCAAGGATTTTAATCAAATATTCGCAAAATAGTATATTAATTTTTATAAGCCTGAAGTGTGTTTGTTAAGAGCATGGCTATTGTCATAGGTCCAACACCACCAGGAACCGGGGTAATAAATGATGATTTTTTTGATACATTTTCAAAATCAACATCACCAACAATTTTATAACCCTTGACTGAATTATTA
This sequence comes from uncultured Bacteroidota bacterium, assembly GCA_902606555.1. GTDB lineage: Bacteria > Bacteroidota > Bacteroidia > Flavobacteriales > Flavobacteriaceae > Eutrophosalina. The sequence continues at coordinate 40,368 of CACLGQ010000003.1, forward strand.
GGAACTCTTGTTATTCCTACATCAATAATAATTGCTCCATCTTTTATCATGTAATCCTTAATAAAATTAGGCACACCTAAAGCAGAAATTACTATATCCGCTTGCTTTATTAAATCCTCAATATTATTGGTTCTGCTGTGAGCTAATGTAACAGTAGAATTTCCTGGGTTGGTCTTTAAACCCATTAATATGCTGATTGGTTTACCAACAATATCTGATCTTCCAATGACAACAGTATGTTTTCCTTCTGTTGATACCTTATACCTTTTTAATAATTCCATGATCCCATTGGGCGTTGCAGAAATGAAAGTTGGTAGTTTAAGTGCCATTTTTCCAAAATTTGTAGGATGAAACCCATCTACATCTTTTTTTGGATCAACAGCCATCAAAACTTTTTGAGTATCTACATGCTTTGGCAAAGGTAATTGAACAATATAACCGTCAATTTTATCATCGTTATTAAGTTCATTTACTTTATTAAGTAATTCTTGCTCAGAGATAGATTCCTGTAAACTAACTAATGTTGATCTAAAACCTACTTTTTCACAGGCACGAACTTTACTTCCAACATAAGTAAGACTAGCTCCATCATTTCCAACAATGACAGCTGCCAAGTGGGGAGGCCGATTGCCGCTATCTGTAATTGATTTTACCTCATTGGCAATTTCATCTTTGATATCATTACTTGTTTTTTTTCCATCAAGTATAATCATCTTATTGTTTAAAATTTTGCATCATTCCCATTAATTTTGATGCTCCACCAGATTGTACCATCTTCATCATCTTTGACATTTGTTCAAATTGTTTAAGTAAGGCGTTTATTTCCTTTACATCTCTACCTGCACCTTTAGCTATTCTTTTTTTTCTATTATGATCAATTATTTTAGGGTTTGACCTCTCTTTTAGTGTCATTGATTGAATTAATGCTTCAATATGTTTGAATGAATCATTATCTATATTTACATCTTTAATCTGACTCATACCGGGAATCATACTTACAGTATCTTTTAAATTACCCATCTTTTTTATTTGGTTAATTTGATTTAAAAAATCATCAAAACCAAATTTATTTTTTGCAATTTTTTTGCTTAGCTCTCTTGCTTTTTTCTCATCATAAACATCTTGAGCCTTTTCAACTAAAGAAACAACATCACCCATACCTAGAATCCTATCAGCCATCCTTTCGGGGTAAAAAATATCTAAAGCATCTAATTTTTCTCCATTTCCTATGAATTTAATTGGTTTATTTACAACTGATTTTATTGTTAAGGCAGCTCCCCCTCTTGTATCTCCATCAAGCTTTGTTAAGACTACACCGTCAAAATTTAAAACATCATTGAATGCTTTTGCAGTATTAACCGCGTCTTGACCAGTCATTGAGTCAACCACAAATAGTATTTCACTTGGGTTTACAGCATTTTTAATTTTCCCAATCTCATTCATCAAAACATCGTCAATTGCTAATCTCCCTGCAGTATCAATAATAATTAAATTCTTATTATTTTCTTTGGCATATTTAAGTGAATTGTTTGCGATTAAAACTGGATCCTTATTATCTTCTTCACTGTACACATCAACATTAATCTGATTACCTAATAATTTAAGTTGATCAATTGCAGCAGGTCTGTAAACGTCACAAGCAACCAGTAATGGATTCTTGCCTTTTTTCTTTTTAAGGTAATTAGCAAGTTTTCCACCAAATGTTGTTTTTCCAGAACCTTGAAGACCTGACAATAAAATAACAGAGGGATTATCTGATAAATTAATACCTTCATGTTGACCACCCATTAATTCCGTTAATTCATCTTTAACAATTTTTATTAATAGCTGCCCAGGCCTAAGATCAGTTAAAACATTTTTTCCTAAAGATTTTTCTTTGACTCGTTGAGTGAATTCCTTAGCAATTTTAAAACTTACATCTGCATCAAGAAGTGCTCTTCTGACTTCCTTTAATGTTTCAGCAACATTAATTTCTGTTATTTTACCATGTCCTTTTAAAACATGAAAAGCAGAATTTAATTTTTCAGTTAAAGAATTAAACATATCCTTACAAATTTAATTTTTTCTAGTGATTTGTTTCATTTTATATATTACTAAAACATGTGGAAATGTAATTGCAGCCAAAAATGAGAAAAATATTCCTAAACTAAAGTCAATTTTATCCTTTATAATAACATATAATATACCCAGAAACAAAATAGCAACTAACCAGTACAAAAACCCTTTAACAATAAATTTTTTGAAACTTTTAGTCGAACTATCTTCAAAAAGATATTCAGCTTGCTCTATTATTGAGGGTATACTATGAAAAAAAACAAAATAAACTGCGAAAGCTGGTAGAAGATCAAAAAAGACAAATACAATTAACATTATTATAAACAATATAAACTGGTGAAATAATTGAGGTTTTAAAATTTTATAATTTATTATTATAAGAGCTGAATTAATAATAGTTAATGTTACTAGAGAAATTTTGTAAACATGCTCAGGGATATAAAAGGATGTAATATCATACATAATATCAGATACTTCTTTTGAGTTGAGTGTAAATAAAATCAAAAAAATAAGTGAACCAAAAACAAAATAAAAAAAAGTTAGGCTTTTGGAATTATTGTTTTCAAATATTGTCCATTGTTGTTCCCCAAAATGATATGCACTAAATAAGACAAAAAACAACATTGATATAACGGGTAGATTGAAAAAGACTAAACAAATTAATAAAACTACAGAGAAGTACTTAAATGTATGAATAACAATACTGTATTTATTAGTTTTTTTACCTTTAAGTAATATCAGAATATCATTAGCCCCATGAATTATTCCGAAAGTCAAAATCAATGTGTAACATGCAAAATAGAAGTATTCTCCACTAAGATTATTACTCCAAAAAAGTGAAAAGAGACTAAGAAAAACTGTGATTCGAAAAGTTACGTTATTAGTAAAATCTTTATTCAATTTAAACAATAATTTACGCTAATTTATAAATCATATTTAAAAACTTCTATTAAGAGGAGATAAATACTCAAATTGTATAAAATTCAGCAAAAAATGTAATCAGTTGATAATTATTGATTTATCTCTGTAAGGTAGTGTCATTTTTTTAACATTTGGTGTTTTTTTTTATGATAAAAGTAGTTATATAGTTATTTTTTAGTATTTTGGGTGCAATTAAAACCAATTAATTAATTATTATGGAAAATTTTTTAAATATTTTCTTACTAGAAGTCGTTCCTAACGACCTAGTAAGTTTTACGTTTTTCATTGGAACAATGGCCATGATGGCTGCATCAGTATTTTTCTTTTTATCGTTAGATGCTGGTGGTGGAAAATGGAGAAACTCAATATTAGTCTCAGGACTTATTACTTTTATTGCTGCTGTGCACTACTACTACATGAGAGATGCTAGTGCTGCTGGTGGTGATGTAACTTTCTTCAGATATGTAGATTGGATTTTAACTGTACCACTAATGTGTGTAGAGTTTTATCTAATTCTTGCAAAAGCTGGAGCTCAGAAAAGTTTAATGTGGAAATTAATATTATGGTCAACTGTTATGCTTGTATTTGGTTATGTAGGTGAAGCAATTGATAGAGATAACGCATGGATATGGGGTGCTGTTTCAGGTGCTGCATATTTCTATGTAGTTTATATTATATGGCTTGGAGAAGCGAAAGCCTTGGCTGAAAAAGCCGGTGGAGCTGTTCTTGAAGCACATAATGCCTTATGTTGGTTCGTCCTTGTTGGTTGGTCAATCTATCCGATAGGATATATGATCGGTACTGATGGATGGTACGACTTCATAGACGTTATTCCACTAGATATGGATGTTGTTTACAATATAGGTGATGCTATCAACAAAATCGGCTTCGGTCTTGTTGTATATAATTTAGCAGTATCTAAGTAATCAATATCACAGCTAACCTTATAAAAAAAGCCGCTCTAAACAGCGGCTTTTTTTACATTCTTTCAGGAACTTCAATACCTAAAAGAAACATTGACTTTTTTATACAATTACCTACTTTATTTGATAAAATAATTCTAAAACTATTTATTTGATCATTACCTAAAACAGTTGATGATTGATAAAATGAATTATATAATTTTACAAGTTCATAACAATAATTAGCAATTAGACCAGGGTTTAAATTATTATAAGCATTTAAAATAACATTAGGGAAATCATTTAACTGAATAATTAAATCTTTTTCTTTTTTTGATAATTTAATATCTTTAAAATCCAATATATTTTTATTTCTTCTAATCAACGATTTTATTCTTGCATAAGTATATTGAATAAATGGCCCAGTGTTACCATTAAAATCTATAGACTCTTTAGGATTAAATAATATGCTTTTTTTGGGATCTACTTTTAAAATATGGTACTTTAAAGCTGCAAGAGCGACTTGCTCATACAATTCAGATTTTTCTGAATCTGTGAAATCATTAATTTTTCCAAGTGACTCAGAAATACTTTTTGATTTGGTGTTCATGCTTTTAATTAACTCATCTGCATCAACAACTAAACCTTCTCTACTTTTCATTTTTCCTGTGGGCAAGTCAACCATACCATAACTTAAATGTTTTAATTTATTAGCCCAAGGATAACCTAGTAGGTTTAATACCTTAAATAATACTCTGAAGTGATAATCTTGCTCATTTCCTGTTGTGTAGATCATACCATCCATGTTCGGATGATCTTTATATCTTAAAAAAGCTGTTCCTATATCTTGAGTTATATAGACGGAGGTTCCATCAGATCTAAGTAAAATCTTTTTATCTAAACCAAATGCTTCTAAATCAACCCATACTGAATTATCGTCCTTTTTATAAAAAAGTTTCTTTTTCAATCCTTCAATTACTATTTTTTTACCCTTTAAATAAGTATTACTCTCAAAATATTCAGAATCAAAAGAGACCTTAAGGCTGTTATATGTCATTGAAAATCCATTATAGACCCAAGCATTCATCTTTTTCCAAAGATTGATAACTTCTTTATCACCATTTTCCCATTTTATTAATAAATTCTGAGCATCTTTAAATATACTAGCATTCTTTTTCGCCTCATCCAAAGACATTCCGTTAGAAACTAATTCTTTAACTTGTTTTTTAAATTCTTCATTATATTTTATATAATAGTCACCAACAAAAACATCACCCTTTAAACCTTTAGATTTTGGATTAGTATTTTCACCAAACTGAAGCCAAGCAACCATGGATTTACATATATGTATTCCCCTATCATTTATTATTTGAGTTTTATGTACACGATTCCCAACCTCTTCAAAAATTTTAGAAATAGAGTCACCAAGCAGAATATTCCTTACATGACCCAGGTGTAAGGGCTTGTTAGTATTGGGGGAGGAAAATTCAATTAAAAAAAATTCTTTCTTTAAATCATAGTTAAATTTTAAATTTTCATCAAAATCTTTCAACAAATTAACTAAGAAAAAGTCAGTAATAATAAGATTCAAAAAACCTTGAATGATATTAAAATCTTCAATAAAATTTTCATTTTCTTTAAGATATTTTCCTATTTCTTGCCCAATAAGATTAGGACTTAATTTTACAAATGGTAATATTGGGAAAAGAACAACTGTATAATCACCATTAAATTCTTTTCTGGTTTTTATAATTTCAATCTTATTTATGCTAACAGAATATTTTTTTAACAAATATTCTCCTATTTTTTTCTTTAGAAGATTCTCTACAATCATTTCAAAGTGAGGCTACCTATTTTTTAATGGAAGAAAATCCCGTTCCTTACTACCTGTATACACTTGTCTTGGTCTACCAATTGGGTCATTATTCATTCTCATTTCTCTCCAGTGGGCAATCCACCCTGGTACTCTTCCAAGCGCAAACATCACTGTGAACATTTCAGTTGGAATATTAAGTGCTTTATAAATAATACCAGAATAAAAATCAACATTTGGATAAAGCTTTCTTGATGTGAAATACGGATCATTTAATGCTTCTTTTTCGAGAGACTTTGCAATACTCAGTATGGGATCTTTGATGCCCAAATCTTTTAAAACTTCGTGTGCAGTGACTTTAATTATTTTTGCCCTTGGATCAAAATTTTTATAGACTCTGTGACCAAATCCCATTAATCTAAAAGAGTCATTTTTGTCTTTAGCTTTTTGCATAAACTTTTTTGTATCACCACCATCATTTTTGATTGCTTCTAACATTTCTAATACAGCTTGATTTGCACCACCATGTAGTCTTCCCCAAAGAGCAGATATTCCAGCTGATACAGACGCAAAAAGACTAGCTTCTGATGAACCTACTATTCTTACAGTTGATGTTGAGCAATTTTGTTCATGATCTGCATGTAATATTAAAAGTTTATTCATTGCATTGACTATAATATCATTTTTTATGTAGGTTTGGTTGGGTCGCTGAAACATCATTTTTGTAACGTTCTCAACATATCCTTGAGTAAAGTCACCATAGTCAAGAGATAATCCATTTCTCCTTCGATAAACCCATGCAACAAGAATTGGAATTTTTGCTAATAACTTAACAATTAAATAGTACATATAATCATGTTCATTCCTTGATTTTTTTGTTAAACTGATTTTCTTTTCAGGATTAAAAGCGATAAGAGCGCTCGTTAGAGATGATAGAATTCCCATTGGATGTGCAGACCTTGGGAAACTTATTAAAATTTTTTTTAAATCTTCATCAATTATTGCATTATCCTGTATATCAGAAATTAGCTTATTGAGTTGACTTTTTGTTGGTAATTCACCAAATATTAATAAAAATGCAACCTCTAGAAAATCTGCATTTTTGGCCAAATCTTCAATAGAATAACCTCTGTATCTCAATATTCCTTTCTCACCATCTAAAAATGTTATTGCGCTTTTACATGAACCAGTATTTTTAAAACCTGGGTCTAATGTAATTAAATTTAGGTCTGATCTAAGTTTAGATACATCAATAGCATTTTCGTCTTCTGATCCTTTTAGTAGATCAAACTTGTATTCATTATCATTATATTTTAATATTACTTTTTTAGCCATTAATCCCTTAAATTTAGTTAAAAAAAAAGCGATAATAAAGTCTAGAATGTAAAAGCTTCCTTTTTAGGGTAAAAAGCCTTTTCAGATAATTCCTCTTCAATTCGCAATAACTGATTATATTTTGCCATTCTGTCAGATCTAGACATAGATCCGGTTTTAATTTGTCCAGCATTGAGCGCAACAGCTAAATCAGCAATTATATTATCTTCCGTTTCCCCTGATCTATGTGAAATAACAGTTGTAAAACCATTACTTTTTGCCAAATTAACAGCATCAATAGTCTCAGTTAAGGTTCCAATTTGATTAACTTTTACTAAAATTGAGTTTGCAGCCTTCTCTGTAATACCTCTGCGAAGAATATGAGAATTAGTAACAAAAAGATCATCTCCTACTAATTGAACTTTACTACCAGAAATCTGAGTTAGATATTTCCAACCCTCCCAATCGTTTTGATCCATTCCATCTTCAATTGATATAATTGGAAACGAATCTACAAGGGAGGATAAATATTCAGCTTGCTCATTAGAATTTAAAATCAAACCTTTTTCACCCTCATACTTACTATAATCATATTTACCATCAATGTAAAATTCTGAGGAAGCACAGTCAAGGGCAATCATTACATCGCCACCTGGATTATAGCCTGCAGAAATAATGGAATCAGTTATAGTATTTAGAGCATCCTCTGTTCCTTTCAACTCAGGAGCAAAACCTCCTTCATCCCCAACTGATGTGGTTAAACCTCTTGACTTGAGATTTTTTTTAAGATTATGAAAAATTTCTGTACCAACTTTCATTGCATCTGAGAAAGACTTAGCATTTAAAGGAACGATCATAAATTCCTGAAATGCAATAGGGGCATCTGAGTGAGATCCACCATTAATAATATTCATCATTGGTACAGGTAATGTAATAGCAGATTCTCCACCAATATATTTATAAAGTGGTAAACCTTTGCATTTTGCAGCTGCTTGAGAAACAGCAAGAGATACGCCTAAAATAGCATTTGCACCTAAAATACATTTATTTTCAGTTCCATCTAACTCAATCATTAAGTTATCTATTTCCTCTTGATTAAAAACAGATTTACCTATTAACTTTTCTGCAATAAAAGTATTAACATTATTAATAGCCATTAAAACTCCTTTACCCATATATGAATCACCTCCATCTCTGAGCTCAACAGCTTCATTTTCACCGGTTGAAGCCCCGGATGGAACAGCAGCTCTTCCTAAATTGTTATCATCAGTAATTACATCTACCTCAACTGTTGGATTTCCCCTTGAATCAAAAATTTGTCTAGCAAGAATTTTTTTAATTTTTGCCATAATTATTTTTTAATCAATTCAATAAACTCATCAAAAAGATATGAAGAATCGTGTGGTCCAGCACTTGCTTCGGGATGATACTGTACAGAAAAACACTTTTTATTCTTAATTTTTATACCAGCAATAGTATCATCATTTAGATGCATATGAGTAATTTCAATATTTTTATTATTTCTTGTGTCATCCTTATCAATAGCAAAACCATGATTTTGAGATGTTATTTCACCTTTACCAGATTTTAAATTTATTACAGGGTGATTTATTCCTCTGTGACCATTATGCATTTTATAAGTTTTTATGCCGTTCGCAAGAGCTATAACTTGATGACCTAGGCAAATCCCAAAAAGAGGTTTATTGGAGTCTAGAATTTTTTTGGTAACATTGATTGCATTGGTGAGTGGTTCTGGATCTCCAGGACCATTTGAGATAAAATATGCATCTGGATTCCAGCTTTTCATGTCCTCATAATTTGAATCATGAGGGAAAACCCTCATGTAAGCATTTCGTTTGGAAAGATTTTTTAATATATTTTTCTTAACACCAAGGTCAAGTACAGCAATTTTATACTTTGAATCCTCTTTTCCAAAAAAATAAGGTTCTTTAGTTGAAACTCTGGATGCAAGTTCCAATCCATTCATTGATGGAACTTTATTAAGTTTTTCTTTAATTTTTTTTATAGATTTTAATGAATCTGTAGAAATAATAGCATTCATAGATCCGTTATCTCTTATATAACTAACTAAAGCTCTTGTATCAACGTCAGAAATACATACTATTTTATTTTTTAATAAAAAATCAAATAAGGATGTTGACTCACCATATCTTGAAAAGGTAAAACTAAAATTTTTACATATTAAACCAGCTATTTTTACAGAATCAGATTCAACCTCATCTAAATTGGTACCGTAGTTACCAATATGAGCATTAGCCATAACCATTAATTGACCATTATAAGATGGATCGGTAAATATTTCTTGGTAACCTGTCATACCAGTATTGAAACATAATTCACCTGAAGCTGTTCCATCTACACCAATAGATTTACCATGGAAAATAGTACCATCTTCTAATAAAACAAAGGCTTTTTTTCTAGAATTATATTGACCCAATGCAAACAATTAATGATAAAATTAAAACAAAAAAAAAGATAAACATGATGTTTATCTTTAAAGTTATCAAAAATTAAAAAAAACTTTTTTATTCTGGTTTTTTACTATCTTTTTCTTCAGCAGGAGTTTCCTCAGCAGCAGGAGTTTCCTCAGCAGCAGGAGCTTCTTCAGCTACAGGAACTTCTTCAGCTACAGGAGCTTCTTCAGCAGCTGTACTAGTATTCTTAGTTAAATTTTCTGATGGTTTTTGTCTTTTCCTTCTCCTTCTTCGTTCAGGTTTTGTTGTTTTATATAATTCATTATAATCAACGAGCTCTATTAATGCCATGTCAGCATTATCACCAAGCCGATTTCCAAGCTTAATTACTCGAGTATAGCCGCCAGGCCTATCACCAATTTTAACAGATATTTCTCTGAACAATTCGGTTACAGCTTCCTTATCTCTCAAGTATTTAAAAACAACTCTTCTATTGTGAGTTGAATCATTTTTAGATTTTGTAATTATTGGTTCAATAAACAGTTTAAGGGCTTTGGCTTTTGTCAATGTTGTATTAATAGACTTATGCTCAATTAACGAACATGCCATATTTGCTAACATATACTTTCTATGAGCTGTTTTTCTGCCTAAATGAGGAAATTTTTTGCCGTGTCTCATGTTTATTATTCCTTATCTAGTTTATATTTTGATAGGTCCATTCCAAAACTTAGCCCTTTGACTAACACAAGTTCTTCAAGCTCGGTAAGTGACTTTTTTCCAAAATTCCTAAATTTCATTAAATCTGACTTATTAAATGAAACTAAATCCCCTAAAGTATCAACTTCAGCAGCTTTCAGACAATTTAATGCTCTTACAGAAAGATCCATGTCTATTAATCTAGTTTTTAAAAGTTGTCTCATGTGTAATGATTCTTCATCATATGTTTCAGTCTGAGCTATCTCATCAGCTTCTAAAGTTATTCTTTCATCTGAGAAGAGCATAAAGTGATGGATTAATACTTTAGCTCCTTCAGTTAAAGCATTTTTGGGATCAATAGAACCATCTGTTATGATTTCGAATACTAGTTTTTCGTAGTCTGTTTTTTGTTCAACTCTGAAATCCTCAATGGTGTATTTGACGTTTTTAATAGGAGTAAAAACCGAATCCATAAAAATTGTTCCAAGTGGAGCACCTATTTTTTTATTTTCCTCGGCTGAAACATATCCCCTTCCTTTTTCGATACTTAATTCAAAATTTACTTTAACATTTTTTTCCATGTTACAAATAATAATTTCAGGGTTTAAAATTTGAAAACCTGAAATAAATTTTTGTAAATCACCTGCCTTTAACTGATTCTGTGAATTTATAGACACTGAGACAGTTTCATTTTCTACAGAATCAATTTGTTGTTTTAATCTTATCTGTTTTAAGTTTAAGATGATTTCAGTTACATCTTCAACAATTCCTGAGAGTGAAGTAAATTCATGCTCTACATTGTCAATTTTAATTGATGTAAATGCAAAACCTTCTAATGAGGAAAGTAAAACTCTTCTTAAAGCATTTCCAATAGTTAATCCATATCCAGGCTCTAAAGGTCTAAACTCAAATTTTCCTTCAAATTCTGTTGAGTCAATCATAATTACTTTGTCTGGTTTTTGAAATGTGAATGTTGCCATAATTTTTATCTTATTATTTTGAATAAAGTTCGACGATTAATTGTTCTTTTATATTTTCAGGTATCTGATCTCTAGTTGGTAATACGTTAAATACCCCCACTAAATTATTATTATCCCAGGAAATCCATTCATAAACAGAGTCTTTAGCTGATAATGAATCATCAATTACAGAAAGTGATTTAGATTTTTCTCTTACACCAACCTTTTCACCTATTTTAATAATTCTCGATGGTATATTACAAATCTCTCCATTTACAATAATATGCTCATGACTAACAAGCTGTCTAGCCGCACTTCTAGTTGGAGCAATTCCCATCCTATAAACTAAGTTATCTAGCCTTGATTCACATAATTGTAATAATACCTCACCTGTTATACCTTTACTTTTATTTGCTTTTTCAAATAAATTTCTAAATTGTCTTTCAAGAATTCCATATAAATACTTAGCTTTTTGTTTTTCCATGAGCTGAATAGCATATTCAGATTTCTTTTGTCTTCTTTTACTCAAACCATGTTGTCCTGGGGGATAATTTTTTTTATCGAAAGATTTATCTGGCCCAAATAATGGCTCGCCAAATTTTCTTGATATTCTAGTCTTAGGTCCTGTATATCTTGCCATATTAATATTTTTAAACTCTTCTTCTTTTTGGGGGTCTACATCCGTTATGTGGTACAGGAGTTACATCAAAAATCTCTGTAACTTCAATACCAGCATTATGTATGCTTCTAATTGCTGATTCTCTTCCATTTCCAGGTCCTTTTACACAAACCTTAACTTTTCGAAGTCCAGCATCGTGAGCAGCTTTAACAGCATCTTCAGCTGCAAGCTGAGCAGCGTAGGGAGTATTTTTTTTAGATCCTCTAAAACCCATTTTACCGGCCGACGACCATGAAATAACCTCACCTTTATTATTTGTAAATGAAATTATTATATTGTTAAAAGAAGCATTAATATGTACTTCACCAAACGAATCTACAATAACTTTTCTTTTTTTACTTCCAACTTTTGCCATAATATATTATTTAGTTACTTTTTTCTTGTTTGCAACTGTTTTTCTCTTTCCTTTTCTAGTTCTCGAATTATTTTTTGTCTTTTGACCTCTTAAAGGTAATCCTAATCTATGTCTGATACCACGATACGACCCAATATCCATTAACCTTTTGATATTTATTTGATTTTCAGCTCTTAATTCACCTTCAATAACAAGTTGGGCAACAGTAGATCTAACTTGAGCTGTATCATCATCAGTCCACTCAGAAACTTTTTTATCTTGACTTACCTTTGCGCTATTTAAAATCATTTTTGCTCTACTTTTTCCAATACCATAGATGTAAGTAAGCGCTACCACACCTCTTTTGTTTTTTGGAATATCTATACCTGAAATTCTTGCCATAATTAACCTTGTCTTTGTTTAAATCTTGGATTCTTTTTATTTATAACATAAAGCCTACCTTTTCTTCTGACAATCTTACACTCAGGACTTCTTTTTTTTATTGATGCTCTTACTTTCATAATTAATATCTAAATGTTATTCTAGCTTTTGTTAAATCATATGGACTCATTTCAAGCTTAACTTTATCTCCAGGGAGGAGTTTTATATAATGCATCCTCATTTTTCCTGAGATGTGAGCTGTGACAATGTGTCCATTATTAAGTTCTACCCTAAACATAGCATTTGACAATGCCTCTACTATAACTCCATCTTGTCCAATTGCCTCTTGTTTTGCCATTTTATGCTACTCTACGAGTTTTACCTGTTTTCATTAATCCATCATAATGTCTATTTAATAAATAGGCATTTATTTGTTGAATTGTATCAATAGCTACTCCAACCATAATTAGTAGGGAAGTACCTCCGTAAAATAAAGCCCAACCTTGCTGAATGTTCATTAGGGCCACAATTACAGCTGGTAAAACAGAAATTGCAGCGAGAAATAAAGAGCCAGGAAAGGTAATTAAGGACATTATTTTATCTAAAAAATCAGCAGTTTCACCACCAGGCTTAATTCCTGGAATAAAACCACCACTCCTTTTTAAATCATCAGCCATTTTGTTAGTTGGAACAGTAATGGCTGTGTAAAAATATGTAAATAATATTATTAACAAGCCAAATAATATATTGTATGAAAGACCAAACATATTTGAGAAAGCTGTATTCATCCATTGACCAAATGATCCCCCGATCATTTGACCTAAATATGCTGGAGCAAACATTATAGCCTGAGCAAAAATAATTGGCATAACACCAGATGCATTAAGTCTCAAAGGGATGTATTGTCTTTTTGAATATACTCCACTCGGACCAGACCCTGCAACTGATCTTCTAGCATACTGCACAGGAATCTGTCTTACAGCTAAGACTAATAAAATACACAAAGCAATAACAATTATCCATATTACAAATTCAATAGCTACCATAATCAATCCTCCTGAACCTGAAAGCTGTGAGATAACCTCCTGAGTAAAAGACAGGGGCAATGATGCAATAATTCCAACAGTAATTAATAATGAAATACCATTTCCAATTCCTCTATCTGTAATTTTTTCCCCTAACCACATAGCAAAAATACAGCCAGTTACTAAAATTATAACGGATGGGATTATGAAAAAGGGCCCTTTTCCCAAAACAAAAGCTGAGTCAGGAACACCCAAAGCCCCTAAACCATACAAATAAGCAGGAGCTTGAACAACACAAATACCTATTGTTAACCACCTTGTAATTTGAGTAATCTTTTTCCTTCCACTTTCTCCTTCTTTTTGAAGTTTTTGTAAATATGGCAGGGCTACTCCCATAAGTTGAACAACAATCGATGCTGATATATAAGGCATTATTCCAAGGGCAACAACTGAGGCATTAGCAAAAGCTCCGCCTGTAAAAGCATTTAAAAGTCCAAGCAGACCACCGCCTCCGGCTATTTGAGCATCTGAAATAATATTATAGTCAACACCAGGCAATACAACCTGAGCAGCAAGCCTGTAAATAACAAGGAAAAATAGAGTTATTAAAATTCTATTTTTTAACTCATCAATTGTCCAAATATTTTTTAATGTTTCTATAAACTTTAACATCTAAATTACTTTAATTTCTCCTCCTGCCTTTTCAATTGCTTTAATAGCCGCTTTTGAAAAACCATGAGCTTCAACTGTCAATGAAGATTTAATTTCTCCATCACCTAAAATTTTTACCAAATCGTTTTTACTAACTATACCATTATCAATCATTGTACTAATATCTACACTATTCTTCTTAACTTTTTTATTATCAACGAGTTTCTGTATAGTATCTAAATTGACTGGCTTATATTCAACTCTGTTGATATTTTTAAAACCAAATTTTGGAATTCTTCTTTGTAATGGCATTTGACCTCCCTCAAATCCAAGTTTTCTTGAATAACCTGATCTAGACTGAGCTCCTTTGTGTCCTCTTGTGGCGGTACCGCCTTTGCCAGAGCCTTGGCCTCTACCAATTCTTTTCTTCTTGTTTTTTATTGATCCTTTACTAGGTGTTAGACTTGATAAATCCATATTATTCAACTACTTTAATTAGGTGTTTAACTTTTTCAATCATCCCTTCAATTGAAGGAGTTTTTTCATGTTCAACTACATGGCCAATTTTTTTCAAGCCAAGTGCATCAAGAGTACTCTTTTGATTTTTAGGTCTTCTAATTTTACTTTTAACTTGAATAATCTTTATTTTGTTCATAGTATTAACCATTAAAAACTTTATCGAGTGAAACTCCTCTTTCTTGTGCAACCTTATTAGCATCTCGTAATTTGAAAAGTGCATCAAATGTCGCTTTAACAACATTATGAGGGTTTGAGGATCCTTGAGATTTTGAAAGAACATCCTGCACCCCTACAGACTCTAGCACGGCACGAACTGCACCTCCAGCAATAACTCCGGTACCCTGGGATGCTGGTTGTATATAAACTCTGGCTCCACCATGTTTACCTTTTTGTTCATGGGGAATTGTTGAATTAAAAAGTGGAATTTTCACAAGGTTCTTTTTAGCATCTTCAACAGCTTTTGATATAGCTGTTGATACTTCTTTTGCTTTTCCAAGACCATGTCCTACTACACCCTCCTCATTACCAACAACAACAATTGCAGAAAAACCGAAAGCACGCCCACCTTTTGTGACCTTAGTTACTCTTTGAATACTAACCAGACGATCTTTGAGGTCTAATCCTCCAGGCTTAACAAATGACATATTCTTTTTTTTCATAACTCTAAAAATTTAATCCAGCTTCTCTAGCACCATCAGCAAGTGACTTAACTCTACCGTGATACAAATATCCATTTCTGTCAAAAGAAACTTCCTTAATACCGGCTTTAACTGCTTTTTTACCAATTGAATCACCAACAATCTTTGAAACCTCAATTTTATTTGTTGTTTTGAGTTTAAGATCCTTATCCTTTGATGATGCGGAAACAATCGTTTTTGAATTTGTATCATCAATTAATTGAGCATAGATTTCCTTATTGCTTCTATATACTGTTAACCTTGGTTTGGTAGAAGAGCCAAAGACTACCTTTCTAATTCTCTTTTTTATTTTTATTCTCTTTAATGCTGTTTTATTGCTCATCTTTTTAATTTATGCTGATTTACCAGCTTTACGTCTTATTTGTTCTCCAACGTACTTAACGCCTTTACCTTTGTAGGGTTCAGGTTTTCTAAATGATCTAATCTTAGCTGCAACCATACCGACTAATTGTTTGTCGTGAGAGCTAAGTTTAATTATTGGATTTGCTCCTTTTTCGTTAATAGTTTGAACTTGTATTTCTGAGGGTAGTTCTAGGACAATGTTGTGGGAAAATCCAAGGGCAATTTCTAATTTTTGCCCAGAGTTGCTAGCTCTATATCCAACACCTACTAACTCAAGATCTACAGTAAATCCTTCGCTAACTCCTTTTACCATATTGGCAAAAAGAGATCTGTATAAACCATGTTTTGATTTGTGTTCATTATTGTCTTTTTCTCTAGAAACAATAATCTCATTTTCTTTTTTCTCAACAGAAACACAATCATAACTCTGATTTAGAGTACCAAGCTTACCTGAGACAATAATCTCATCAGGACTAATTTGAACATTAACTCCTTCTGGTATTAAAATCGGACTATTACCTATTCTAGACATAATTTTCTAATAAACACTACAAATTATTTCACCACCAAGATTTTCACTCTTTGCTTTTTTGTCTGTCATCAATCCTTTTGATGTAGATACTATATTAATACCTAAACCATTCAAAACTCTTGGAATATTTTGACTACCTGAATATTTTCTTAAACCGGGTTTACTAACTCTCTGTAATTTTTTTATGACAGGTTCACTAGTTAATTTATCATATTTAAGAGCAATTTTAATTTTACCTTGAAGGTTATCTTCAATGATTTTATAATTGAGAATAAAACCTTGATCTAATAAAATCTTGGTAATTTCATGTTTTAATTTTGAGCTAGGAATCTCTACAGTCTTCAATCCTGCCTGATTGGCATTCCTAATTCTTGTTAAATAATCTGCTACTGGATCTGTATTCATATTAATAAAATTTTACCAACTTGCCTTTCTAACACCAGGGATTAAACCTTTATTTGCCATTTCTCTAAACATAACTCGAGAGATTCCAAACTGTCTCATATAACCCTTTGGTCTACCAGTAATCTTACAACGATTATGAGATCTAACTGGTGATGAATTTTTTGGAAGATTTTGCAATCCAATGTAATCTCCGGCTGCTTTTAATACTTTTCTTTTTTCAGCATATTTTGCACACATTTTTGCTCTTTTAACTTCACGAGCTTTCATTGATTCTTTTGCCATATTTTAACTTTTTTTAAATGGTAACCCTAATTCTTTTAATAAACTTTTTGCTAAACTATCATCATTTGTAGATGTAACAAAAGTGATGTCCATACCAGATATATTGTTAATTTTATCAATATCGATTTCAGGAAAAATAATTTGCTCTGTTATACCTAATGTATAATTGCCTCTTCCATCAAAACCGGAGTTCTTTACACCTTGAAATTCTCTGACCCGGGGCAAAGCAGCAGTGATTAATCTATCTAAAAACTCATACATAGTATTTCCTCTTAGTGTGACTTTAGCACCAATTGGCATGCCCTTTCTGAGCTTAAAAGATGCAACATCTTTTTTAGATTTGGTAGCTATTGCCTTTTGACCAGAAATTGATGTAAGCTCTTCAATCGCATGCTCAATCAGCTTCTTATCAGCTACAGCAGCACCTACACCCTTACTAATAACTATTTTCTGAAGTTTAGGAACTTCCATTACATTTACCAAACCATGATTATTCATAATAACTTTACTGGCATTCTGCTTATAATTTTTTTTCAATCTTGGGGTGTAGGCCATATCTATATTAATTCTTTAGTTTTACTTGAAAACCTTAGTTTCTTTCCATCTTCAAATTTATATCCAATCCTTGTTGCATCACCACTTTTTGTAACATGAGATATGTTTGAAATATGAATTGGTGATTCTTTTTCAACGATACCACCTTTGGGGTTATTTGCATTAGGTTTATTATGCTTTTTTACCATATTTACACCTTCAACAAGTGCTTTATTTTTTGATTTAAAAATTTTTATAATCTTACCAGATGATCCTTTTTGATCTCCAGCTATTATTTTAACATTATCTCCAACTTTATATTTCATATTTATAAAACTTCAGGTGCTAATGATACAATTTTCATAAAATTTTTATCTCTCAATTCCCTCGCAACAGGACCAAAAACACGGGTTCCTCTCATTTCACCAGCAGCATCTATTAAAACGCATGCGTTGTCATCAAATCTAATGTAAGATCCGTCTTTTCTTCTCACTTCTTTTTGAGCTCTTACCACAACAGCAGTTGATACCTGACCCTTTTTTACAGTTCCGTTAGGTGTCGCCTGTTTAATTGTGACAACAATTTTATCTCCCAGAGATGCATACCTTTTCTTAGTACCTCCAAGAACTCTGATTGTCAGAACTTCTTTCGCTCCTGTATTATCAGCTACTAATAATCTACTTTCTTGCTGTAACATATTTATTTAGCTTTTTCAATTATTTCAACCAGTCTCCATCTTTTACTTTTACTTATTGGTTTTGTTTCCATAATCTTTACAACATCACCTTCATTACATTCATTTTCTTCATCATGAACTTGATATTTTTTTGTTTTCAAAACGAACTTACCGTACATCGGATGTTTTACTTTACCAACTTCTGAAACAACAATAGATTTTTGCATTTTATTGCTTGTAACGACACCTATTCTCTCTTTTCTAAGATTTCTTTTATCCATTTTTATATCTTATTTCTTCTAACACATTCAGTTTTCAATCTTGCTATAGCCCTCCTTATATTTCTAATTTGAAGAGGGTTTTCAACAGGTGAAACAGCATGGGTTAATTTTATGTCATACAAATTTTTTTGAAAAGCACTGAGCTTATCTTTTAATTCATCATCAGTTAATATTACAATCTCTTTTTGTTTCATATAATTTACACTAGTTCATAATCATTTGCAATCACAAATTTTGTTTTAACTGGAAGTTTTTGTGCTGCTAGTCTCAGAGCTTCTTTTGCAATGTCAATGCTCACTCCAGCTACTTCAAACATAATTCTTCCAGGTTTTACAACTGCAACGAAATATTCAGGTGCTCCCTTACCCTTACCCATTCTCACTTCCAACGGTTTTTTGGTTATGGGTTTATCAGGAAATATTTTAATCCATAATTGACCTTCTCTTTTCATATATCTTGTAGCTGCAATCCTCGCTGCTTCAATTTGCCTTGAGGTAATAAATTTTGATTCAAGTGATTTTATTCCAAACATACCATTCGATAACCTATGACCCCTTTGAGAAAGACCTTTCATTCGGCCTTTTTGCATTTTCCTGTATTTCTGTCTTTTTGGTGATAGCATAATTATCTCCTTCTTTGTTTATTATTCTTTTTTTTATTTGATACTAAACTCAAACCAACTAATGGTGACAATTCTCTTTTACCATAAACCTCACCTTTCATAATCCATACTTTAATACCAATTCTACCATAAGTTGTATGTGCTTCAACCATTGCATAATCTATATCAGCTCTGAATGTTGATAGTGGAATTCTCCCCTCTTTATAAGATTCACTTCTTGCCATCTCTGCGCCATTGAGTCTACCAGAAATTTGAACTTTAATTCCTTCTGCATTCATTCTCATTGTAGCAGCAATAGACATTTTTATTGCTCTTCTGTAAGAAATTCTATTCTCAATCTGACGAGCAATTGATGATGCAACCAGTTGAGCTTCTAATTCAGGTCTCTTAATTTCAACAATATTCAATTGTATATCTTTGCCGGAAATCTTCTTTAACTCTTCTTTAAGCTTATCAACCTCTTGACCAGCTTTTCCAATAATTATCCCTGGTCTTGCAGTTGTAATTGTTATGGTAACAAGCTTCAATGTTCTTTCAATAATCACTCTTGAAACACTAGCTTTTGCTAGACGTGTGAAAATATATTTTCTAATCTTGTCATCTTCAGCAATCATATTACCAAAGTCTTTACCACCGTACCAGTTTGATTCCCACCCCCTGATAATTCCTAGTCTATTTCCGATTGGATTAGTTTTTTGTCCCATAATTTATTCAGGAATTTGGTTTAAATTATCTAAAACTAAAGTCACATGGTTAGATCTCTTTCTGATTCTGTGAGCTCTTCCCTGTGGAGCTGGTCTCAATCTTTTTAACATTCCAGCACTATCAACTTTTATTTCTTTGATATATAGGTTTTCTTTTTCAATATCAGAATCAGGATTTTTTTGTTGCCAATTATTAATTGCAGATAATAAGAGTTTTTCTAGTCGTATTGAGGGCTGCTTTTGACTAAACTTTAAAATTGAAAGAGCCTTATCAACTTTTCTACCTCTAACCTGATCAGCAACTAACCGCATTTTCCTGGGAGAAGTCGGACAATTATTAAGCTTAGCAAAAACCCTATTTTTGTTAAGTTCCTTCAATTCTGACGCTTTATTTCTTTTTCTTGAACCCATATCTACTTACCTTTTTCCTCCTGCATGACCTCTAAATGATCTAGTTGGTGAAAACTCACCGAGTTTATGACCTACCATATTTTCAGTTATGTATACTGGAACGAATTGTCTACCATTATACACAGCGATGGTTTGGCCAACAAAATCAGGTATAATCATAGAGGCTCTTGACCAAGTCTTAACAACGCTTTTTTTGTTACTATCAAGGTTGGCTTGAACTTTCCTCAACAAACTTTTATGAACAAACGGTCCTTTTTTTAACGATCTCGGCATAATTATTTTCTTTTTTCAATAATAAATTTGTTACTAAATTTTTTCTTATTTCTAGTTCTATATCCTTTTGCAGGAATACCTTTTTTTGATCTAGGATGACCTCCAGAAGCACGACCTTCACCACCGCCCATAGGGTGATCAACTGGATTCATTACAACTGCTCTTGTCCTAGGTCTTCTCCCAAGCCATCTGGTTCTGCCTGCTTTTCCTGAAACTACAAGTTGATGATCAGAATTCGAAACTGAACCAATAACAGCATTACAATTAACTAAAATCAATCTGGTTTCTCCAGATGGTAATTTTATTGTTGCAAATTTACCATCTCTGGCCATTAATTGGGCATATGATCCCGCACTTCTAGCTAATACAGCTCCTTTTCCTGGTGACATTTCAACGCATGAAATAGTTGTGCCTAAGGGAATTAATGATAAAGGCATGCAATTACCAATTTGAGGAGAAACATTTTCGCCTGAGATAACTTTCTGACCGACCTTTAAACCTTTTGGTGCAACAATATATCTTTTTTCTCCATCTTCAAATTTTGTAAGTGCAATAAATGCTGTTCTGTTTGGATCATATTCAATAGTCAATATTTCAGCAAATTCATCTTTTCTATCTCTCTTAAAATCTATCAATCTGAACTTTTTCTTATGACCACCACCTCTATACTTCATTGTCATTTTTCCCTGGCTATTTCTTCCACCAGTTTTCTTGAACGGAACAAGTAAAGATTTTTCAGGCTTGTCTGTTGTTATTGCATCAAATCCATTTACAGTTCTTCCTCTTTGGGCAGGTGTTATCGGCTTTAATGATTTTATGGGCATATTAAATAGTTTATATTGTATTATAGAAATCTATTGAATCTCCTTCACTTAATTGAACTATTGCTTTTTTAACAATGTTTGACTTAGTTTTCTGAATACCCTTTTTGGTGTATTTAGTACTTCTTTCAGGACCATATATCTGAGTCCGAACTTTCTCAACAGAAACATTATATTTTTCCTGTACTGCTTTTTTAATTTGAATCTTATTTACAACTCTACTAACTTCAAATGTGTATCTATTCCTCAATTCACTATCATTTGTAGCTTTTTCCGTAATAATTGGTTTCAATATAATTTCCATTTTTACTTTTGTAAACTAAATTCAATTTTTTCAATAGCTTTCTCCTCAATAACTATATGCTGAGCATTCATAATTTTATATGTTGAAATTTCAGAATCAGAAATTACCTCTGATTTTTTTAAATTTCTGGCGGACAAATATACATTTTTATTTAGTCCTTCAATTACGATTAATGTCTTTTTTTCATCAAGCCCTATCGCAGAAATAAAATCAATAAAAGATTTAGTTTTCGGTTTTTTTATATCGATTCTATCAACAATAGAAATTGATTTAGCTTTAAATTTCAATGAAAGTGCTGACTTTCTAGCTAACCTTTTAACATTCTTGTTTAACTTGATTCCATAATCTCGGGTTCTTGGGCCAAAAATAGTACCACCTCCTCTAAAAAGTGGATTTTTAATACTACCTGCCCTAGCTGTTCCTGTTCCTTTTTGTTTTTTTATCTTTCTAGTACTACCCTTTATTTCAGCTCTCTCTTTTGTTTTTGCATTTCCTTGACGTTGATTAGCTAAAAATTGCTTCACATCAAGATAAACAGCATGATCATTAGGATCAATTCCAAAGATATTTTTAGAAAGCTCAACTTCTCTGCCTGTAGTTTTTCCCTTTATGTTTAAAACAGGTATTTTCATTATTTTCTTATGATTAAATACGAATTCTTGTGACCGGGAACAGCTCCCTTTAATACTAATAAATTCTTTTCAGGAACAACTTTTAAGACTTTTAGGTTTTGAACAGTAACTTTACTGTTACCAGTTTGCCCCGCCATCCTCATACCTTTGAATACTCTTGCAGGATAAGAGGCAGCTCCAATCGATCCAGGAGCCCTCAGTCTATTATGTTGCCCGTGAGTAGATTGTCCAACTCCTGCAAATCCATGTCTCTTAACAACTCCCTGGAAACCTTTTCCTTTCGAAATTCCAGAAACATCTACAAATTCTCCTTCAATAAAGTGATTTACATTGACTGTATCTCCTACCTTTAAATTCTCTTCAAAACCTTTAAATTCAACAACTTTAGATTTGGGTTCTGTGTTTGCTTTTTTAGCATGACCTTTCTCAGCTTTATTTAAACGAGTTTCTTTTTTATCAAAAAAACCAAGTTGAACCGAGTTGTACCCATCTTTTTCATCATTTTTTAATTGAGTAACAACACATGGTCCTGCTTCAATAACTGTACAGGCTAAATTTTTCCCACCTTCATCGTAAAGACTAGTCATACCAATTTTTTTTCCAATTAATCCTGACATAAATTATACTTTAATTTCAACTTCAACACCGCTTGGTAGTTCTAATTTCATAAGCGCATCGATTGTTTTCGATGATGAACTATATATGTCCAATAACCTCTTATATGAGGATAACTGAAATTGTTCACGTGCTTTTTTATTTACGTGAGGAGATTTTAACACTGTAAATATTTTCTTCTTTGTTGGAAGAGGAATCGGACCAGTAACGATTGCACCAGTTGTTTTCACGGTTTTTACAATCTTCTCTGCTGATTTATCAACCAGGTTAAAGTCATATGATTTTAGTTTTATTCTAATTTTCTGACTCATAATTATTCTTGATTAACTCCTTTAATTGATGCTATAACTTCATCTGAAATGTTTTTTGGTGTTTCAGCATAGTGTGAAAACTCCATTGTAGATGTAGCTCTTCCTGAACTCAGAGTTCTAAGAGCTGTCACATATCCAAACATTTCTGATAATGGAACTACAGCTTTCACTACTTTAGATCCAGCTCTATCATCCATATTATTTACTTGACCTCTTCTTCTGTTCAAATCCCCAACAATATCACCCATGTTTTCTTCGGGAGTAAGAGCTTCTAGTTTCATCATTGGCTCCATAATAACTGATTTAGCTAATCTTGCAGCTTCTTTGAAACCTAATTTGGCAGCTAATTCGAATGAGAGAGAATCTGAATCAACAGGGTGAAATGATCCATCTGTTAATGTTACTTTAAGCGAATCAATTTCAAATCCAGCAAGGGGTCCGTTTTTCATAGCATCTTTAAACCCTTTTTCAACAGATGGAATATATTCTTTAGGTATATTACCTCCTTTTATCTTATTAATGAATTCTAATCCCTCTTTCTCTTCTTCACCAGGCTCCATAGTAAATACTATATCAGCAAATTTACCTCTACCACCTGTTTGTTTTTTATAAACCTCTCTATGTTGAGCCGAAGCAGTAATTGCTTCTTTATATTCAACCTGCGGTTTACCTTGACTGACCTCAACTTTAAATTCTCTTTTTAATCTATCAACAAGTATATCTAAGTGTAATTCACCCATTCCAGATATAATTGTTTGTCCTGATGCCTCATCAGTTCTGACTTGGAATGTTGGATCTTCTTCTGCTAATTTTGATAAAGCAATACCTAACTTATCTACGTCAGCCTTCGTTTTAGGTTCAACTGCTATACCAATAACAGGATCTGGAAAAATCATGCTTTCAAGTATAATTGGATATTTTTCTGAACTTAGAGTATCACCTGTTTTAATATCCTTAAAGCCTACAGCAGCTCCGATATCACCTGCTTCAATAAAATCAATAGCATTTTGTTTGTCAGCATGCATTTGATATATTCTAGATATTCTTTCTTTTGACTCAGATCTATTATTAAAAACATATGATCCAGCATCAAGTCTTCCAGAATATACTCTAAAAAATGCTAATCTACCTACATATGGATCAGTAGCTATTTTAAAAGCTAAAGCCGAGAAAGGCTCTGAGACAATCGGCTTTCTTAGAATTTCACTATCATTATTTGGGTCAGTACCAACAATAGCTTCTTTATCAATTGGTGATGGTAAATATCTACAAACACAATCTAATAGAAACTGAACCCCTTTATTTTTGAATGCAGATCCACAAACCATTGGAATAATACTCATGTCCTGAGCTGCCTTTCTTAGTGCTTCATGAATTTCATTTTCTGAAATTGATTCAGGATCATCAAAGAATTTTTCTAACAGATTATCATCATATTCAGCAACAGCTTCTATAAGATTTGCCCTATATTTTTCAACTTCATCCTTCATATCCTCAGGAATATCAACAACATCAAAAGTTGATCCTTTATTTTCCTCATGCCAAACAATTCCACGATTTTTAACTAAATCTACAATACCTTTAAAGTCTTCTTCGTTTCCAATAGGAAGAACAATAGGGACAGCATTAGATTTTAGCATATCTTTTATTTGGTTACAAACCTTTAAAAAGTCGGAGCCTTGTCTGTCCATTTTATTAACAAATCCCATTCTTGGAACTTTGTAATTATCAGCCAGTCTCCAATTTGTTTCAGATTGTGGCTCAACACCGTCAACAGCGCTAAATAAAAAAACAAGTCCATCAAGAACTCTGAGTGATCTATTTACCTCAACGGTAAAATCCACGTGGCCAGGGGTATCTATTATATTAAAATGATATGGCTTTGAAAACTCTACCTTATTTCCTTGATCAGTTGGAAAATTCCATGTACAGGTTGTTGCAGCTGAGGTAATTGTAATTCCTCTTTCTTGTTCTTGCTCCATCCAATCCATAGTTGCAGCTCCATCATGTACCTCCCCTATTTTATGACTAACACCTGTATAATACAGTATCCTTTCAGTGGTTGTTGTTTTACCAGCATCAATGTGCGCAGCAATTCCAATATTCCTTGTATATCTTAAATCTCTTGACATGCCTTAAAATCTAAAGTGAGAAAATGCTTTGTTGGCTTCAGCCATTTTGTGAGTATCTGCTTTTT
>CACLGQ010000004.1 GCA_902606555.1 uncultured Bacteroidota bacterium
CAAGTCTTCAAAAAAAAGAGTGTTTATTTTTGACTATGATGGAACTTTGGTCAAATTTCACCACAAACCAGAAGCAGCCAGGCCAAATACAGAACTTTTAAGGATCATCACAAAACTGTCAAACGAAAAGAAAAACAAGGTTGTAATTGTAAGTGGAAGGGACAAAGGTTTTTTACAAAAATGGTTTGGTCAATTAAATGTTACACTATTTTCTGAACATGGTCACTTTTTAAAAAACCCCAATGAAGAATGGATTGAAAAAATGCAGCAAGATAATAACTGGAAGCAAAATTTTATTCCAATCTTTCAAGACTTTGCTGACAGAACGCCAGGGACCTTTGTTGAAGAAAAAAATAATTGTTTAGTTTGGCATTACAGGAAAACAGACCCTGAGCTAGCAAGCAATAGGGTTGTTGAGCTAAAAACAATTATTAACAGTCTAATTTCTCAAAACCTTGTTATGATGGATGGAGATAAGGCTATGGAAATAAGCAATAACAACATAAACAAGGGAAGTGCTGTGAAAGAAATTTTAGAAAATGATAATTATGAATTTATATTATGTGCAGGTGATGATGTTTCTGATGAAAATATGTTTATGAATTTACCTGAAAAATCCTTCTCAATAAAAATTGGTGAAAAAAATTCTGCTGCAAATTACTTTATTACTAGCTCTAATGAGTTTATATCTTTACTGAAAAAAATTATAGAAATTGAAAAATAATTTTTCGGAAGAGTTTTTAAAAAGAAGGCTAAAAAAACTCTACAACAAAGTGGGTTCTTTACCAGCAGACCTAGACCATAATGAAGTTCGAAAAATTTGTGCTCTAGAATTTGAGGAAATATTTTCAAATATAAATTGTATTTTAAAGGGAACTGAAAACTTGCCTTATGAATCTGGTTCAATATTTATATATAATCATTTAAATAATCATGAAACATATTTATTATCAAAAAATTTTCAAATAACCCTAGATAGTCATTTCATAAGTAGCAATATTTTAAATAAATATTATGGGAAGCCTGGAAGCCGAGTTGTTCGTTGTTCACTAGATGAAGAAGTTTTTCACAAAAACTACTATGATAAATTCAATTTCATAAGGGTATATGCTCAAAATTTTATTCCAAAAAAATTAAGCTATAGTAAGATAAAAGAGTTTAATAAAGCTTTTTATGAGGGGGCTATAAGAGAATTGAAAATGGGAAATGGTGTGGTTGTAAGCCCTGAGGGTTTTTCAAGAAATACTGAGGAATCACCAGGTGAATTTAAAATAGGTGTTTTCAAACTTGCTGCAAAAATGCAGCCTCAGCCAAAAATAGTTCCTGTTGTGATGGTAAATTTTGATAAAGTTCTTAGTAAAAACATAGCTAAATGTGAAATACTTAAACCATTCAAAATGAGTGATTATGATATTAAAGATGCAAATGACCCTGAGATAGTAAGTTTTGCTAAAACTTTTAATATAAAGTATAGAAACTATGTTAAAAGTCTTTTGTTGGACGACTTAAAATTTGAAAAAGAACTTGCTGTTTTAGATGAATTGGTTTCAAAAAACAGTTACAGTAAAAATCAGTTGGTTTTTTATGGAAGCTCAACAATAAGATTGTGGGAAAGCCTAGGGACAAAGTTTATAAAGTACAATAAAATTAACCTAGGTTTTGGTGGAGCTTTAATTAGCGATATGTCAAAAAATTTTTTACGATTATTTCACAAGCTTAATCCAAAAATAATTGTTCTATACTTAGGGGGCAATGATCTCAGTTATGAACTAAGCCCAGAGAATATTTATCAACAGATTCAAGATTTTGTTAGGTTAATTGTAAAAAAATTCCCAAAAACCCACATATTTTGTATGTCAATTAAGCCCTCTTTTGAAAGAATAAATAAAATAAATGAAATAAAAAAAATCAATTTATTGATGCAACAGTTTTGCAATATAAATAAACAGATGAGTTATGTTGATTTTTATAATAAGTTGTTAAAGAAAGGTGAGCCTGATTCGTCCTTTTTCTTGCAGGATGGTTTACATCTAAATAACAAGGGTTATGACATAATTGAAAAAGAATTATCTAAGGGAATTACTAAAGTTGAATAGATCTAATCTTGCAGAGCAAGTTTAGTATTACCAAACTTATTTTCAAGACCTTCAAATAAATCAAATATTTCATATGAGTGGTCCATGGTAACCATTTTAGTTCTGTATTGCTTGAAATCAGGAATTCCTTTGAAATAATTAGAGTAATGTCTTCTAGTTTCCAGCACGCCTAACTTTTCTCCTTTCCATTTTATTGACATTTCAAGATGTCTTTTAGCCATTTCTATTCTGTCATTAATCGTTGGAGAAGGCATTTTGTCTCCTGTTTTGAAATAATGCTTTACTTGATTAAAAAACCATGGGTTTCCAATAGAAGCTCGTCCAATCATAGCGCCATCCAGGCCATACACATCTCTCATTTCAACTGCTTTTTCAGGAGAATTAACGTCCCCATTGCCAAACACAGGGATTTTCATTCTTGGATTATTTTTAACATCTGAAATTAATGTCCAATCTGCAAGGCCTTTATACATCTGTGCACGTGTTCTACCATGTATTGTAATGGCTTTTGCTCCAGCATCTTGAATTCTTTCTGCTACTTCAACAATTTTAATATTTTTTTCATCCCATCCCAGTCTTGTTTTTACGCTAACTGGCAATTGTGTTCTTTTTACCATTTCCCTGGTTAACATTTCCATCTTATCTATATCTTTTAGTATGCCTGCTCCAGCCCCTTTACAGACCACTTTTTTAACTGGACATCCAAAATTTATATCAATAATGTCAGGGTTGGTTTGCTCAACTATATCTACAGACTGAAGCATTGAATCTAAGTTTGCTCCAAAAATCTGAATACCCACAGGCCTTTCTTTTTCGTATATATCAAGCTTCATTGTACTTTTAGTAGCATTTCTAATAAGACCTTCACTTGAGATAAATTCGGTATATACAACGTCTGCTCCATTTTCTTTACACAAAGCTCTAAATGGTGGGTCGCTAACATCTTCCATTGGAGCAAGAAGTAATGGAAATTCACCTAAATCTATATTACCTATTTTAGCCATAACAGTTATTAAAACTTCACAAATTTAATCTATTATCTTTTACTCAAAAAAAAGGGATTAATTGAATTATATTTGTCATTGTTTTTTATGAGTAAAATTCGAAATTTTTGCATAATCGCACATATTGATCATGGTAAAAGTACCCTTGCAGATCGATTGCTTGACGAGACTGGAGCAATAACTGATAGGGATAAGCAGGATCAACTACTAGATGATATGGATCTTGAAAGAGAGAGGGGTATCACAATAAAATCTCATGCAATCCAAATGAAATACAACCATGAGGGAGAGGACTATATTCTTAACTTGATTGATACGCCGGGTCACGTAGATTTTTCATACGAAGTTTCGAGATCAATTGCGGCATGTGAAGGCGCGCTGCTGATAGTTGATGCCGCACAAAGCGTTCAAGCACAGACAATTTCCAATTTGTATTTAGCTCTCGAAAATGATTTAGAAATAATCCCTGTGCTTAACAAGATAGATTTACCGTCTGCAAAACCTGAAGAGGTTTCTGATGATATTATTGATCTTTTGGGTTGTAAAGAAAAGGATATTATAAAGGCTTCCGCAAAGACTGGTGTGGGGGTGTCTGAAATTTTAAAAGCTATTGTAGAAATTATTCCACCACCAAAAGAAACTACTGATAATAATTTAAGGGCATTAATTTTTGATTCAGTATATAACCCTTTTAGGGGTATTGAAATTTATTTTAGAGTTTTTTCAGGTAAAATTTCAAAAGGGCAAGAAATAAAGTTTTGTGCTACTGGAAAAAAATATTTTGCTGATGAGGTTGGAACGCTAAACCTTAAACAACAGCCTAAACAGAAAATTGAGTGTGGGGATGTTGGGTATTTGATAACTGGAATCAAAAATGCTAAAGAAGTTAAAGTTGGTGACACAATTGTTGATGGAAGCTTTAATGGAACAGATGTAATATCTGGTTTTGAAGAAGTTAAGCCTATGGTTTTTGCTGGAATTTACCCTGTTGATAGTGATGATTATGAAGATTTACGGTCTTCAATGGAAAAACTACAACTAAATGATGCGTCTCTTGTTTTTACACCTGAGAGTTCATCAGCGTTAGGATTTGGGTTTCGGTGTGGTTTTCTTGGAATGCTTCATTTGGAAATAATTCAAGAAAGGTTAGATAGAGAGTTTGATATGGCGGTTATCACAACCGTACCAAATGTTTCATATCATGCCTATACAAAAAAACAATCTGGTGAAAAAATTATTGTAAATACTCCTTCTGACTTACCTGAGCCTTCTTTTCTAGATAGAGTTGAGGAACCTTATATCAAAGCGTCAATTATTACTAAGTCAGATTTTGTAGGTCCAGTTATGAACCTTTGTATTGAAAAACGAGGAGAGATTACTAATCAGACATATTTAACGACCGAAAGAGTAGAGCTTTCATTTGATATGCCTTTGGCTGAAATAGTATTTGATTTTTACGACAGGCTAAAATCAATATCAAAAGGATATGCGTCTTTTGACTACAGTCCTTTAGGTTTCAAAAAATCTAAGCTTATAAGGCTTGATCTTCTTTTAAACGGAAACGCTGTTGATGCATTGTCTGCTTTGATTCACTTTGATAATGCTTATAGAATGGGTAAAAAAATATGTGAGAAATTAAAAGAATTAATTCCCAGGCAACAATTTGATATTCCAGTTCAGGCTGCAATTGGATCTAAAATTATTGCAAGAGAAACAATTAAAGCTGTAAGAAAGGATGTGACTGCTAAGTGTTACGGAGGAGATATTACTAGAAAGAGAAAGCTTCTAGAAAATCAGAAGAAAGGAAAGAAAAAAATGAGACAAATTGGAAATGTTGAAATTCCTCAACAAGCATTTATGGCTGTCTTAAAGTTAAATGATTAGTTTTTTGGAATAATTATTGAAGCTTATTTAATATGAAAAAGTTTTATTTTTTTATTTTTTTATTTGTTGCTTGTAATGCACCAAAAGATGTGCCTTCTTCTGAACCGATTGCTGATGATGTTGTTATCCCCCTGTCCATATATGAAAAAGTTTATGGTGTAACTTCTCAAATATATATTCAAGATGGTTATGTATATATTAACACAAATGGAGTTCCTGACCACAAAAGCCCCTACTTTCCCTTAGATCATGTTTTGTATGAAGCTTATGATGGTTCAAATCCTTTTGTTAATAATTGGAACAAAAACCCTAATGGAATTACAACGCTTAATCTGAGGTTTAAAATACCCATAAGCCCTAAAAAAGCTTCGTCTTCAACTCCTACATCAATGGGGCCTATTGGGGTCTCGTTAAATGGGGTTCCTTTTTATAATCAATATGCTGGAATGAACCAACCGCTCACTCGAGAAATTAATTCTTTTGACCAAGGCAATGGCCATCCTGCACCTATTGCGCCTGGACAAGAAAACGGTGTTGATGGTAGATATCATTATCATATGGAACCTATACTTACATCGAAAGAAAAGGGAAGAAATGTAATTCTTGGTTTTCTTTTAGATGGCTTTCCTGTTTATGGTCCTGAAGAAAATGGTAACATTATTATAAGTTCTGATCTTGATAATTATCACGGTCACTCACACGGAACATCTGATTTTCCAACTGGTATTTACCACTATCATTTGACGGCGGATGATCCTTATTTAAATGGAAACGGTTACTATGGAACACCAGGAACTGTTAATCAATAGAGCATTCTTGTTCTTTTTTATTGCTTTTTTTGGATGTAATTCCAATGAGTATACTTTAATGGTTCATGAAGAATCCAAAGATCTAGATCTGTTTAAAATAAATGTAACATATCTTGGCAAAAGGTATACCGGAATAGTTTATAATACTAATAATTTGGGTGATACTATTTCGATTGGTGAATATAAAAATGGATTAAAAAATGGGCTTTGGAAAAAATTCTACTCCAATGGAGCTTTAAGAGAAAAAAGAAATTATAAAAATGGATTAAAGGTTGGTTTATATGAGGGGTTTTATAATAATGGTGCTAAAAACTTTGTTTTTAATTTTAAAAACGGAGAATATAATGGAACCAATCGTCTTTGGGCAAAAAATGGGCAAATTATTGAGGAGTTTAATTATATTGATGGCCAGGAAAAGGGCTCACAAAAAGTTTGGTATCTTAATGGAAGGATAAAGTCAAACTATATAATAAAAAACGATCGAAGGTATGGCTTGCTTGGAACTAAAAATTGTACGAATGTATCTGAAGAGGTTTTCAATATGTAGTTCTCTGTTTTTTATCTTATTTTCTTGTAATAGAAATGATGTTGAGCTTCCTTATTATAATTCTCCAAGCTTTGATCCTATTTTCTTAAACCACGATGATTCTGTAGAAAAGTTGGTCTCTCATAAGATTGAGGATTTCGTCCTTATTAATGAAAAGGGGAATTATTTTGGGTCAAAAAATTTACAAGGCACTATTCATGTTGCAAATTTTATTTTTACTTCATGCACCCATATTTGTCCAAAAATGACTACAAATATGGTTGAAGTTGAAAGGAAATTTAAAAATAATTCTGATGTTAATTTGGTTTCTTTCACTGTAACCCCTTGGCTTGACAGTCCTGATGTTTTGAAAAGGTATAAAGAAGAGTTCACACTAAACTCTAAAAATTGGCACTTTCTAACAGGTGAAAAAAATAAAATTTACACTATTGCAAGAAAATCTTATTTTGCTGAGGAGGAAATAGGTTTTACAAAAGACAGTGCTGACTTTTTACATACAGAACATTTTCTACTAGTTGACAAAAATTTTCGAATAAGAGGAATCTATAATGGCACTTTAGGTTTGGAGATGGAACAGTTAATTAAGGACATAGATATTTTAAAGAAATAATTTCTTTATTTTAGAATAAATGAAAAAGCTTCAAAGAACTCTTTCTTTGCCTGGTGCAATAGCGGTTAGTATTGGTGGAATGCTGAGCGGAATATTTGTGCTCCCTGGCCTAGCTGTAGGCATTACTGGCTCGTCAGTTTGGCTAGCTTTTTTAGTAGCTGCTCTTTGTATTCTTCCAGCTGTATTGTCAAAGTCAGAACTGGCAACCGCAATGCCTAAATCTGGAGGTACTTATGTGTATATTGAAAGAGCTTTTGGGCCCTTGTTTGGTACTATTGCAGGAATTGGTCTCTGGCTTTCTCTGCTTCTTAAAAGTGCTTTTTCGCTTGTTGGGCTAAGCGCATATTTATATGTATTAATTGAAGTCGATTCAGGTTTAACAAAATCCATTGCTCTTTTAGCTTTACTGTTTATTCTCCTACTAAATATTTTTGGTGTCAAAAAAGTTGAAAAAACTCAGCTTATTATTGTTACTATAAGCGTAGTTTCACTGATTTTAATAATTTTTTTGGGTTTCAACACTTTTGATTCAAGGCTAACTGAACCTGTTTTTCTAGACGGGAATAGTGGTTTCATCACTGGTGTAGCATTTCTGTATATTTCCTATGCAGGTGTCACAAAAATTGCTGCAGTGGCTGGTGAAATTAAAAATCCTGAAAAAAATATTCCTAAAACAATGATTATCTCATTGTTCTTAATAACATCCATATATGTTTTGGTAGCTCTTGTTTTGGTTGGAAATGTTGAATCAAGTGTTTTAGCAACCGATATAAAGCCTATTTATACTTTATTTCAGACAGTTGGCGGTGATTATTTTGGGTATGCTGCAGGTGTTGTTGGTGTAATTACATTGATGTCAATGGCTAACTCTGGTGTATTGGCCTCTTCGAGGTTTCCTTTTGCAATGTCAAAAGATAAGTTAATGCCAGGTTATCTCAGTAAAATAAATTCAAAATTTTTAACTCCAGTTTCAGCAATTTTAACAACCTCTTTAATTATTGGTTTAGCCATTCTTTATTTAGACGTAGTAAAAATCGCTAAACTAGCTAGTGCATTTAAGGTGTTAATGTTTATTTTTAATGAGCTTTCTGTCATTGTGTTAAGAGAAACAAATGCCCAGTGGTACAAGCCTTCCTTTAGATCACCACTTTACCCATATGTTCAAATTTTTGGGATTTTGAGCGGAATAGTGCTGCTATCATACTTGGGAATAATGCCCTTGTTATCCGTGTTGGGTGTTTTTGTATTGGGGGTTATAGTTTTTGTTATTTATGGCAGTAAAACAGATAGAAGCGGTGTTATATCAAATTATGGATTTTTATCTTTTTTATTCAAAGGTGGATCATCAAACAAGGATGAGACTACGCTTACATCTTCTAGTTCATCAGATGACATAAGCAATATCAATGCTGAAATAGTTGTACCGCTTATTGGCGATGAAACATCGACAGAAATGTTGGTAGAAATGGCTTCATCCATTAATGATAAATCTAAAATCAATACAATCAATTTGTTTGAAGTCCCAAATCAAACGTTTCTAGAGGCAATCGATCTTAATACTCCAGCGTCTGAATCTAAAAGAAGAAGGTTAGAAAAGCTTGGAAAATATAAAAATCTAAACATTTCTTATGAATCAATTGCAACACATGATGTTGCAAATTCTATTGATAATATTACGGGGCAGAGCAAGTGTAAATGGCTTGTTATGGAATGGGACGGCAGAGAACAGTCTGGAATATTTGTTGGAAATCCAATTGGTTGGCTTTTAAGAAATGTAAACTCTAACCTTGCTTTATACAAAGACAATGGAGTAAGAAGGTTTTCT
This sequence comes from uncultured Bacteroidota bacterium, assembly GCA_902606555.1. Taxonomy (GTDB): domain Bacteria; phylum Bacteroidota; class Bacteroidia; order Flavobacteriales; family Flavobacteriaceae; genus Eutrophosalina. The sequence goes on from CACLGQ010000004.1 coordinate 8,776, forward strand.
AAGGTTTTAATTGCATTAAGACCTGGAAGAAGAAATCAATCATTTATTGATGTTGCAGACAAAATTTGTCAACATTTTGGAGCGTCTCTAACTCTTTTAAATATAATTTCTGAAAACGAGCGTAAAACAAGCTCTCTTCAAAAAACCTCTGAGGAAGTAATTGCCTCAACAAAATCAAAATCAGAGTTAAAAATTGTAAAAAGCAACAACCCTGTTGAAACAATATCTGAGGAATCTGCAAGTTACGACCTTTTAATCTTAGGAACTCCAGAAAAGGATAATTGGTTAAGGATTCTTTTTGGCGCTGGTGAAGATAAATTTGTAAAAAAAGCTGCTTGTTCAGTGTTAAGGCTGACTATAAGATAATTCTTTACATTTACGTCTATGAATGTTTATCCAATTGAAGCTGGCAACTTTAAATTAGATGGTGGTGCTATGTTTGGTGTTGTTCCAAAATCACTCTGGACAAAAACCAATCCTGCTGATGCTGATAATATGATTGAAATGTCCTCTAGGTGTATGCTTGTTGAAAACAGCGATAAACTCATACTGGTCGATACAGGAATGGGTGATAAACAATCTGAAAAGTTTTTTAAACATTATAAGCGTTGGGGCAATGATAATCTGGTTAAATCAATAAATTCTGCTGGATTTAGCGTTGATGATATAACAGATGTTCTTTTAACACATCTTCATTTTGATCATTGTGGAGGTGCTGTGGTTTGGGGCCCCTCCAAAGAGACTTACGATGTCTTGTTTAAATATGCTAATTATTGGTCTAACGAAAACCATTGGGATTGGGCAACCAGCAGCCCAAATCCAAGAGAAAAAGCTTCTTTTTTATATGAGAACCTTTTTCCAATAAAAGAGTCTGGTCAACTAAAGTTTATAAACAACATGTCTAAAGGCTTTAACTATTGTGAAGAGTTAGGTTTAGAAATATTATATGTTGATGGACATACTGAAAAACAAATGATTCCAAAAATAAAATATAAAGGGCGGGAAATAGTGTATGCAGCAGACCTAATACCAACAGCGGGTCATATTCCAGTTCCATATATTATGGGTTATGATGTTCGTCCATTAATAACAATGGTTGAAAAAACTGATTTTCTAAACGAAGCTTATGAAAATGAGTACTTGCTTTTCATGGAGCATGATCCATATCATCAGCTTGTTTCGTTAAAAAAAACTGAAAAAGGCATAAGATTTGACAAGTCTTTTTCAATAAACGAATTATAATTATGGTTAGAATAATATTTACTTTAGTTCTTTTTCAGCTTTCTCTCTCACAAGATTACTGGCAGCAACATGTGGATTATGAAATGAACATCAATGTTGATGTTTCGGACTTTACATACGATGGAGATCAGTCTATAGTTTATACAAACAACTCAAACGATACAATAAACAAGGTATATTACCACTTGTTTTTCAATGCTTTTAAACCAAACAGCCAAATGGATATAAGATCTAGAACAATTAGGGATCCAGATCGAAGGGTGGGAAGCAGAATAGTTGCTTTAGATGAAAAAGATTATGGAGACATCAGTGTTAGCACATTAAAACAAGATGGAAAGGATATTTATTTTGAAGTGAACGAAACTGTTTTACTGGCAAGGCTTAACAAGCCATTATTGCCGGGTAAAAAAACAAAACTTGAAATGGTTTTCACAGCCCAAATTCCTCTGCAGATAAGAAGGTCTGGGAAGCTTAACAAAGAGGGGGTTGATATGACGATGACACAATGGTTTCCTAAGCTTGCTGAGTTTGATTCTGAAGGGTGGCATCCAAACCCATACATAGGCAGAGAGTTTCATGGGGTTTGGGGAAACTATGCGGTAAATATTACAATTGACAAAAACTATGTCATTGGTGGCACTGGATACTTACTTAATGCAAATGAAATTGGACATGGTTACTCAGAAAAAGCCCCAAAAGACAAGGAAGGGGCAACAAATACTTGGAAGTTTTATGCTCCTGATGTACATGATTTTGCTTGGGCTGCAGACCCAGACTATGTACATGATATTAAAAAATCTGAATCTGGAGTTGATCTTCACTTCTTTTATAAACCAACAGTAAATATTGATGACTGGAAAAAACTTCAAGAGGACTCTGTAAAACTGATGAAATATTTTGAAGAAAGCATAGGTCCATATCCGTGGAAACAATATTCAATAATCCAAGGTGGTGATGGGGGAATGGAATATGCAATGTGTACCATGATTACGGGTGAAAGGCCGTACCCAAGCTTGTTGGGAGTTACCGCTCATGAAATGGCACACGCATGGTTTCAACATCTTCTTGCTACCAATGAAGCTAAGCACGCGTGGATGGATGAAGGTTTTACAGAATACGTTACCTCACTTTCTGAGAACTATGTAAACGATGTGGCTCCTGAGTTTCCTCATAAGAGCAGTTATGACAGATATTACCTTTTAGCTAGCTCTGGTTTTGAGCAGGCTCAAACAATCCACTCTGATAGGTATGATTATAATTTCGCGTATGGTGCTTCAGCTTATAGTAAAGGTTCTGTTTTTCTTTCACAGCTTGGATATATAATTGGCAAAAAAAATCTTGATAAAACATTGAAAAGGTACTATGAAGAGTTCAAGTTTAAACACCCCACCCCAAATGACTTTAAAAGAGTTGCTGAAAAGGTTTCTGACCTTGAGCTTGAGTGGTATTTGAACGAGTGGACACGAACTCCCCACAAAATAGATTATGGTATTGATATTTCTTCACTTGAAAGCGAAAGGGCAATAACGCTGAAAAGAAAAGCAAGAATTCCTATGCCTATAGAGCTGGTTGTTTCTTTTGAAGATGGATCTTCTGATCTGTACTATATACCAAACGATTTGCTACACGGCTACAAATCCTTTAACAAAGAGGTTTACTTAATGGAGCCGTGGAACTGGGCTTCAACTGAGTACGAATTTGTGGTTGAAGGAAATAAAAAAATAATAAAAATTGAAATTGATCCTAGCAAAAGAATTGCGGATGTTAACCAGCTTGATAACTCTGTAGTAATAGATTAATGGCTCTTTACATAAAGAACAATAAAAAAATCGAAACCATTTTTGAAAAAGGTTTTACCATAAAAGCAGATGGTCTATTGTTTAAGGGCTATGATTTTAAAGATGATGAGATAAAATACGGCGTGAGTGTTTCTAAAAAACTCTTTCCGTTAGCTATTGACAGGAACCTAATAAAAAGGAGGATAAAAGAGCAAGCAAAAAACGTAAAGCTTACTGGCTTTATTTCAAAAGGAGTTTCTTTTTTTTTAATATACACTTCAAAGCGGGTTCTTCATTCAAATGAAATAAAAAGAAGCATTGAGGGTTTGAGCCAAAAGCTTTAATTATTTGTTTTTTACATATTTTTCCAGCCATTGATCTTGCTCCCACAGAACATGATAAATGCTTTCTTTTGAAGCATAACCGTGGCTTTCTTTAGGCAACATTACAAGTCTGACTGTTGCTCCAAGACCTTTTAATGCATTAAAGTATCTTTCACTCTGCATTGGATAAGTCCCTGAGTTATTGTCATCTTCACCATGAATCAACAATAGCGGGGTTTTCATTTTCTCGGCATGCATGAAAGGAGACATTGTATAATAAACACTCGGAGCCTCCCAATAGCTTCTTTGTTCGCTTTGAAAGCCGAAAGGCGTTAAAGTTCTGTTATATGCTCCGCTTCTCGCTATTCCAGCAGCATATAAATTACTATGAGACAAAAGGTTTGCAACCATAAAAGCTCCATAACTATGTCCGCCTACTGCAACTTTTGTTCTGTCTATATAGCCCATTTTATCAACAGCGTCAATAGCCGCCTTGCCGTTTGCAACTAATTGTTTTCTAAAGCTGTCATTAGGCTCTTCATCTCCTTCTCCAATAATTGGAAAGGAAGCGTCGTCTAAAACTACATACCCTTTTGTTACCCAATAAACCATTGATCCATAATAAGGGGATGTAAATCTATTAGCGTTTTTATTGCTTTGCGAAGCGCTGTTTCTGTCTTTAAATTCTCTAGGATATGCCCACAAAATCATTGGTGCTTTTTCTTTTTTTTCTTCCTCATAATTGACAGGTAGATAAAGAATGCCTGACAGCTCTAATCCATCATCTCTTTTGTAGGTTATTACTTCTTTTTTTACATTTTGTAATTCTTCAAAAGGGTTTTCAAAGTCTGTTATTTTGGCTAATCTTTTGCCGTTTGTTTTTTTAGAATAATAGTTTGGATATTCAGCTGGTGATTCTATTCTCACTATTAATTCATTAGTGGCGGGGTTATAGTCTTGTATAGCCTCTACTTTGTCTGTATATTTTGACTGGTAAACCCTTGATTTGTTTAGTGTTGTAATATTTACTTTGTCAATAAACGGAAACTGTCCCTCCTCGCTGAACCCTGCTCCTCTCAGAAATGCACTTCCTTTGTGAAGCATCAAAACGCTTTTGTTAAATGTGTTTCTAGTTTTTAAAAAACTGCCGGGATCACTGTATATGTCTTGATAGTTTCTGTCATACAGGACTTTGGGTTTTGAGCTTGGGCTTGAGGGGTTAAAAACATATGCTTTTCTGTTTCTTGTATCCCACCAATAATCATAAACAATAGCTGTGCTTTCAGTTCCCCAGTCAATTCCACTAAATCTATTTGTGGTTTTTACCAAGCTTTTTCCTTCTCCACTAAAAGGTGCGTCTATCTCAAAAACCTCATCTCTATATTCTGTTTTAATAGCTGGGTCTCCTTCGTCTAAAGCTTTTACATAAATTAGTGTTGAGGGCTTATCTGCTCTCCAGCCGTAGCTTCTTTTCCCTGTTGTTGTTGACATTCTTCCTTTTGGCAGCTCTTCAATTAAAGGCGTGTCTAAAAGGTTTGTTACCAGCTTTCCTTCCTTATTATAAACGTCTGTTTGAGAGGGGAATCTTCCGTATGTTACTAAGTATGAAAATGGTTTTTTTATTTGTGAAACCATTACATAATTTCCGTCAGGTGAGAAAGAAATTGTTCTATACATTGCGTCATCAAGCCATTTTTCATTGCTACCATTAAGTGACACTTTGTGTATAGAGGAGGTTGCAAGCTGTTCAAAGTTATGTTCATCGGATTTGTTTTTCAAAAGGTCTTGGTATGTTCTATTTTGCGCTTTTGCTCCATAGTTGTTTGAAATTGTTGGCCCATCGGGAACTATAGAGCTTGTGTCTATTAACGGCTTTCTATTTTGTGAAAGTATTTTAACCAGCACTGACTGACTGTCAGGCTGCCAGTTAATGACCCCGCCTATATTGGCATTTAATATTGCGCCTGTCAATTTAATCACGCTTGCTGTTTCAAGGTCCAAAACCCAAAGCTCAACTCCTTTTTCTGTTGTATTGGTTAATGCAATTTTGGTTTCATCAGGAGACCATGAAAAGTTCGTTAGTTTTGGGTTGTCTGGCAGGCCTGAAACTTGATTAACCGGTCCGTTTTTGTCCTTTAGTTTTTTAATTTTTACGTTATTATAAAAGGTAACTCTACTTCCAATGTTTGTTTTTGGATTAATTCTTAAGCCTCCTAATCTTAGCTCTTTTTCAGACAAATCTGAAATAGATTTATAGTTGTCTCTATATAAAAAAACCATATAGTTTTTTTCTTCATCATATTGAACAGACGGTGGCCTTTCAAACTCAACTAGGTTTAATATTTCTTTTGGTGGTTTTTGATATTTTATGTTTTCTTGTGCGTTTAATGAAAACGTAATTAAAAGGGTTATAAAGGTGTGTAATTTTTTCATGCTTAAATCTAATAAAAGTTTGAAACTTTTTCATTAGTCTTATTTTTATTAAATTCAATCTGTTTTTAAAATAAGCCTCCCTTCAGAGAACATTTTGGAATTAAATTGATATTAAAAAAAGAAACATGATTAAAAAAATTAAAAATATAATGTCGTTTATAGATAAGCTGCTTAGTAGATTTAGACGGCTTTTTGTAAACAGTATTACAGCTTTTTTCTTATTGATAATAGTAATGGGCGTTATGTCTAGTATAATATCAGTATTTGACTCTGATGAGGTTGAGACGAAAGACAAAGTATTATATCTGGAACCAAAAGGAGTGATTGTGGATAAAGCAATCACAAGAGATAATCCTTTTGAAGAGTTTGAAATTTTTGGAAGCTCCGCCAATCAAATTGAATTAAAAGATATTTTAAAAGTTATTGATAGCGCTGGTACAGATGAAAACCTAAAAGCTATTTATCTTGATGTTGATGGGTTGAGGGCTTATTACACTTCTGCGTTAAAAATAGCAGACGCCTTACACAGGGCTAGAGAAAATGGAAAAGAAATTATTGCTTATACAAGCGGCCTTGGAACGACTGGATATCTACTTGCTTCACAAGCAAACGAAGTAATTTTAGAAAGAGACTCCTACGGTTCTGTTCGGCCTTTTGGGTTTAGCAGAGTAAGGCAATATCAAAAAGACTTCTACAAAAATATCAAGATCAATGTGAATGTTTATGCTGCTGGTGATTTTAAATCAGGGCCGGAAGGTTATTCAAGAAACAACATGTCTGAAACAGACAAGCTTGCTTGGTTGGAGTTTGTAACTCCGATTTGGGATAAATACAAAAGCAAAATGGAGGCTGGAAGGGGTTTCGAGGCGGGAAAAATTCAATATATCGGAGATAACTATCATTTGCTGGTAAGTGAAAATGGTGGAAATGACAATGAAACTGCACTTGCAATTGGTCTTGTCGACAAACTGATGACAAAACAAGAAATCAGAAACTATCTAGTTGAAAAATATGGTAATGAAGAAGAAGACGAGAAAGAAGAGAAGGAAGAACAGGATGAGGCAAAAGAAAAAGAAAAGGAATATGAGCGTCCAGAGGGAATAACAGGAAGTGAATATTTGTCCACCCTTAAGGATGAGGATATAGATAGTGAGAAAAAGAAAGTTCAAGGAAAAAACAAGATTGCGGTTATTCACGTTGAAGGTGCCATTGTAGTTGGAAACATAGGCTTCAATACTGCTGGTTCTGGTGGGATTGTAGATAACATAAACAAAGCTAGAGATGATAAAAATGTAAAGGGTATTGTTTTGAGGGTTAATAGTCCTGGCGGAGACGTCTACGCTTCTTCCATGATTACAAATGCTTTAGAAGAGTTTCAGTCTACCGGAAGGCCTGTAATAACTTCCATGGGAGACATTGCCGCATCTGGAGGTGTTTGGGTTACCACTACGTCTGAAGAAATTTGGGCTGAAGCAACTACTTTAACTGGGTCAATAGGTGTCTACAGTATTATTCAAGACATTTCTCCATTAGAAAAGTGGGCGGGATTTAATAATGATGGCGTGAGCATGACGAAAGCTGGTGATCTATATGACCTTAGCAGAGGAATGAATGAGGAGCTCAATAAGCAGTACAGAGAAAATACAGAAAATATCTATAAAAATTTTGTAACTAAGGTTGCCAATAATAGAGGGCTGGAGTTTTCTGAAGTTCTTAGTTTTGCGGGCGGTAGAATATGGAGGGGTGATACTGCCCTTGAATTAGGTTTGATCGATAAATTAGGCTCCTTGGATGATGCAGTTGATTCTATGGCTTCAAAACTTAAGCTTGAAGACTATAAGGTTTTTTCTTATAATAATGAGGTAGAGTTTGAGGATTATTTAAGTTCGTTGGAAGATCTGCTGCCAATACAAGTGCAAAGTTTTTTGAAAGAATTTAGTGGTCTGAAAAGAATGTTTCTTTCTCAAAAAGACAGATATGTGGCTGCTTATTGTTTTGATTGTGGCTTTGAAAGTTTTGAATAGTTTTTTTTATTTTTTCCATGTACCTCCATATTTATAATAAGGATTGTTTTCTTTGACAAATGTCAAGCAGGGCTCGCAAACAAAAACCCAATTTTTATTTGGTTTATGCTGGATTCTAAACATTGTAGAAAATGAATTTTTACAAATTTCACAATGTTTTTCTCTCATAAATCTAGATACATTGCTGTGTGTGGAATTCCATCTTCCATGTACTCTTCGCCTTTAGCTGTAAAGCCGCGTGATGCATAAAATTCTTTTAAATATGATTGTGCAGAGATTTTAATCGGTGATTGTTTTTTGGCTTTTAAATGCTCTAATGATTTATCAACTAGCAGATGACCATAACCCTCTCCTCTATGGTTTTTTTTAACAACTGTTCTTCCAAATGAAGCTTCTTTAAAATATGTGTTTTTAAGAAACACTCTAGTATAGCCTACTAGCTCTTTGTCAACATGAAGCATGATGTGGTCTGCTTGTTTGTCTTTTCCGTCTACATCTTGATAAGCACACTCTTGCTCAACAATAAAAACCTCGGACCTTAAACTAAAAATATCGTTGATTTCTTTTCTAGAAAGATCATTCCAGGTTTTTACTTCTAGGGTCATAGACACTCTTATTTATTTATTTTATTAACCCTTCTTTCGTGTCTTCCTCCTTCAAACGCTGTAGTTAAAAAAACATCTACTATTTCAATTGTTTCTTTGCTTGAAAGGAATCTTGCGGGCAAACTCAGAACGTTTGCGTTGTTGTGTTGTCTTGAAAGCGATGCCAGTTCTTTGTTCCAACATATGGCGGCTCTTACCCCATTGTACTTGTTTGCAACCATGCTTACTCCGTTTCCAGATCCACAAATTATGATGCCTATTTGTTCATTGTTTTCAGAAACCTCTTTAGCAAGCGGATGAATAAAGTCTGGGTAATCAACGCTTTCTCCGCTATCATCTCCATAATTTTTTACCGTATGACCCTTTGCTTTTATGTGCTCAACTATTTCTTTTTTTAGTTCTGTGCCTGCATGATCATTTGATATAAGTATGTTCATATCTACGGTTTGTTTGTTAATAATTGTTAACTAATTTAAAAAGCTTTGCTTTATTAGATTATATAAACAAAATTAAGCTAATTATTGACAAAAATGTTTTTATTATTTATCAATATATACTCTTTTCAACTTGTCTTGATAACAACCGCAAATAATTGATTATCATTTAATTTATATAAACATTGTATTGTTTGTTTCTAGTTAATAAAATCTGAGAAAGGTGTTTTAATTAAGTTATTATAGATTTCAACAAGCAATAATAATCATATAAATTTTAAATTAAATATTATATAATTATAATGAATAAAAAATTGTTGTTAACTGTTTTTCTACCAAAATATAAAACTACTTTTACTTAAGATTTATGTTTAAGATCAATACGGATATATTAGAAAAAAAAATAACTTTTTTGTTTTTTCAAAACCCTAAAAAAACATTTAATCTAAAACAAATAAAATATTTTATTGGAACTAAAATAGATGAAAGAGATTTAATGAAAATGCTCTTTTCTATTTTAAGAAAAGACTACATAAAAGAATCTGGACATGGAAAATACATTTATAACAGAAACAAAAGGTACTTGGTAGGTATTATAAAAAAAAGAGTAAAAACTTTAGTTGATATTGAGACCTCTATTGAATTTAAATTAACCAAAAGTGAAAAAACAGGTTTTTTAGAGGGTGATCTTGTTTACTATTGGATAGATAAAAAAGAGAAGATTAGAATAGCTAGTATAAAAAGTAGAGAGCTAATAAAATATGTAGGCTATGTAAAAAAAGAAGGAAAAATTAATTTGTTAAAAAATACAAAATCAGATTATGATATAATAGTTAAAGGAGAGTGTAATCAAGACGATATAGTAAGTGCACATATTACAGATTGGAAATATAGTTTGCCTGAGGGAAAAATACTAAAAATAATAGGAAACAAGAAAGAAACAAACACACAAATTCACGCAATTTTAGAAGAGTATAACCTGCCTTATTTTTTTTCAAAAAATGTAATAGCGGAAGCTAATAAAATTTCAAAAAACAAAGCCGATATTATTAAAAGGAAAGACTTAACAAACACACTAACTTTTACAATAGATCCAGATGATGCAAAGGATTTTGATGATGCACTCTCATTTAAAAAATTAAAAAACAATAATGTAGAAATAGGGATACATATAGCTGACGTTACTCATTATTTAGAGAAAAACTCTTTGCTTGATAAAGAAGCAAAAAAAAGAGCAACAAGTGTTTATCTTTCAGATCGAGTAATTCCAATGTTGCCAGAAACCTTGTCAAATGACTTGTGCTCATTAAACCCAAATGAGAATAAAAATGTTTTTTCAGTTTTAATAGAGTTCGATGAAAAACACAACATAGTTAATAAGCAATTTTCAAAGTGTTTAATTAAATCTGACGAAAGAATGTCTTACCAAGAAGCACAATATGTGCTAGAAAATAAAAACGGCAGTCTGCCTTCTAAAGCAACAATAAGTAAAAAGAAAAGATTATTAAAAGAAGACCTTGTACAGGCTATACTTTATTTGAACACAGTTGCTTTAAAGCTTAAAGAAAAAAGAAAAAAAGAAGGATCAGTATTTTTTAATAAAGAAGAAGTTAGGTTTGTTGTAAATAGTCAAGGTGAACCTATAAATTATAAAATAAAGGAACAGAAACAGTCTAACTTCTTGATTGAGGAATTTATGCTTTTAGCTAACGTGTTGGTAGCAAAAAAAATAAAAGAAAAAAACAGAACGGCTGTATTTAGGGTGCACGACTATCCTGATGAAGAAAAAATTATAGAGTTAGAAAGATTTGCAAAAAATTTAGGATATTATGTTAAGTTGTCAAGTGCCAAAAACGTAAATAGCGCTATCAACTCTTTGTTGAAACAGGCGGAAAATAATCCTGAAAAAAACGTTATAGACATGATGGTTATTAGATCAATGAGTAAAGCAAAATATAGCACCAATAACATTGGTCATTTTGGATTAGGCTTTAATGACTACACGCACTTTACATCACCAATCAGGAGATATCCAGACGTAATGGTTCACAGGCTTTTAACCACTATCTTATTAAATCAAACTGCAAAAAAAGAGGCTTTAGAAAGCACATGTTTACATTGTAGTAAAATGGAAGAAACTGCAACCAAAGCAGAGAGGGCCTCGATCAAAATGATGCAAGTTAAATACATGTCTAAAAGAATCAACCAAAAGTTTTATGCTATTGTTTCAGGAATGAATGAACGTGGAATTTTTGTTGAAATAAAAGAAAACAAATGTGAAGGTCTTGTTAGAATGAGGGACATCCCAAATGACTATTTCGTTTATGATCAGAAAAACAGTAAAGTAACTGGACAAAACACGCATGAAGAATATTCTTTAGGAGACGAGGTATTAATTAAAGTAACGGGTACAAATCTTGATAAAAAACACATTGATTTTAAAATTTTAGAAAGAAAAGAATAAAAGTTAATTTTATAAAAGATGATAGATTATTTAGCAGCTTTTCCATTAGGGTTTATATTGTCCTTCTCTTTTGGTCCACTGTTTTTTATTCTTTTAGAAACCAGCATTTCCAAAGGTTTAAAAAAAGCTTTTTTCATGGATCTTGGTGTGGTTTTTTCTGACTTTGTTTTTTTTACAGTTGCATATTTAGGTGCCAGCAAAATTATTACGGAACAGAACCAGCCAGCACTATTTATTTTAGGAGGAGTGATGCTTTCGTCATACGGCCTGCTCTCTTTCATTAAAACTCAGCAAAAGAAAAAGAAAATCAAAAAAGGCAAAGCAGTCGATGAACAGAATTTAATCTCATTTCCCATCAAAGGGTTTCTGCTCAACATAATCAACGTGGCGGTTCTTTTCTTTTGGACCGGAGTATTGTTTGTTATCGGACCTAAATTCGAAATGAACCCAGTTAAAATATGGACCTTCTTTTTGTTAACTGTTGGAACATATATTTTAGTTAACCTGTGCAAATATTATTTAGCAAGCAAGCTAAAGTCAAAACTAACCGACAGCATTCTTTTTAAAATCAAGCAAGCGCTAAACGTTTTAATATTTGTTTGTGGACTTTACTTAGTTTATAAAGGGGTATAAAAAAACCCCATTAAAGGGGTTGAGGCACCGAGCGGATTCGAACCGCTGTACAAGCTTTTGCAGAGCTCTGCCTAGCCACTCGGCCACAGTGCCTTAAGGAATGCAAAAATATAATAATTTATGTAAGTCGCCCCACTTTTTTAATTTCAACGCTTACATTTTCCACATCACCATCAATTGGCGGGTTTATTTTACAAACTTTTGATTTAACCCATAAAATATTTGAAGACATCGCCAGAACTTTATCAACTATCCTCTCACAAACAGACTCTATTAGTTTAGACCTTGAGCTCATTTCACCAACAACTATTTTTGTAACGGACCCATAGTCAACAGTTTCCTCAAGCTCGTCTTTTGAGACCCTGTAGCTATCTTTTAATTTGACCCAAACATCAGTTCTGTATTCCCCGCCGATTATTCCCTCTTCCTTTAAACAACCATGATAAGATTTAGTTCTTATATTTTCTACATGAATTTTATACACATAACAAATATAATTTTAAAAGCGCAAGTAGAATTTATTTAACTTTGATTTTTATGGATAAGGGCAAAAACTTTGTAGAACAAATTATTGACGAAGACTTAAGCTCGGGTTTTGACAAGTCTAAGCTACAGTTTAGGTTTCCCCCCGAACCAAACGGTTTTCTCCACATAGGTCACGTTAAAGCAATTGTCTTAAACTTTGAGCTTGCTAAAAAGTATAACGCTAAGATTAATTTAAGATTTGACGATACAAACCCTGAAAATGAAGATCAAATTTATATTGATGCCATTAAAAACGATGTGTCCTGGCTTGGTTATGGTTGGGACAAAGAATGTTACGCTTCCGATTATTTTGATCTCCTGCATGAATGGGCTGTTGAATTAATAAAGAAGGGTAAGGCCTATGTTGATTCACAAACGTCCTTAGAAATTGCTGATCAGAAAGGAACACCAACCAAACCAGGATCTGAAAGCCCATTTAGAGAAAGGCCAATCGAAGAAAGTTTAGAGCTTTTCTTAAAAATGAAAAATGGTAATTTCAATCAAGGTGAACACGTTTTAAGAGCTAAAATTAGCATGTCCTCATCAAACATGCTTATGAGAGACCCTGTCATTTACAGAGTAATTAATAGCCCACATCCAAGAACAAAAAACACATGGAAAATTTATCCTATGTACGATTGGACACATGGTGAGTCAGACTATATTGAACAAGTTTCACACTCTTTATGTACGCTGGAGTTTAAGCCGCATAGAGATCTTTATGACTGGTTTTTAGACCAAGTGGTTGATAAAGCCAAAATTAGACCAAAACAACGAGAGTTTGCGAGACTTAATCTTAGCCATACAATTACTTCTAAACGAAAACTACTCTCCTTAGTTGAAGGCGGTTTTGTGTCTGGATGGGACGATCCTAGGATGCCTACAATTTCGGGTTTAAGGCGAAGAGGATATACCCCAGAATCCCTTAAAAAATTCGTTACTACCGCTGGAGTTGCAAAAAGAGAAAATATCATTGAAATGTCTCTTTTAGAATTTTGTGTTAGGGAAGACTTAAACCAAAAATGTAACAGATTAATGGTTGTGCAGGCCGCTTTGAAATTAACCATATCTAATTATCCTGACGATCAAAAAGAGGAACTAATGCTTGTTAACAACCCTGAAAACCCTGAGGCAGGCTTTAGAAGCGTGATTTTTTCAAAAGAGGTTTATATAGAAAAGACAGATTTTTTAGAAGATCCGCCAAAAAAGTACTTTAGACTTTCGCCCGGAAACGAAGTCAGATTAAAGGGTGCTTATATAATTAAAGCTGAAGATGTAATTAAAGATTACGACGGGAATATTATTGAGGTTGTATGCACTTATGATCCAAAATCTAAAAGCGGCTCAGGTTCGCCAGAAAGTCAGAGAAAAGTTAAAGGAACCCTGCACTGGGTTTCTTGTGATTCAAACGTTCCAGTTGAAATTAGGGAATACGATCGTCTTTTTGAGCATCCCTCACCTGGAGATTTTTCGTCGGAGGATTTAGGTTCAGCCATAAATAAAGATTCCATTAAAATTTTTAATGGTTTTGGTGAACAAGAGCTTTCTAATTCAGATGTTATGGATTCTTTTCAATTTCAGAGAAAAGGATATTATATAAAAGACACTGACTCAACACAAGACAAACACGTCTTTAATAAAACAGTGTCACTCAGAGACAATTGGAAAAAAAGAAGTAGCTGATTGGTATCTATGTTTGACTGTTTTTATTTCTGTCATCTATTTCTTTTTCTTTAGCAGCCTTCTTCATCTGCTCACCTATTTGATTGCTAGCAGTAAATGAAGCAACCATGTTATTGAGCATTTCTGAACCAGCTTGCGGTGAATTAGGCATAAGAATTAAGTTGCTATTACTAGCAGAGCCTACTGATTGTAGGGTGTCATAGTGTTGCGTGACAACGATTAATGCTGAGGCTTCTTGTGAATTAATATCCACATTGTTTAAAACTTTTACAGAATCCTCAAGGCCTCTAGCAATCTCTCGTCTTTGATCTGCTATACCCTGTCCTTGAAGCCTCTTGCTTTCTGCTTCTGCCTTTGCCCTTTCAACAATCAAGATTCTTTGCGCATCACCTTCAAATTGAGCTGCTACTTTTTCTCTTTCTGAGGCATTAATTCGGTTCATAGATTCCTTTACCTGTTGGTCTGGGTCTATGTCTGTTACAAGTGTTTTTATTATATCAAACCCATAATTTATCATTGCATCATTAAGCTCTCCTTTTACAGCAATTGCTATATCGTCTTTTTTTTCAAAAACATCATCTAATATCATCTTAGGCACTTCAGCACGAACTACATCAAAAACATATGATGTTATTTGGTCTTGAGGAAAGTCTAGTTTATAAAAAGCGTCATATACCTTGTCTTTAATTACTTTAAATTGAACCGAAACCTTAACTTTTACAAATACGTCGTCTTTTGTCTTTGTTTCAACCACAACGTCAAGTTGTTGAACCCTCAAGCTCAATCTTCCAGCAACCCTGTCAACAACAGGAATTTTAATTTGAAGCCCTGATTGCCTTACGCTTGTAAACCTTCCAAACCTTTCAACAATAGCCGCCGTTTGTTGTTTAACAATAAATAAAGTGCCAAAAAGTACCAGGACGATAAATAGAATTATAAAAATATAGTACAACATTTTTTTCTTTTAATTTACGAAAAAATGATATTATATGCTAACCTAAAAAGATAATGATTATACTAAATATTAGCTCCTAGTTTTAACCTAACTATAGTTTCTTGCGCTCCAATAAACTCCATCATTTCAAAGACATCTGGACCCTCCATTTTACCAACAATTGATGCTCTGCAAAAACCCAATGTCTTTCCAAACTTAGCTCCTGACCTTTCTACAGACTTTGACAGTAACTCTTTTAAGTTTTGTGCTTTATTTGTTTTGTTTGATCTTACCTCCGTTATAAAATCGTTTATAGCAGTAATTGTTTCTTTCGACGACATCTTGTTAACAAGATCCTTGTTGATACCTGGCCTTTCAAATAGAAATATAAATTTTTTTTTAAGCCCTTCAATTGTCTCTAGTCTAGGGCGAACAAGTTCTAGAAATTTTTCAAACACATCTTTTTCTATATCAGCATTTTTTGAAGAGCATAACTTGACTAATTCTTTAATGTTAGTTTTTTGAATATGTTGAGCGTTGACCCATAAAAGTTTTTTAGGATCAAATTTTGCTCCAGCCTTATTAATATTCTCAAGTCTAAAGTCTGAAATCAATTCAGAAATTGAATAAATTTCATTATCACCCTTTGGTCTCCATCCTAAAAATGCCATGTAGTTTATTAGAGAAGATGATAAAAAACCCGACTCTTTAAACCCCTTGTAAAGCTTCTCCTCACTCCAGCTTATTGCATATACAGGGAATCCAAATTGGTCACCAT
The DNA here is from genome assembly GCA_902606555.1 of uncultured Bacteroidota bacterium. Lineage (GTDB taxonomy): Bacteria > Bacteroidota > Bacteroidia > Flavobacteriales > Flavobacteriaceae > Eutrophosalina. The sequence continues at coordinate 24,632 of CACLGQ010000004.1, forward strand.
CTCTCTTTGAAAGCTTTCCCTTTCCGGTGGGTTTTAATATTAAAGGCAGGTGAGCAAACTTAGGCGCTGTCCAACCAAAAGCATCGTAAATTAAATTATGTAGAGCCAATGATGGCAACCATTCTTCACCCCTTATAACGTGGCTTATTTTCATCAGATGGTCATCTACAACATTTGCTAAATGATAGGTTGGCATCCCGTCAGACTTAAACAAAATTTTATCATCAATGTCTCTAGTTGAAACTGAAACTTTCCCCCGAATAATATCTTCAAAATGTATCAACTTATCAGCGGGTGTTTTAAACCGTATAACGTATCGTCCCTTTTCAATTTTTTCTTGCGTCTCTTTTTCGCTTAAAACCAGAGAGTTTATAAGCCTACCCCTTTCTCTATTATGTGAGTTGTAAATAAAAGTCTTCCCTTTTTTTTCATGACCTTTTCTCTCTAAGTCTAATGCTTCTGTTGTGTCAAAAGCATAATAGGCCATACCTCTTTCAATTAGTTCGTTTGCATACTTTATATAAACTGACCCTCTCTCGCTTTGATTATAAGGGCCGTAATCACCACCTTTTGAAGTAGATTCGTCGAAATCTATTCCTAACCAACTTAGGGATTCTTCAATATGTTTTTGACTTTCTTTAACAGTTCTTTTTTTGTCAGTATCTTCAATTCTAAGCACCAATTCTCCTCCCATTTTTTTAGCAAATAAATAGTTGAACAGCGCTGTACGTAGTCCTCCAATGTGTAATGGTCCTGTCGGGCTAGGCGCAAACCTTAACCTAATTTGATTTTTCATTCACCTTTCATTTTGGCTGGCACCAAAGGATTTATAAAATAAAACCATAAAGGCGGCACAAGGCTGAGTAGAATGGAGGCAGGATATCCAAATGGTAGTTGAGGGCTTTTGTCGTAGGAGTCCAGTATTTGATATTTTTTTGAGGCCTTATAGTGGTGGTCGCTATGCCTTGTTAACTCATAAAGAACAATTCTCCCAATATTATGGTTAGAGTTCCAAGAGTGGTGAGCTTCAACCCTCTCATATCTTCCGGACGAAGTCATAAATCTTTTTAAACCATAATGCTCGATGTAGTTAATACACTCTAAAAAAAGAAACGATATAATTCCACAAATTAATGCGAACCAAAAAGCATTGATAGAAAATAAAAACAAGACCATTAATAAATAAGCTGGCTGTATAATGTGGTACCACAGCATGTCGTTATTTGTTGAGAAGAAATGATTCTTTCTGCCCTTTAAAAGCTTAAGTTGCATTTTCCATGCATCAACATATTGTTTTGAAACAGACGTTATCCAAAAGGAATAAACGCTTTGCTTGTATTTTGCTGTTGCCCCATCTTTAGGAGTTCCAACATTAACATGGTGTCCAAAGTTGTGCTCTATATAAAAATGCATGTACAAACAAGGCAAAAACAAAGCTTTTCCGATAAGCTTTTCGTAATATTTTCTTCTGTGACATAGTTCATGAGCTACATTAATACCATTAGTAGCAAGGAGTATTCCGCCTGAAAGATATAAGCCTATTTTTTCAGCAACAGTATAATCTATTGTTGAAACTTTGTTAAACCCATATACCATTAATACGCATACAATTGGAAGGTTTATGTACAACATCCAGTCAAAAATTTTATTTAATTTTTTTTCTTCTCTTTTGGATTCGGTTAAGTTATTCGAGCTTTTTCCTAATACAATATCAAGAACAGGCAAAACAACAAAAGCATAAAACACAGCTGTGTAGGTGCCTATGCCAAATGAGTTAAACGATATTAGCGTAGCCAACGGAACTGTATATGCAAAAAGATACTTTAGGTCTTTCACGAAGCAAATATATAAAATTTGTCTTTTTTTCTTTTTCATTACTAAACCTATATTTGCATCAAATTATGAACGTCGAATTTGTATATAATACTGATTTTAGGATCAACAATGAAGCTAAGATTACATCTTGGATAAATTCCTTTTGTCAAAAAGAAGGCTTCACTATCGATACGCTTGTATTTGCATTCTTTAACGATGAAGACCTTAAAGCATTGAATATCAAGTTTTTAAATCATGATTATTACACAGATGTTATTTCCTTTGATGAGTCTAACAACAGTCTTATTAAAGGAAATATTGCTATATCAGTTGACAGGGTTAAAGATAATGCCAGTGCTTTTTCTTCATTATTTGATGACGAGTTAAAGCGAGTTATTATACACGGTGTTTTACATTTTATGGGTTTTAATGATAAAACTGATGATGAAAAGTCATTGATTAGAAAAAAAGAGGACTCTGCTTTAGAGATGTTCCACGTGAAACAGTAGTTATGTTTAATGAAAAATATGATGTAATAGTTGTTGGCGCAGGCCACGCGGGAAGTGAAGCTGCCGCTGCATCCGCCAATATGGGATCCTCAACTCTTCTGATCACTATGTCCCTTCAAAATATTGCTCAAATGTCTTGTAACCCAGCTATGGGCGGCATTGCCAAGGGTCAGATTATTAAAGAGATTGATGCGCTTGGTGGTTATAGTGGAATTGTAACAGATTTTTCTGCAATACAATTTAAAATGCTCAACAAGTCTAAAGGACCCGCAGTTTGGAGCCCTAGAGCACAGTCAGACAGAATGGTTTTTTCTGCTAAGTGGAGAGAAATGCTTGAACAAACACCAAATCTTGATTTTTACCAAGATTCAGTTGTTGGCCTGTTAGTTGATAAAAACTCTGTATGCGGAGTTGTAACACAATTGGGCTTAAAAATATATTCTAAATCAGTTATTTTGACTAATGGTACTTTTTTAAATGGATTAATTCATGTGGGTGAAAAGAATTTCGGTGGTGGACGAGTTGGTGAAAAAGCTTCATTCGGAATAACAGAAAATCTTTCTTCATTAGGTTTTAAGTCAGGTAGGATGAAAACAGGCACGCCACCAAGAGTTGACGGAAGGTCTTTAAACTACAATAAGATGGAAGAGCAGCCTGGAGACGAAAACCCAGGTAAGTTCTCGTTTTTACCTTCTACTCCGAAGTTGTCAAAACAAAGAAGTTGTTACATAACCTACACAAGTTCAACAACGCACGATCTATTAAAAGAAGGATTCGATCGTTCTCCAATGTTTAATGGGAGAATAAAAAGTGTAGGACCTAGGTACTGTCCCTCTATTGAAGATAAAATTAACCGCTTTGCTGAAAAAGAACGACATCAAATATTTGTAGAACCTGAAGGCTGGAGTACTGTGGAGGTCTATGTTAATGGTTTCTCTACTTCATTGCCGGAAGACGTTCAATATAAAGCCCTGTGTTCAATCCCAGGTTTTGAAGAAGTTAAAATGTTTAGACCTGGTTATGCTATTGAATATGATTATTTCCCTCCGACTCAACTTAAGTATTCATTGGAAACAAAACTCGTCGACAATTTATTCTTTGCTGGACAAATTAATGGAACTACAGGATATGAAGAGGCTGCATCTCAGGGATTAATGGCTGGTATTAACGCCCATTTAAAAATTAACTCCAAAGAACCCTTTGTGCTAAATAGAGATCAGGCCTACATAGGGGTTTTGATAGACGACCTGATTACAAAAGGAACGGAGGAGCCTTATAGAATGTTTACATCAAGAGCAGAATTCAGAATGCTCCTTCGTCAAGACAATGCTGACTTAAGGCTTACAGAGCTTTCACATAAAATAGGCCTTGCAAGTTCCGATCGTTTGGCCCTTGTTAATCGAAAGAAAAAACAAACCCAATATTTTATCGATTTTCTAACCAGCCTGAGTGTTGTTCCTGATGAAGTCAACCCAATCTTAGCAGAAAAAAACAGCGCTTTGATACCTCAATCAATGAAGCTTAGAAAAATATATGCTCGACCAAACATTACTTCAACAGATATTTTAATGCTAAGTAAAGTTTCATCTTATGTAACAGAAAATGGTCTTAGTGAAGAGATTATAGAACAAGCTGAAATTCAAGTCAAGTATTCTGGCTACATTGAAAAAGAGAAGTTAAATGCTGAGAAGCTACAAAACTTGGAAAACATTAGTATTCCATCAAAGTTTAACTACAATAAGCTAAAGTCTCTGTCGTCAGAGGCTAGATCAAAGCTTGAGGAAATTAGGCCCAAAACATTGTCCCAAGCCTCCAGAATAAGCGGCGTATCACCCAGCGACATTTCATCAATTTTGGTTCACATGGGCAGATAATGTTTCACGTGGAACAAGACTTATGAAAACGCCAATTAAAATAAAGGACCACTTTTTAAGCAAAGAAGGTTTTGTTGTCTCTAACTACAAGCCTGGAGTTCTTAAAACAGAGCCAACTCTAAATTCAAAAGAATTAAAAAAATATTACAACTCTGATAAATATTTGTCTCACTCAAAATCCAATACATTTTTTGGAAAAATTTATACAATAGCATCATCACTCATGCTTTCTAGCAAGTATAACATGATCAAAAAGCATATAAATCACAAATCTAATATAGTTGACTTCGGATGTGGAAAAGGAGAGTTTGTTTTAAAGCTTTCAAATAAAGGCCACACCTGCTTTGGTATTGAAAATAACGACTTGGCTATTTCCCAATTAAAGAGGCAAAATATAAAACATTATAAGTCTTTTCAAGGGCTCCCCAAAAAAATAGACCTCATTATGTTCTGGCATTCTTTTGAGCATGTATCAAATTATGAATCTGTTTTAAATAGTTTAAAATCCTTAACATCAAAAAATGCCAAGGTCTTAATTGCTTTGCCAAACTATTTGTCGTTTGATGCAAGGTATTATGGGTCAGGCTGGGCAGCATTCGATGTTCCAAGACATAGATTTCATTTTTCACCAATGGGGTTAAAATCCGTTATGGCGGATTTTGGATTTAAGCTAGTTAACACACACCCTCTTTACCTAGATGCTTTTTATATTTCTATGATTTCTGAAAAATATAAAAACAACAAACTGTATTTTTTGTTTGGGATATTAATTGGGTTAATTTCAAATCTCATTGCTCTATTTAATTCAAACTACAGCTCAAGTGTATTTGTTTTCAAAAAAACAATTTAAAGAGCTTTTAAGAGCTTTTGGCGCCTCTAGCTAGTATTAAATCTAAAAAAAGTTTTTTTGTCGTTAAAGTTAAAATGTAGAAGTTTTTTAATAAACAAAGTGTTGTAAATACAACAATTATATGTGAATTAATTTAGTAAGGTCAAATGCAAGGTTTGTCATAACCATTTTATTGTTTGCCCATCTTTTAATGTGATAACGGCTATTCTCAAAAAGACAACTTATTTGCTCAATATTTCTGTCATTAACATATTTTGAAAAAGCTTCAAAGTTAAATTCTAATGAAGATTTAAATTCAACAAACTGTTCCAGTCCAATGTTTTTTAAATAAGCCTGCCTAAATATTTCATTTGAGTATATTAAAAAGCTTTTAATTTCTTCGCGATCTAGTTTTGAGGTTGTCTCTGACCACTTTACAAGATTAGCTAAACTTTCTTTGTTCCTTTTTGCTTGAAAGGCATTTCTTGTTAGCTCGCTAAATATATTTTCATAAAAATCATTATTATTAAAGGTTTTTCTGCCCTCATTCCTAAAACTAATTTTTTGACATCTAGAGTCCAATGTTTTTAACATTGAGCCCCCATCCTCAGCTATAAAAATAAATACAGTTTTATCACCCGGTTCTTCAACCAATTTTAATAGTTTGTTACCAGCTTCATTGTTCATTCTATCAGCCATCCAAAAAAGAACAACCTTATACCCTGATGCAAAAGACGACAATGATAATTTTTTGTATAAAGTAGAAACAGTATTTATTCCTATCTGAGGCTGTTTTTTTATATCAAGCCTATCGTTCCACCCTTTTATATTTATTTCTAAATCATTTGTTACAGCATATTCAATCCAATCTTTGCAATAAAAATCACATGAATTTTCAGCTTTTTTTTCTGAGCTAGGTATAGGGAAAACTATGTGGAAGTCGGGGTGAGCTAGATTTTTGCTAAAGTTTGTGTCTAAATTATTATTTGATGAATTTAGCATAAAAAGACTTTGTGTAAAATCAATAGCTGATTTTAACTTTCCAGACCCAGCAGGTCCTTCAAAAAGAAAAGCATTAGGAATTCTGCCCGAGTTAATAATTGATTTAAGCTCTTTATTTGCCTCCATTATTGGATTAAAAATAATATTAAAATGTTACAAATACCATATATTTGAGAATATATAATGAGAACAATCGATCAGTTTAATTTTTGTAATAAAAAGGTAATAATCAGGGTTGATTTTAATGTTCCAATTGACAACGATCGAGTAACCGATACAAGCAGGATAGAAGCTGCAAAACAAACTATCGATAAGATTTGTATTGATGGAGGATCATGTATTTTGGTTTCTCATCTTGGAAGACCTAGCTGCTTTCAAGACAAATTTTCTATGAAGAAAATAATTGACTCAGTCGAAAAAGTTCTTAACAAAAAAGTATACTTAAGCAATGATGTTATTGGCGAAGATTCAATTCAAAAGGTTTCAAATTTAAAACCAGGACAAATCTTACTTTTAGAGAATGTAAGATTTCATAAAGAAGAAACAGAAGGAGACCTTAATTTTGCGAAGCAGCTTGCACAATTGGGTGACTGTTATGTAAATGATGCGTTTGGAACTGCGCATAGAGCTCATGCCTCAACAACCATTATTTCAAAGTTTTTTACAAATAAGTTCTTTGGAAAATTACTTGAGAAAGAAGTTTTAGCTATCAAAAAAGTAATGAGCTCAGGTCAAAAACCTATACTTGCTATTTTGGGTGGAGCAAAAATCTCCTCTAAAATTCCTATTTTAAAAAACATAATAAAAATTGCCGATGATATAATAATTGGAGGAGGCATGTCTTTTACTTTTTCTAAAGCACTAGGGGGGAATATTGGAAAATCAATTTGTGAAGATTCAATGATAAATGTTTGCAAAGACATTTTAACAACAGCAGAAAAGAACAATGTAAAGATTCACTTGCCATCTGACGCCATTTGTGCTTTAGATTTCGACAATAATTCAATCAGCAAAGCTTTTGACATTATGAATATTGAAGATGGTTATCAAGGGATGGATGCTGGACCTAATACTTTAAAAAGATTTAAGAAAGTAATACTAAAATCAAAAACAATTTTATGGAACGGTCCTATTGGTGTTTTCGAATTTTCAAATTTTTCGAATGGCACAAAAGAACTTGGAAAATACATTTCTGATAGTACAGAAAAAGGAGCTTTTTCATTGGTTGGGGGAGGAGATTCTGTTGCGGCTGTTAAGGCTTTTGGAATTCAAAATAAGATGAGCTATGTATCTACCGGTGGAGGGGCAATGCTCGAAAGTTTAGAGGGAAAAACTCTACCTGGAATAAATGCTTTACTATCATGAAATCATTAAGCATAATTTTATTATCATTTTTTTTTATTGTTTCCTGTAAGAATAGCAATACTAATTATAAGCCGCTATCCTCAGGTAGATTACACTCTGTTTCAGTGGTTCTTGATAAACAAGACTGGGAATCTGAAACAGGAAAAAAAATAAGAGATTTATATGCTGATGAATACTTAGGTTTACCTCAGATAGAAGAGAGATTTTCATTAAGCCAAATCGACTATAGTACTTTTTCAGGTTTTGCAAGAACAGGAAGAAATATAATTTATATTAACAAAAGAAAACAGAAAGGTTCTAGTATTACCATAAATAAATATGCAAGACCGCAAGTATTTTTAGAAATTTCTGGAAAAAATCAAAATGAGATTTTAGAACAAATTAAATCTTCAAAAGAGACGGGTGTTTCATATTTTTCCAAAGGAGAGATTATTGAAAATCAAAGAAGAATTTTACAATCAGTTTTAATAGACTCACAGATCAAGGATCAATTTAATGTCGAATTAACCATGCCATCAGCATATAGTTTATTTAAAAAAGAAGAAAATTTTCTATGGTATCAAAAACCAACAAAATATGGTACATCTAACATTATTATATCTGAGCTTACTTTTTTGGATGAAATATTTCTTAACGAAGTTGTAGAGATAAGGGACTCGATTTCTAAGCTTTATGTTCCAGGTCGGCTTGAAAATAGTTATATGGTTACCGAACAAGCATATGAACCAATATTTACCCAAACAAAAATCAATCAATTTGACTCAAGCGAAACACGCGGCACATGGGAAGTAAGCGGAGATTTTATGGGAGGCCCATTTATTAATTATATTATTAAAGATACCATCAACAAAAGGAGCATTTACCTTGAGGGGTTTGTATTTTCACCATCAGAGAGAAAAAGAGATAATATAATAGAGCTGGAAGCTATTATAAAGTCGCTAGAAATCTTTAAAAAATAATATTATTTTGAGTCAGAATCAGATGCTTTTTCATCATCATCTTTAAGTTCTTTTTTGAATTCTTTTATTCCTTTTCCAAAACCACCCATAAACTCAGCAATCCTTCTTCCTCCGAAAAGAAATAGGATTACCAAAACAATAATTAAGATTTGTAAGGGGCCAATTGCAACAAGACTTATTAAAGACATATAAATTAAATTACTTTAGACAAATGTAAAAAAAATTAAACTAGTTATATATTAAATGTAATAAATATTGGTATTGTTATATTTGCTTTTATGTCGAAAAGTAATGTCAATAAAAAGCAAACAAGAAGCAATTATAGGCTTGCCGTTGTTAAGGAGGACTCCTATGAGGAAAAGTTTGCTCTAAGCCTTTCAAAAAGAAATATTTTTTTAGTGATATCTTTTATTACTCTTTTTGTTATTTCGATAACAGCGTTATTTATCTTTTATTCACCAGTCAGAGAATATATTCCTGGCTATGATAAAACAAAAATTAGAATGCAGGCAATTGAAAATCTTGAAAAAATCGACTCTATTATGATCTCTTTACAGAAAAATAAACAATTCATAGAATCTTTTTCTAGTACAATAAATGGAGAAGAATTTAATAGTGTTTACGGAGATAATCAAAGGGTCCAAAATATTGAGCTAAGTGAACTTGAAGTTAATATCAATATAGAAGACTCGATTCTTAGAAAAATAGTAGAAATAGAGGACCGTTTCAATTTCATTGAATCGGAAAATAATGAAATATCCTTAGACTTGATAAGTCCAGCAAAAGGATTGGTTTCAGAGGGTTTTAGTTTTTCGGATAAACACTTTGGTGTCGATATAGTTTTAAAAGAGCGAACTCCAATTAAATCTATTTCAGACGGCATTGTCATTTTTTCCGCATGGACTTTAAATTATGGACATACAGTAGTTGTTTACCACAAAAATAAATTGACCAGTATTTATAAGCACAATGAATCCATAAAGGTTAAAAAGGGAGATTTTGTAATGTCTGGAGAGATCATAGCTCTGTCAGGAAACACAGGAGACTTAACCACCGGCCCTCATTTACACTTTGAAATATGGGATTCTCAAGGCCCTATAAATCCAGAGGACTTAATTAGTTTTTAAGGATGTTGTTTTTAAAAAGATTTTTCGCAATAGCCTTTGCTTTTTTTGTTGTCAATAAAATTAAGAGATCATTTTCCAAAGCACCAGAATTGCAAAAAAAGACTTTAAAAAACCTTATAAAAAAGTCAAAAAACACAAGCTTTGGTGCTGAGCATAAATTTCATTTAATTAAAAACCATAAAGATTTTGTTAGAAGAGTGCCAGTTAGGGATTACGAGCAAATAAAAAAATATATCACCAGAATTAAAAAGGGAGAGCTAGATGTTTTGTGGCCCGGTAAACCAAAATATTTAGCTAAAACATCAGGGACTACAAGTGGGATAAAACAGATTCCAATCACAAATGTCTCTATGCCAAATCACATATTATCCGCAAGAAATGCATTACTTTTTTATATTTATGAAACGCGTAAAACAAAATTTTTAAATGGCAAAACAATTTTTATACAAGGAACACCTACGCTTAGAGGAATAAATGGTATCCTTGAAGGAAGGCTTTCAGGAATTGTAGCTCATCATGTACCAAAGTATTTAAGAAAAAACAATTTACCAACCTTAAAAACGAACTCAATTGAAGATTGGGAGTTAAAAGTTGATCAAATATGTCTGGAAACTATCAATGAAAATATGACTGTAATCGGAGGAATACCTTCATGGGTTCAAATGTATTTTGAAAACATTTTAAAGAAAACAAAAAAGAAAAACTTATCCGAATTATTTAAAGAATTTAACCTTTACATATATGGAGGAGTAAATTTCCAACCATATAAAAATATTTTTAAAAAATTAATTGGTAAACAAATTGATACTATTGAATATTACCCTGCGTCTGAGGGGTTTTTTGCATATCAAAACTCTCGATTAGACAAATCATTGCTCTTACAATATGATTCAGGCATTTACTATGAGTTTATAAAAGCTGATGAATTTAATAATGAAAACGCTAAAAGATATAATTTAGACAACGTTAAAATCGAAATTAATTATGTGTTAATTATTTCAAATAATGCAGGCTTATGGGCTTATAACACAGGAGACACCGTTAAGTTTACATCTTTAAACCCACCTAAAATTTTAGTTACAGGTAGATATAAGCACTTTATATCAGCTTTTGGAGAACATGTAATTTCAGAGGAAGTAGAAGGAGCTATAGCCGAGCTTAGTGAATCTAAAAAAATTAATATTCGTGAGTTTACTGTTGCCCCAATGACAAATCCTAAAAAAGGGCTGCCTCATCACGAGTGGTGGATAGAGTTCGAAAGCAAAAATATAAATTTAAGTTCTATGGCATTAATATTGGATGAAAGTATGCAACAAAAAAATATTTACTATAAGGATCTTATTATGGGAGGGATTTTAAAAAATTTAGAAATTATTGTTGTTAAAAAAGGAGGTTTTAATAACTACATGAAATCAATAGGAAAACTAGGTGGTCAAAACAAAGTGCCAAAGCTTTCAAACAATAGAGAATTTGTTAATGGATTAAATAGTTTTATCACTCGGTAAACTCTTTTATTAGTCTTATTTTTTTATTTAAAATATATGCTAGCCGTCTTGAATCACCTCTTGATTTTTGCTTTTTTATAAAATCAACTTTAAACGACTTTTTAAGTTTCGTTTCAAGAGAAATAAGAGTTTTATTTTTTCTTTTTACTGCATAATCTTTTGTCTTTCCTTCAGTCATAAAAAGCTCCATTAGCTTAGAGTTTAATACAATTCTGTTTTTAGAGAACAAAGACAGTACGCTTATTTCAATTGCTGATAATTGTTGAGATAATCCAGAAATTGAAATTGAATTTTCATCAACTATATATGTTTGAGAAACTTTTTTATGGTATATGCTTAGAACGATAATTAATAATGTTAAAAAAAACAGCGCAAAATATACATATTCAAAAAACTCTTCCTTGTCTCTGTAAAAATAGGACTCTTCAATGATTGGAAAATCATAAATCCTTCCTGCATCGAAACTTTCAATCCTTATTTCACCCGTTAAGGTATTTTTAATTGGGCCAATAAGTGAGTTGTTCTTAACTATAAATTGATCATCAGATTTGTAAAACAATATTTCATCTCTAAAGCTCTGAAAACTATTATTTTCAATATCTAAAACAAAAAATTTTGGACTATTTGAATAAGTAAAAATTAATTTATTGTCAGACTTGAAGAAACGCTTAAATCCTTTAACTTGATTTAATGGTTCAATTTCATCATTAATTACACCAAGCTTTTTCCAATTAAAGTTTTCTAAATCTAAAACATAAAGATTTTTATTTCTTACTTCTTTCTGTGTATTTATTTCTCTTGAAATGAAATCAAATACATAGAGCTTATTCTCAAGAAGAAAGTAAGTTCCTTGGTCTAAGCCCATTGGCTGTTGCCCTACAGCGTTCACAATTTCCCAATCACCGTTATTAAAATTGAATTTTGTTATTATTGACTTTGTTTGCCAATATCCGTAACCACCAATTAAATAAATATTTTCTTTATAAGAAAAGAAATATGCTCCATATTGATTTCTGTGAGGAAAGGATCTATCAATTCTCTTAATGGATCCGTTTGAAAAGCTGTATAACAATCCTCCACCTGGATATAAAAGGTATGTTTGAAAATTGTGTTTCAAAGGAATTAAAGTGTTGAGAGGAACGTTCAAAGATTTAGGAAACTCCTCGGAGTATTCATTAAATGCATTTTTACCGTCTAATTCAGAAATATAATAACCGTTATTTGTTAATACATAAAAATACTTAGGACTCTCACCTTCTAAAATTAAAAAATCATTAGTATCTAATATTTGAGAAAATGAAGTTGAACTCAAAAGTAAAAGTATAATTAACCTTTTCATTTAATTAAAAAATATATAATATATGATTGTTAGATATATGAGTACGATTAAAGAGCAAGCTGTTAGACTTAGTAATAATAAAGAGGCAAATACGCCCACCATTACGACAGTAATGGATAGCCCTAGAATTAATGTTGATGCCCCCCAATGATTATAACCTTTGTCAATTAACCTGTGATGTAAATGCACCCTGTCTGCGAGAAATGGGGATTTACCTTTATACATCCTAATTAACGAAGCCCTTAATGTATCAGCAAGCGGATAAATAATGAGTAATACTACCATAAAAGGCCTTGAAATAAAGTCATCTGCAATTATGTAATTATCTGAATCTAGAATATAAAATATGAAAAAAGTTATTACAGAGCCCAAAAGAAGAGCGCCTGTATCACCAAGAAAAACCTTTTTTACTGGGTTAAAATTAAAAAACAGAAAACCTGTGATACCCCCAACAATTGAGGGAATTACTAGATACATTTCTTTAGAAGCAATCGTTACAATTCCAGCAGTTAAAAGAAAAAACTTTATTGAGAGTAATGCAGCTAATCCATCAATTCCATCTATTAAATTAAACGCATTTACTATTACAATAAACACAAAAACAGAAACAATATATGATGCCCAAAGTGGAATTTCATTAATCCCAAAAACACCATGAAAAGAGTCAATGTAGATTCCGCTTTGTAAAAGAACAATTGCTGCAAAAACTTGAAGAAAGAATTTTTCTCTGTATTTAATTGAAAAAAAGTCATCTGCCATCCCAGTCAACGCAATAAAAATCCAAGAAATTAGAGCATATAAATCAACACTCATTGAATATATCGCTTTTCCTAATCCGTAACAAATACAAAAAGTAAAAAAGAGAGCCATACCACCCGACCTTGTAGCTTTTTCAAAATGTGATGAACGAGAAACTATCGGATCATACATTTTACTAGACTTAAATGCATTAAATAAATATCCATTTAAATAATATGATGCACTAAGCCCAATTAATGCAAACAAAAGTTCCAATAAAATTAATTCAAAGTTCAAAATTTATTATTTTAGAAAAAGTGAGACTCATATTTTTATCTTTTCTTGTACCTCTTAACATAATTTTTTCCCAAATAGATATCCCTCTAAATGATTCAATACAAAATTTTTTGTTTGCAAAATCTTCATTAGGTAACCCCATCTTGATTACTGTAGACGGTATTTATGAACATAAATCTGATTGGGAATATTTTCCATTTCCTGAAAGTTTTTTTAAAAATGAAATAGCAAAACTAGATGAACTGAACCATGCAAACTTTTTTACCAAACTAATTAGAAATGAATTGTACATTGTTTCTAATGGAGCGGGTCCAGTTTTTAAAAAACTTGGGAAAACTTTTATTAGGATTGATAATTCTACATTGCATAAAAATCAATTTGGTGGAGCTCGCTTCGTTTATAATGATAAAATTCATATTTATGGAGGCTATGGTTTCTGGTCATTCAAAAACTTTATAACTTTTTTTGATGAAAACATAAAACAATGGGACCTTTTATATAACGAAAGTTCGTACATTCCACCAGGCAGGTGGAAACCTATTTATTCTTTAATTAATGATAAGGTTTACATATTTGGAGGCAGAGCCGGTTCACCAGGATCAGTTGATGGTGATGAATCATTTTCCGATGTTTTTTATTTTGATCTTTTAAATAAGGAGTTTTTTAATCTTGGAAAACTTAATCAAAAATTAAAAACTAATTACTCCCTATTTTCTCAGCCAAAAATTGGCAGCAACATTTTTATAATTGAAAATGATGCACTTGTAAAAATTGATTTTAATTCATTAGATGTGACTAGATATATTAAGAAAAACTTTTTTTTAGGCATTGACAATAAATTTCCTACATTAATAAGTGGTCAAAATCTTGTCTACCTATCTAATCTGAATGGCAACAAATATTTAAATTTTTTCAATTTAGGCTCTTTTGATGATAAATTTGTGTCTGAATCATTTTCTCTTGTCGAGGATAACAACAGAATATCAGTTAGCCAGTATGTATATTTTGGCCTTTTTATCGCATTAGTTTTTTGGTTTATTCTCAAGATATTTTCTTTTAAAGATTTCATAAAAGGATTGATACTTTATGATGAAAACAACCTTTACTATAATAAGGAATTAGCACCAATTTCCAAAAATGAACAGCAATTAATTTCATATTTATCAGACAATATATTTATAACAGCACCAGAAGTTAATTTGTTAATTTCTGATCAAAAGTTTACAAAATCTCATTTCACATCTTTGAGAAGTAGGTTAGTCAAAAGCCTTAACGAAAAGCTATATAAACTTACAAATAACAGAAATTGTATAATTGAGACCAAGCATCCAAAAGACAATAGAATTAAAGTTTACAAAGCAGACTCGTCAATAATAAAAAGAAAAATTGGATTTATTAGATTTTTATTTACCCGTTAATTTCATTAATAATTGTTGCTAATGGTTTTTTTATCATGACATAAATAACAGATAAAATAAAACCAATAAAACCAAATGTAAATACCATTTGTGTCCTTTTTGGAGAAGATCTATTTACAGGCATAACAGCCTCTTTAATAACAGAAAAAACTGGCGTATCCTCACTAACCTGAAGTTTTCGCTGTTCAACTTGCTTAGAAAGTTCAACCATTACTGCATTAATAATTTGAAATTCAGCTTCTAACTTATCTCGTTCATTAATTATTGATGATTTAACTAAATTTAAATTAGAGTCATTGAAATAAGCTAATTTGTTTTGAATCTCCTCAAATTCTATTCTTTTTGATTTAAGTTGTTTTTCGCTGTAAACAAGCTTTTGCTTAGCACTTTTTAACCTGTTGTTAATAATGGTTTGTTGTAAAATTTCTCTTGCATTAATGCAGGTTTTTGCAGCATACTCACTTTTAGGCATTTTGGCTGAAATAGAAATAAAGCCATCCTTTTGATTAACTTCTATAGAAATAATTTCATTAATAATATTGAAAAGATCATTTTCATATTTAGATATAAAAAGTTCGTTTTCGTTATCGCTTTCTATTGATCTGTTAATATCATTGTATTCTTCTAAAAAAACCCCCAATCTAATTAGATTTTCTTCATCAATAGTGCTTTTAAGTAGAGCTCTTTTGAAATCGATGCTTTCCCCGATTTGTGGATACATTGCAGCTGGAATTTCATTTCCGGCGGACAGTCCACCAAGATTTATTCCAACAAGCGAAGCCACACCACTTATGCTAGAAGAGCCTTTAGATTCTGTTTGACTATTAATAAACGTTGTTGATGAGGTATAAATAACCGGAGAACGCAAAGCTACCACAACACCAATTAATATAAAAATAGATGAAATGATTATTATTTGTTTTCTTCCATCCCAAGCAGTTTTTAACAGCTCAACCAGATCTATTTCGTCGTTATTATTCTTCATTTTATAATGACTTTATTAAAGCAATAATAGAAACCAAGCTTGTGGTATAGCCCACAATCTCCCCAACACTAGTTTTATCAACACTTTCATTTTTTTCAGGCACAAAAACTTTTGAACCTGGTAAAAGTTTTGGATAATTTTTAAAAAATAAAAATGACTTTGTGCTTTTGATGCTTCCGTTTTGATAAACAACATAAACACGATTTTTTTTTGCATTTATACTAAAACCTCCCGCAGCATTAATTGCCTTACGTACAGTCACCCCCATTTTAAACGATATTGCTGACGCTTTTTGGACTGCACCAGTAATCTCGATAGAGTTGTCAGACTTTGGAACCAAAATTTGATCACCAGGCTTTAGTGTTAAATTATATTGATCCAGACGACCTTCAGATTTGAGAATTAAATCAACGTTTAACCCTATTTCAATATGCTCATCTAAAACATCATCTTCTTCAATTTCATCAACTAGCTCATTAATTTCATTTGATTCAAAAATACGTTTTAACTTTACACCACTTAATTCGGCATCAGGCAAAAAGCCATTAAAATCCTTAATCAAATCAAATACTGAGTATTTGTTTGATTTTAAAGCATAGTCACCAGGTTTTTTAGCAAGACCAGAAACAGTTACAAATTCTTTGGGCTGATAGCCAAGTTTTGATCTAACAACCACAAGGTCATTTGCAGTCAATTCAATATTTTGTTTTGAACTTAAATTACCATAACCCTTATCCAAAGAGATAACAATAGTTTCAACTGGGTTTTGTTGACTCTCATCATATGTTGACCTGTAGATAGTAATATCATCATAAGAACCTTTTTCATTTATACCCTTAGCCATTAATATCAAATCTACAGCTGTCATGCCTTCAAAGAAAGGATAATCATTAGGGTCATTTACTTCACCGCTAATAGAAACATTTTTTATAGACATTAATTCTTCAAGCGATGGTATGATAAGCTTATCATTATTCCTGAGTTTATATACTTTAGTTGAATTTAAGGAAGCGAGGAGGTTTATTGTTTGCGCTTCTTGTTCAAACCCATCGATCTCTCTAATCAAATAGGCCCTTTCTTTAAGCGCACTTTCTTTAAGCCCACCAGCTGATTCAACAAGTGACTTAATATCAGGATTTTTAAACAGTTCATATTGGCCTGGAATCATAACAGCGCCTTCAACACTAACTGAATTTATTATTTCATCACCAACTCTCCTGGCTTCTATTATGTCACCATCATTAAGTGTAAATTTTTTAAAATCTTTGCTAGATACTGTTTTAATGCTTTTGTTTAGACCATCAATTCTTTCTATATAAATTTCGTTTTTTGATCCAAAAGTTGCTATCCCCCCATTATAAAGTAATAAATCTGAAATAGATTCATTTTCAATAACCTCAAATATTCCATTTGTTTTGAATTCTCCATTTAAAAAAACACGTTTTTTATATGATGGAATTAGAATAACATCTTGATCTCTTAAAGAAAAGCTTTCCAGAGAGCCTTTTACAAAATAATCATACAAATCAATTGAATGGATTTCTTTTCCTCCTCTTATAATTTTAATATCCCTATATGAACCATTATCACTAGGGCCTCCAGCAGCATATATGGCATTTAATGGACTGATTAAAGAAGATAAAGTATAGGTGCCAGCGGCTTTTATATTCCCAGTAATATTAATAATTATCGAACGACTGCTTAACAGTGAAACATCAATAAAAACCTTATTGTAGTTTGAATTTAATCCAGAATAAATTTTAGAGAGCTTCTCCCTTAATTTAGACTTAGCTTGCGTAATTGTTAAACCACTTAAAAAGACAGGACCAATTCTTTCAATTTTTAAATACCCCTCTCTACTTATTTTAGAAGCATATTCGTTTTCAGCAGCACCCCAAATACTTACAGCTAATTCATCGCCAGGCCCCAACTCATATGATTCAGGCGTAGCAATATTGAGTTGCGGTGAAGTGTTGATGTTTGGATTGTTAAAAAAATCGGATCCAAAAATACCTAGATTTGCAAATGAGTAAGATTCATTTGCCCCAGCTTCAATCCTTTCCTCCGTTTTCATCCCAAAAATAGAAGAAAGTTCATTTTGGGTTTTAGTTAGGTTATCACCCTCGAATTCTATTTTTGATTGTTCAACATTTTTAATTCTTTTTTCAAACTCAATCAAATCAGATTCTGACACACCTTGAGCTCTTGCTAATACTTTTAGCTGATCTAAACTATATCCTCTCTCTTGGACTTGTAGCCAATAATCATTGACTTCTTTATCAGACATTTCGGCGAGAACCTTAAAATCTACATTTTGTTTTAAGTCATTCACATCTTGACCAAGCACTAGACATGGTACAAAAAAAACAACTAAAAGTAATTTTTGAAAATGCAGGGCTTCGCCAATAAACTCACAAATAAGTCTTAATATATTTTTCATAATTTTATGCAGCTACAACAGAGGATTTATTTAAAATAAGACTAATATTCATTGCATCAATACTAATTACAACCTTGTTGCAGCTGACTTTATTTACAGTTCCTTTTTTAAATATAAATGGGCCAGTATTGACCTTAATTTTTTGTCCTTTAAATAGGTCTAACGAACCTGGTAGACAATCCCCATTTAAATGTTTTTTAAGCGTATTTATTTCCTTTTCATTTATAATAGCCGGTAAACCATTTATTCCTTTAACTATATTTTTTGTGAAAGGGTTAACATTTATAAGTTGATAATTAATTTTTGATAGCTCAAAAAAAACATACCCAGAGATTGCAGGAACATTTACGTTTTTAATCCTATCAGACCAAATCCTCTTGCTTTTGTAGTATGGGACATACGAATTTATGCTCATAGATATAAAATAATCTTGAGCCTTAAATTCTCCTCTATATGTTGTTTTCGCAGCAAACCAGCACATAACTTGATCGTAAATATATAAAAATAATATAATAAAATAGTTCATTATTTTGTATCCTATTTATAAAACATTGTCAATCAATATTTTAAATAATAAAATATAGTTTTTTCTAACATTGTTAGATCTGTTTTTATTTTATATACTGAAGTATTTTTATACGGTAATTATGCATAATATATCTATCAAAAAATTATTTTTGTTATATGAATTTATTAATTATTGGCTCAGGTGCACGAGAACATGCTTTCGCTTGGAAAATTTATCGTTCTAAACACGATGTCAATATTTATGTTACAAACGCCAATCCTGGATTTGAGGACATTGCAAAGAGTGTTATCCTTGATGTTGATGATTTCGACTCTATTAAGGATTGTATATTAAATTATAACATTTCATATGTTTTGGTTGGTCCAGAAATACCGTTAATTAAAGGAGTATCTGATTACATTAAAAATGATCCATCGTTATCTAAAGTTCTTGTTATTGGACCCTCAAAATACGGCTCTAAATTGGAGGGAAGTAAAGATTTTGCTAAAAATTTTATGAAAAAATATAATATCCCTACAGCCAATTATATGTCCTTCAATAAACATACAATTAATGATGGCATTGAATACATAAGAAACTCTAACCCACCTTATGTTATTAAAGCCGATGGACCAGCTGCTGGAAAGGGTGTTGTAATTGTTGACAATAAAAATGAAGCTGTACATATTTTAAAGGAGATGTTATTGAATTTAAAGTTCGGTAAATCCTCAAAAAAAGTCGTTATTGAGGAGTTTCTTAATGGAATTGAAATGTCATGCTTTGTCCTATTTGATGGTTTGAATTATAAGATTCTTCCTTATGCTAAAGATTATAAACAAATAGGTGAAGGAGATACTGGTTTAAATACAGGCGGCATGGGATCTGTTTCACCTGTAAATTTTTTAGATAAAGATTTAAAAAATAAAATTGAAAATAACATTATTAAACCAACTATTAATGGCCTAATTAACGAAAAAATTGACTATATCGGTTTTATTTTTATTGGTTTAATTAATGTAAATGGTCAACCTAAAGTTATTGAATACAACGTCAGAATGGGAGATCCAGAAACACAAGTTGTTTTGCCAAGAATTAAAAATGATTTTATGGACATTTTGATTTCGTGCGCAAAACAGAATTTAGATAAAATTGACTTAGATCTGGATTCTAATTATTATGTAAATGTTGTCCTAGCATCTGGCGGATATCCTGAAGAATATGAAAAAGGATTTGAAATTACAGGACTCAATAATATAAAAGATTCATTGATATTTCATGCAGGTACTAAAATTAATAATGATAAGTTAAAAACAAATGGAGGAAGAGTTCTTTCTATAGTTTCATCCTCTGAATCAATGAAAGAGGCGCTTAAGAAATCTTACCTAAATATTAAGAAAATAAATTTTAGAGGAAAGATTTTTAGAAAAGACATTGGATTCGATCTATAAGAAAGAGTGAGCCGTAACATCTTTCTTTTCATCACCCTTTTTATCATATTTTACTAACTCAAGAGTCCAGTAAACTAGGGCTGCTGAAATAACAATTATAAATGTAAAATTGATAGCATTTTGTATAATCCAATTAGATATATCCAATCTTATAAAATCAAATGGTATAAATAAAACTTCAACAAACAAGAATTCTATTGCTTCAAATAAATCTTTAAATTCCATTATTAATTCTGTATTTCAAATTTAGTTTAATTTTAATTATAGTTTATATATTTAAACAAATAATTTATAATGTCAATAAGTAAAACTTGTAATTTAATTTTTCAACAAGTAATTGACGATTATCATTTGCAAGACTTTGTAGGCGCTCTAAAATCTAACCCTTATTCAAGCTCTAAACTATTTGAGAAAATGATTTATGATAAATGCTGGATTGATACTGTACAGTGGCATCTTGAGGATATAATTAGAAAGCCAGATATTAGCCCAAAAGAGGCCCTTAACATCAAAAGAAAAATTGATTCAAGTAATCAAGTTAGAACAGATTTTGTAGAGGAAATAGACGATTATTTCTTTGATAACTTTTCGAATTCATCACCATCCAATGATGCAATTTTAAATACAGAGACCCCTGCATGGGCCTTAGATAGATTGTCAATATTAGCTTTAAAAATATTTCACATGAATGAAGAAGCAAATAGAAAGTCAGCATCTGATGAACATCGACAAAAATGTTCAGTTAAGCTTGAGGCTTTAATTTTACAAAGAATTAATTTATCTAAAGCAATAGACCAATTGTTAGAAAATATTTCAAAGGGGAATGTCATAATATCAACATATAAGCAAATGAAAATGTATAATGATGAATCTTTAAACCCTCAACTTTATTCAAAAGATGATTAATGGTAAAACATTAATTCTTAGGTTTTCATCAATGGGAGATGTTGTTATGACAATCCCAATTATTAGATGTCTTGAAAAAAAATATCCAGAAAATAGATTCATTTTTGTAACGCGACCAAAGTTTAAGCCATTATTTAATGAGTTTAAAAATGTCGAAATTTTTGAGGTCGATTTTAGAAAAAGACACAAAGGTGTTTTAGGATTGTTTAAATTGTTTTCAGATCTAATTAAGTTAAATCCATCACGAATTGCTGACTTACATTCAGTTTTAAGAACCAATATTCTTTCCTTTTTATTTAGGGTTTCTTTCAAAAAAGTTTCAGTTATTAATAAAAAACGAAAAGAGAGAAGGGCTTTAACTCGCCAGTCCAATAAGATTTTTAAACCACTCACACCTGTTCATTATCTATATCAAGAAGTTTTTAATAAGCTTCACTTTAGTATTGATCTAACAAAAGATCATATTTATCCTGCATCAAAAAAGCTTGTTTTGAACTCGGAATATTTTCAGATTAACTCTAACAAGCTAATTGGGATAGCACCTTTTGCAAAGCATGCAGCAAAAATGTATCCACTAGATTTAATGCAAAAAATAGTTTCATATTTACAAGAAAAATATAATATTATTTTATTTGGTAATGGAAAGATTGAAATGGAGACAATAAATAGATGGTCATCTGCTTTCAAAAACGTTTATTCGTGTGGAGCTTTAAATGGATTTGAAAACGAAATTTCTCTAATTTCAAATTTAGATTTGATGATATCAATGGATTCTGCCAACGGTCACATTGCATCAATATATAGTGTTCCCGTTATAACATTGTGGGGATTAACACATCCTTATACTGGATTTACAACATTCAATTATAAATCTGAAAATCAGTTTTGTGTTAACCGAGATAAATATCCTTTAGTTCCAAATTCAATTTATGGTAATAAAATAATAAAAGGGTATGAAAATGCTATGAGGACAATTAGTGTGGAGGAAATTTTAGGAAGAGTTAACGAAATTATTTACTAAACATCATCATAATCTATTGTAATTTCATCTGAGTTAGGTTTTGATATACATGTTAATATTAGTCCTTCATCAATTTCATCATCTGAAAGCATTCCATATTCATCCATTTCAGCATCTCCGCTTTTAACTTTGGCCATACAAGTTAGACACACCCCTCCTTGGCAAGAATATGGTACATCAATTCCATGTGAAAGAGCTACATCTAAAATATTACCATCATTTTCCATGATGAAATCATTTTTTTCACCATCTAAAATTAAAGTTACTTTTGTACTACCTGACATTCTGATTGCAATATTATGAAAATAATAGGTTTATAAAAAAATGTTTAGAAATTATAAAATATTTACACTTTTAATATTAATGCTGTCATCATGTCAAGCATATAAATCTTTATCGTCAAAATATAACATTTTATATAATGGGGAACTTTTTTTAGACGAAGGGGTAAGTCAACTTAAGGAATCATATAATGAAAATTTTTGGGACATAATTCCAGTATTATTAGAAAACAACATAACAAATACACTTCCCGATTATCCCTCTAAAAACTTTTTAAAGTCTGAGGAAAAAGCTATAAAAGTAATTCAGAAGATGGGTGATGATATTAATATGGATAGTGAATACATTAATCAAGCATATCTCTTACTAGGAAAATCTAGATTTTATGATAAAAGATATTTATCTTCAATTCAAGCACTAAATTATATTCTTAAACAAAATGAAAAATCCAAATTTTGGTTCGAAGCATTTTTTTATAGGGCCTTAATTTTTATTAATAACGAACAATATGAAAGTGCGGTTTCATATGTTGAAAAAGAACAAAAAAAATATAAAATTTCCGATTCTGAAAAATCAATTATTTATCAAATAATTGCCGAGGCATATTTGAAAAAGAACGATTTCAATAAAGTTATATCCTCTTTAAAATATGCTTTAATATTTTCAAATAACAATGAAAATATTAGAAGACTAAATTTTATAATTTCCCAGTCATATAACGTATTAAACGAAAATGATTCGACTTTTTTTTATTTAGAAAAATCTTTGAGCACAAAAGCATCAAAATTTGAAGAAATACATTTAGATTCTAAATTAAAATTAAGCTTGATAAATGAAGGTTTATATGAGGAGTCTTTTTACAAAACAGAATTAAATAGACCAAGGAATTTTCTTAGCTTGGCTAAGATTAAATATTATTACGCTCTAAATCAGTTTCAAAAAGGTAATCGTGATTTTGCATCTTTATTATTTAAGGAGGCATTGAAATTAAATCAGAATGATAATAAGTTAAATGAAAAAGTTTATGAGCAGTTGTATAACTTGAATTTATCAGATAAAGAATATTTGACAGCAAATAATTACTTAGACAGTTTAATAAACCTTTTGGACAATCAATCAAAAAAATATTTTATCCTAAACAAGAAAAGAGAAAAATTAAATATTGTCTCTGAGTTAGAGAAAGAAAACAATTTAATTGATTCATTATTTTATTTGAGTACATTCAGTGAGGAAGATCTTTATGAAAAATTATATTCAGAAAATGTTAGTAAAACACAAACTACTGATGAAGCAAAAAAACAAAACAGATCAGATAACAATGCTATTTTTTATTTTAACAATAACTCTGCTATTTCTAGAGGATTAAAACAATTTAAAAACATTTGGGGAAAAAGAGAGAGAGTCGAAAATTGGAGATTATCAAAAGTCAATTTTATTGACATTGAAAAACAACAGGTAAAACCTAATATTTTAAATTACAATGAAGATAGTAATATTGATGAGTTTGTCAAATTAATACCATATACTAAGACAAAAAAAGACAGCTTGAATAAAATTAAAAATTCAAATTTTTATAAAAAGGGCCTTTACTTTTATGAGTATTTTAATGATCAAGAAAGTTCATTAGAAAACTTTAAGAAAATTGATAGAGAACATGCAACTGAACTTGAGTATCTACAAAGCCAGTACTATTTATATCTAATTTATAATTCGGACATAAATAAAAACCTAAAAATTGTAAATCAGATAAAGAAAAATATTATTCAAAATTACCCCAGCTCATCAATTGCTAAAATTTTGTCTAATGACGAACTAGAAAATCAAAATAAAGTTAACATTGACAATTATATTGAAAGCCTTAAAGATATAGTGGAAAGTAATAAAATTGATTATGTTATAAGGTCAATTGATTCAGTATTATCCAAATCCA
Source organism: uncultured Bacteroidota bacterium (assembly GCA_902606555.1). GTDB lineage: Bacteria > Bacteroidota > Bacteroidia > Flavobacteriales > Flavobacteriaceae > Eutrophosalina. The sequence goes on from CACLGQ010000004.1 coordinate 48,929, forward strand.
TCTCAAGGACTAACAGATTTGATTTGCTCCTTTTCAAAGCAAAACTAGAAGCTAATGAAAAAGGAATTGACAACTATATTAATTCATTGAATGAACTAATTGAGTTTTATCCTGAGCTTTCTCAAGGATTGAAGAAAAAAACAGTTTTTTTAAATGAGCTAGTCTCCAAAAAATCTATGTCAATTAATGATTCATCCTTTATTGTTTTTTTTGAAACTGATACAAAATTTAATTTAAATTCTCTGATGGAGATTGAATATAATATTGATGAATATGATGGCAACACTAATTTGCTTTCGTTTTATGGTTTCCAATCAATTTTAAAAGCTAAAGATTTTGCGGATCAATTAATTAAGAAAAACAAAATATTGTCAAATAATAAATATTTCGTAATTTCAACGCCCCAGTATATTAATATGCTGATTTTTAAAACATTAGACAAACTAAAAAAATAAATTATGGCTGATAACAAATTTTTCTCATCTCCCTCTGTAGATGTTATCGAATCATCTACTAAAATAGTTGGTGACATTATATCAAAAGCTGATTTTAGAATCGACGGCATAGTTGAGGGTAATATTACTACTACTGGAAAAGTTGTAGTTGGTAAAGCTGGAAAAATCATTGGTAAATTAAATTGTTCTAATGCCGATATATCAGGCTCAATTAGTGGACAGATTCTAATTTCAGAAATTCTTTCTCTAATGTCAGAGTCATACATACAGGGTGATATAACTACAGCAAAACTTTCAGTTGAAGAAGGAGCTCAAGTCGATGCAACTATTGTTATGAAAACTGGTAAACAACTAAAAGCTGTAGAAACAGAAAGTACCAACGAAAAAAAATCAGAAGCTGAAAAAACAGCGTAGTACATTAGCAACATTTGCCTTGATCAGCTTTGAAATGGGGATTACTATCTTCATTTTTTCAAGGATTGGAAAATGGATAGATTCTTATTATAACCTGGAAAAAACCTTCATATTAATAATGTCTTTAGTTGGATTTGCAATTGCATTTTTTGTTGTTTATAAACAGTTAAAGAAATTAGATAAATAGCTTTATTTTTTGAGTTAATGTCTTAACTTTGCGGCATTGTTTATTATTGCCGATATTCTCATATGAATTTTGCAAAATTTTTTCTCTCACTTATTTTAGTTTTAAGCCTATCTACTTACGGATATTCAATTGATAAAAACCTTGAAAAAAGTGGTGGAATTAAAGAAGAAATCAAAAAATATATTACTCACCACCTTAAAGATTCACATAGCTTTGGGGTTGCATCTTACACCAAAGAGAATGGTGAAAAAGTATATATTGAAATTCCCTTACCTGTTATTCTTTATGATAACGGACTTAAGTTTTTCATGTCATCAGAGTTTAAACATGGTAAAAAAGTGGTTTCCAGTAATGAAAACTACTATAGAATGTATTATGATAAAAATAGAATCTATAAAACTGATAGTGAAGGAACATTTATTTATGACGATACCAATAAATTAATTAATGAGAAACCAATTGATTTTTCAATAACTAAAAACGTTGTTGTTATGATTTTTACTGCAATATTTATGTTATGGTTATTTATAAGTCTAGCTAAATCATACAAGACTAATAAAGGTATATCAAAAGGAATGGGGAGGTTTTTTGAACCTATAGTTTTATATGTTAGAGATGAAATTGCTAGACCAAATATTGGTAAGAATTATAAGAAATATATGAGCTTTCTTTTGACTATTTTCTTTTTTGTATTATTCCTAAATCTATTAGGTTTGACACCAATTGGGATTAATGTTACCGGAAATATTGCAATTACATTTTCACTAGCCTTGTTAACGTTCATTATTACAAACGTTACAGCCAATAAAAATTATTGGGCACACATTTTTTGGATGCCTGGAGTACCAAAGCCTATCAGACTTATTTTAGCACCAATAGAACTTTTAGGGGTTTTTATAAAACCGTTAACCCTCATGATTCGATTGTATGCTAATATGCAAGGGGGTCACATAGTAATCATGAGTATAATTGGACTTATGTTTATATTTTACAACTGGATCGGCAGTTCGCTTTCATTTGTTCTAGCCTTTTTATTAATGATTATTGAACTTTTTGTAGCGCTTTTACAGGCCTACATTTTTACTATTTTGTCTGCTTTATATTTTGGATTTGCAAATGAAGAGCATGAACATTAAACTTAAATTATGTTAAACTAAATTATATTTTATTATGGAAATACCAGCAATTATTGGCGCAGGACTTTGCGCAATCGGAGTCGGAATTGGACTCGGCTTAACAGGAAAAGGAGCTATGGAAGCTATCGGCAGACAGCCCGATGCTTATGGTAAAATTCAAACCTTGTCTCTTATTTTAGCTGCATTGGCAGAGGGATTTGGTTTTGTAGCTTTATTTGCTGCTTAAATTTAACTAACAGTCTTACTTCAAAAAAACTGGAGTAATTCTAATTTTATTTATTATGGAAAAATTATTAGAAGAATTTTCACTTGGGCTATTTTTTTGGCACTCTTTAATTTTTTTGTCTTTAATTTTTTTGTTGAAAAAATTTGCTTGGAAGCCGATCTTAGATACAATAAATGAGAGAGAAGAAGGAATTAAAGATGCTCTTGAATCTGCTGAAAAAGCAAGAGAAGAGATGCAATTATTACAAGCTGATAATGAAGAAATCATGAAAAAGGCCAGAATTGAAAGAGATTCAATTTTAAAAGAAGCTAGAGATTTAAAAAAAGCAATTATAGGTGAATCTAAAGATGAAGCTAAAAAAGAAGCAGAAAAAATCATTGAAAGCGCTAATGAAGCAATTAGAAATGAAAAAAATGCTGCTGTTTCTGAGATTAAAAAGCAAGTTGCAGGTCTTTCCATTGAAATTGCCGAGAAACTTCTAAATGAAAAGCTTTCAGAAAATGATAAGCAAATGAAAATTGTTGATGAATTATTAAAGGACGTTAAACTTAAATGAATTATAACAGAGTAGCATTCAGATACGCTAAGGCTTTATTATTGTCATGTAAGGATGATAATGATAAACTTGAAGCGGTACATAATGATATGTCATTTATCAATAATACATTTGATGAATCTGAAGAGCTTAAGCTTTTTATTGATAGCAAGGTTATCAAAGACAGTGATAAACTAGCTACTCTAAATGAGATTTTTGAGGATATTAATGATTTGAGTAAAAGTCTAATCAAACTATTAATGAAAAATAGGAGAATTGATCTTTTTGATGACGTCTCCAAAAGTTTTACAGTTTTATACAATGATTATGTAGGTAATCAGGAAGTTACTCTAACAACAGCTTCTGAAGTTGAAATCAATAAGCTAAAAGAAATAGAACAAAAAGTAAAAGAACTAACATCAAAAAATGTTAATCTAACCAATATAGTTGATAAGCAAATTGTTGGCGGATTTGTTTTAAGAGTTGGAGATTTACAATACAATGCTAGTTTTAAAGACCAACTTAAAAAGTTGGAGCAAGAGTTTTTAAACATAACAATACAATAAATTATGGCAAATATTAAGCCTGCTGAAATATCAGCAATTATTAAGAATCAATTAACTGGATCAAAAGTTGGCCCATCATTAGACGAGGTAGGAACTGTCTTGCAAGTAGGTGATGGTATTGCAAGGGTTTATGGCCTTTCAAATGTTCAATATGGTGAATTAGTACAGTTTGATAATGGAATGGAGGGTATCGTATTAAACCTTGAAGAAGATAATGTGGGTGTCGTTTTGTTAGGGCCATCAAAAGAAATAAAAGAAGGAGATACTGTAAAAAGAACAAACAGAATTGCTTCAATTAATGTTGGAGAGGGAGTCGTTGGAAGAGTCGTGAACACATTAGGACAACCAATTGATGGTAAAGGAAAAATTGAGGGCAAAATGTATGAGATGCCATTGGAAAGAAAAGCCCCTGGTGTTATATATAGACAGCCTGTTAATGAACCTCTTCAAACTGGTATTAAATCAATTGACGCAATGATTCCAATTGGTAGAGGCCAAAGAGAATTAGTGATTGGTGATAGGCAAACAGGAAAAACAACAGTATGTATTGATACCATTTTGAATCAAAAAGAATTTTTTGATGCTGGAGAACCTGTTTATTGTATTTATGTGGCAATTGGACAAAAGGCCTCCACTGTCGCAGCTATTGCAAAAGTACTTGAGGAAAAAGGTGCTTTAGCCTACACAACCATTGTTGCAGCAAATGCATCTGATCCTGCCCCTATGCAGGTTTATGCTCCATTTGCTGGTGCCGCTATTGGTGAATTTTTTAGAGATACAGGAAGACCTGCATTAATTATTTATGATGACCTTTCAAAACAAGCAGTTGCTTACAGAGAAGTTTCACTTCTTTTAAGAAGACCTCCTGGCCGTGAAGCTTATCCAGGTGATGTATTTTATCTACATTCAAGATTATTGGAAAGAGCTGCTAAGGTTATCAATGATGATGATATTGCAAAAAACATGAATGATCTTCCTGAAAAACTAAAACCAATTGTAAAGGGTGGAGGTTCTTTAACTTCATTGCCAATTATTGAAACACAAGCAGGTGACGTATCAGCATACATACCCACAAATGTTATTTCTATTACAGATGGTCAAATATTTTTAGAGTCTGATCTTTTCAACTCAGGTGTTAGACCTGCTATTAATGTGGGTATCTCTGTTTCAAGAGTTGGTGGATCTGCACAAATTAAGTCCATGAAAAAAGTTGCTGGAACATTAAAGCTAGACCAAGCTCAATTTAGAGAACTACAAGCATTTGCTAAGTTTGGCTCTGACTTAGATCCAGTAACCCTAAGCGTAATTGAAAAAGGTAAAAGAAATGTTGAAATTCTCAAACAAGCTCAAAATGATCCTTTTAAAGTTGAGGATCAAGTTTCAATTATTTATTTAGGATCAAAAGATTTATTAAAAGCTGTTCCGGTTGAAAAAGTAAAGGATTTTGAAAAGAAATTTATTGAGCTTTTGAACCTAAAGCACAAAAAAATATTAAATCAAATTAAGCAAGGTAAATTAACTGATGAGGTAACTTCTACTTTAGAAAAAGTTGCTTCGGATTTATCTGCTTCATATGAATAATTAGATGCCTAATCTTAAAGAAATAAGAAATAGAATTTCATCTGTTACTTCTACAATGAAGATAACAAGTGCTATTAAAATGGTTTCTGCTGCGAAACTTAAAAAAGCTCAAGATGCAATTACAGCAATGAAACCTTATTCAGAAAAATTGAATGAGTTGATGTCAAGTTTTACAAATGTTATTTCTTCTTCAAATATTTCATATTTGGCAGCACAAAGACCAATAAAAAAAGTTTTGATAGTTGCTATTGCTTCTAACAGAGGTTTTTGTGGAGCTTTTAATTCAAATATTGTTAAGCAATCAAAATCACTAAAATCTTTAGAAAAGTTCTCTAATGCTGAGTTTTATTTCATCGTCATTGGAAAAAAAGCAAATGATGTTTTGTCTAAAACAGAAAATATCGTTCAAAATAAAAGTGAAATTTTTGATGAACTTTCGTATGAGAACTCTAGTCCAATTATTGACCAAATTATTCAAGATTTTGCAGACGAAAAATATGATCATGTTGAAATAATTTATAACAGCTTTAAAAATGCTGCTAATCAAATAATTAAATCAGAACAATTATTACCAATAGTTAATGATTTAGAATCGGAGGCTTTACAAAATTATATTTTTGAACCTTCGATGGAGCAAATTGTTAGTGAATTAGTTCCAAAATCCTTAAGAATACAATTATTTAAAGCCCTAAGAGATTCATTTGCAAGTGAGCATGGGGCCAGAATGACAGCCATGCATAAAGCAACTGACAATGCTACTGAATTAAAAGATGAGTTAGTTTTGACATATAACAAAGCAAGACAAGCTGCAATTACCAATGAAATTTTAGAAATAGTTTCAGGTGCAGAAGCATTAAAAGGCTAAGATTTGTTATGCAAATTCAAATAATAAACAAATCAGATAATCCAAATCCAACTTATCAAACAAAATTTTCTGCAGGCATGGACCTTATGTCCTACTTGCAGGAACCTATTATTATTAAGCCAGGGGAGTTTAAGCTAATAAGTACAGGTATTCATATCAAATTACCAATAAGTGTTGAGGCACAGGTTAGACCTAGGAGTGGCCTAGCATTAAAAAAGGGGGTTACAGTTTTAAATTCGCCAGGAACAATCGATTCTGACTATAGGGGTGAAATAGGAGTTATTTTAATCAATCATTCAAATGATGATTTTATTGTAAAATCAGGGGATAGAATTGCTCAGCTGGTAATTGCAAAACATGAAAGTATAATTTGGAACAACGTTGAATCTATCGATACATCACTTCGTGGAGAAGGTGGCTTTGGAAGTACAGGCCTAAATTAATAACTTAACATAAATGAGGTTAAAAATCCTATTATTATGTTTAATCATTGGAGGTTGTGGCATTAAAACTAAAAATAAAAACAAGGATTTCTCAGATTTTAATTACAACAAACAACAATACACAAAAAAGTCTTTCAAAGCGGATGAATTAAATGTATTCGATTTTAACACTTTGGTTTTATCAAATAATGCTAATCTTGAATATAACAATTCTAATTATTCATTTGATATTAATATTAAAATTAGAAAGAATAAAAAAATTTTAATCTCGGGTGGCTTTATAATTCCATTGTTTAAAATTTTAATTGAACCTGATCAAATTTTAGGTTATCAAAAAATTGATAAAACTTTTTTCAGAACAGACTTTGGTGATATTTATGATAAGCTTGGATTTACATTAGACTTTAATCAAATTCAGAACATTTTAACTGGTGAACCTTTAAATGAAATAATTAGTATAGCTAATTACAATACCTATGAAATTGACAAAAATTTAATTGTTTATGAATATGTAGATGATGAGTTTTCAGTAAGTCTTTTTTTCGATACTAACTTAAATAAATTAATTGCACAAGAGATCAAACAAATTGAATTAGGAAGAGAGTTAAGTATTTATTATAAAGATTTTAAGGAAACAAACAATTCAATGCTATATACAATCTCAAAAATTACGGTTAATGATGGTAAAAATTTAATTAATTTATATATGTCAACTAATTCAACTGATACCAGTGATGAAATCTTATTTCCATTTGAAATTCCTAACAATTACAGAAAAATAAAATTTTGATTTTAAGAAAAAAAATAATATTACTTTCAGCATGTATTTTAACATCATCTTTTTTATTTAGCCAAACTTCTAAAATTAAAGAACTAGAATCCCAAAGACTTAAATTAAAGAATGAAATAAAAGAAATTAATAGTTTATTAATTGACAATAGTAAAAAAACAAAAATGGCTTATGGAGATCTCGAAAATATCTCTATAAAAATTAATAGGAATCAAGATCTAATTAAAATAACAAACGATCAGATTAATATGCTAGTCAATGAAATTTCTGAAAATGAGAATAAAGTTTCTGAACTAAATATAATGGTAAATAAGGCAAAAGATGATTACTCAAAAATGGTTTTTAATTCATATAAAAGCCGATTAAAAGAGAGTAAATTAATGTTTTTATTGTCTTCGGATAATTTTCTACAAGCCCTTAAACGAACTCAGTATATGAATCAATATTCTGTAAATAGAAGAAATTATGCTAATAAAATAAGTTCAACCATTGATGAAATAAAAATAATTAATGATACTATTAATAAAAGTATAAGTAAAAAAGAAAGCTTATTGATTGAAAATAGAATTGAAGAAAAAAATCTATCAAAAGAAAAAGAAACACAAAGTGGTTTAATCAGTGGTTTAAAGAGAAAAGAAAAGAGTTACAAAAATGAAATCGATAAAAAACAAAAATTGTCAAATCAATTAGATAAAGAAATTGAGAGATTAATTAAACTTGCGATTAAAGAATCAAATAAAGATTCTGATGATGATGTATTTAAGCTAACACCAGAAGCAGTGTTAACAGCAAAAAATTTCTTATTGAATAAAGGTAATTTACCATGGCCTGTTGAAAGAGGTGTAATAATACAAAGATTTGGTCTACAACCACACCCAGTAGTTAGAACTACAAAAATTCAAAGCAATGGAATTGTTATTGCCACTACTAAAAATGCTGAGGTTAGATCAGTATTTAATGGAAAGGTTCTTTCTGTTTTGAAATTCAAGTCAAGCAATTTAACAGTTTTAATACAACACGGAAATTATATTACTGCATACAAAAACTTATCAAGAGTTAATGTAGAAAAAGGTGATAATGTAAATTCATTACAAGTCATAGGCAATGCTTTTAATAATGATCAGGAATCAAAAACAACATTACAGTTTAGTATTTTTGAAAATACTAAACCTTTGGACCCTTATTTGTGGATAGCAAAATAGTCTATGAGCAAAATATCAAATAAATCAATTGTTATCCAAGGTGCAGAGATGCACAACCTTAAGAATATTGATTTAAAAATCCCAAAAAAAAAGTTGATTGTAATAACTGGTCTATCTGGATCCGGTAAATCAAGCTTAGCCTTTGATACAATTTATGCTGAAGGGCAAAGAAGATTTATCGAAAGTCTATCATCCTACACTAGGCAATTTTTAGGTAAACTAAATAAACCTAAAGTAAAAAAAATTGAAGGGCTTTCACCCGCAATTGCTATTGAACAAAAAGTTAACAACTCAAACCCAAGATCTACTGTTGGTACAAGCTCTGAGATATATGATTACATTAAACTTTTATATTCAAGAATTGGAGTCACATATTCGCCTATATCAAATAAAAAAGTAACAAAAGATTCTACAGACTCAGTAATTGATTTTATAAAATCATTTGAAAAAGGAGATAGGTTTCTAATTCTAGCTAAAATAAAACTCAGTGAAGTATCAAACAGCAGTGAATTTTTTCAATTTTATTTTGATCAAGGATATGCAAGAATTGAACATGAAGGTGAAACCAAAAATATTTTAGAAGCTGCAGATCTTAATATTAAAGATTCATTTTACTTAGTTATTGATAGATCAATTTACAATAACGATGAAGACTATTTAAACAGGATAGTTGATTCTATTGAGAATGCTTTTTTCCAGGGTAATAATGATATATTTGTCAAAACTTTAAACGATAACAAATATCATTTCTTCTCCAAAAAGTTTCAGAGAGATGGTATTGATTTCATTGAGCCTAATGAATATTTATTTAGTTTCAATAATCCATTTGGGGCATGTAAAGCTTGTGGAGGATATGGTGATATAATGGGCATTGACCCTGACCTTGTCATTCCCAATAAAGGCTTATCGGTTTATGATGATTGTATTGCACCATGGCGTGGACAAAAACTAAAAAAATACAAACAACTTTTAGTTAAAAATGCAAACTTATTTGACTTTCCAATTCATAGACCCTATTATAAATTAACTAAGGATCAAAAAGATTTGCTATGGACTGGTAATGATCATTTTAAGGGGATTGACTTTTTCTTTAAAAAGCTCCAAAAAAAAATGTATAAGATTCAAAATAGAGTGATGTTATCTAGATATAGAGGTCGTACAAAATGTAGTGATTGCCAAGGAAAGCGCTTGAGAAAAGAAGCTGACTATGTTAAAATAAATGAAAAATCAGTTCTTGATTTGGTTGATATGTCAATTGATAAAAACTTGAAGTTTTTCAATGAATTATCTCTATCTGAATCAGATAGAAAAAAAAGTAAAAGAATTATTGATGAGATTGTAAGTAGACTAACTTTTTTAAGGGATGTAGGTCTTTCATACTTAACTTTAAATAGAAAATCAAATACGCTTTCAGGTGGTGAGACACAAAGAATTAACCTAGCTACATCCATAGGCAGCGCTTTAGTAGGTTCGATATACGTATTAGATGAACCAAGCGTTGGATTACACCCAGAAGATACAACTCGACTTATTAAAATTCTTAAAAACCTTAAAGAATTGGGCAATTCTGTTTTAGTAGTTGAGCATGATGAAGACATTATTAGAGCGGCAGATGAAATTATTGATTTAGGTCCAGGTGCTGGGTCACAGGGTGGTTGTGTAATTGCTCAAGGTTCTATTAATAAATTATTAAACTCTGATTCTCTAACAGTAGATTATCTAACTCAAAATAATTTAATTGAAATACCCTCTCTAAGAAGAAAGTCATCAAATAAAATTAAACTTAAAGGCTGTAGAGAAAATAATTTGAAAAATATAAATGTGGATATTCCTTTAAATTCTTTAGTATGTATAACAGGAATTTCAGGAAGTGGAAAAACAACATTAGTTAAAAAAATACTTTATCCGTCATTACTTAAAGAAAAGGGAATTTTCAAAGAAAAGCCAGGTGAGTTTGATAATTTAAGCGGAAATCTTGAATCAATAACATCAATTGAATATATTGATCAAAATCCTATTGGAACTTCTTCAAGGTCAAACCCCGCAACATATATTAAAGCTTATGATGATATAAGAACTCTTTTTTCAAATCAAAAATCATCAAAACAATTTAATCTAAAACCAAAGCATTTTTCATTTAATGTTGATGGTGGAAGATGCGATGAATGCAAGGGTGAGGGAGAGATAAAAATTGAAATGCAATTTATGTCTGATATTAGACTTAAATGTGAGGCCTGTAAAGGAAAAAAATTCAAAAAAACAGTTTTACAAGTCAAATATATGGACAAGAATATTGATGATGTTTTGAATATGACTATTGATAATGCATATGATTTTTTTCTCAGAAACAATCAAACTAAGATTTCAAATAAGTTAAAGTGCTTGATTGATGTTGGCATGGGTTATGTAAATCTAGGTCAATCCTCCTCGACCTTATCGGGCGGAGAAGCCCAAAGAATAAAATTGGCGTCTTTTTTACTTAAAGGAAAAAATAAAGAAAGCACTTTATTTATTTTTGATGAGCCAACAACTGGCCTACACTTTCATGATATAAAAAAGCTAATTAAATCTTTTAATTTTTTAATTGATTTTGGACACTCGATAATTGTTGTTGAGCACAATATTGATTTAATAAAGTCGGCTGATCACATTATTGACTTAGGACCATATGGCGGAGATAATGGTGGCCAAGTTGTATTTACAGGTACACCGGAAGAATTAGTTAAAGAAAAAAAATCTTTACTTTCAAAATTTTTAAAGCCTAAACTCTCCTTTAAATAAATTATTTATAAAACTATTTATAGCTTTTGATGCTTCAAGTTTATATATAATAATTAAATACAAAAACAAGATAACAAAAGTATTTACAGCAATTTCTAAAATACTATTTAGGTTTAAATCGAAGGAGTTAAGTAAAAAATATACAACTAAAATACTTGCTAAAACTTTTATAGAATTAGTTGAGTAAGGGGAAATGTTGAGCTTAACTTTTATATATAAAGTTTTTAAAACAGTAAAAACAAAAACAACAATTAGTGTTGATAGCGCAGCGCCATTTATGCTATAAATATCAATAAGAATATCATTTAAAAAGTAAACAGCAATTGCCATTAAAATAGAAAAGGGTAATGTTATTTTATAAAATTTTGCTGTAGCTAGTATTGCAGGTCCACATCCAAAACTCATTAAAATAAGCTTACTAGTTGATATCATTAAAACAACCAAGATTGCATCACCATAAGATTGATTTGGCATGAGATTATAAAAGGGCTCAATATTTATATTAATCAAAAGAAAAAATAATCCTGCAACGATTAATAAATTGATAGAGCTTTTTGAATATAAGTTACTAAGCTCTTTAATGTTGTTTTCGTTTAGTGCCTTTGCAACTAATGGGTTTATTATTTGAAACATAGCTCTACCTGGAATTTCAACTACAGTAGCTATAAAAACTGCAACAGCATAAAATGCTGTTTGACTAATAGCCTCTTTTTGAGGAATCATAAATTTATCAATATCAATCAATATACTTGCCGCTGAGCCAGCTAAAAAAATATAAAATGAATATGTTAGTATGCTCCCAATATTTTTAGGTAAGCTAAAAGTAATTTTAGGAAAGTATAGGCTAAATGAATACATGATCATTATAAAAAGTCTCAAATAATAAAGTCCAGTCAGCCACCAAACAAATTCTTCTTTGTTTATAAGGCCAAAGTAAACACATATCAATAAAGAAAAAACTGAAAGCCTTGGAAAAATTTCTTTTAAAAAGTTTCCAAATACAGATTTAAGCTGGACTCTAGCCCATGAGTAGAATACTTCAAAATATGAAGTGGCAAACGCAACTAAAAAAATAACCCAGACATACGACTCAATAATAGGATTTTGAATAGAAAGAAATTCCCCAATTAGGTCATGAAACTCAATTACAAGTAGTGATATTGGAATAATTGTAAACAATGGAATTAAAATAACTGAAGACATAAAAGAGTCCCTTTCGTTTTTATTAGAATAAGAGCTATAGTATTTTATGATTGTGTGTTGACTTCCAAATGCAACTAAAGGCATTAACAAGTTTGATGTTGCAAGCAGAAAAACTACTAGACCATAATATTCTTCTTTAAGAAAAACAGGATAAAAATACAAAGTATTGACGGCCCCAATCAATATCGCAATTGATATTATAATTATATTTTTATATGATTGCTTAAATACAATTCCCATTTTAAATATTTGAAACTATTTTATCAATTTCTTTGGCAATATTCATTGATAAGTAGCTTTCATTTAATTCATTTTTAGTCCTTTCCCCCTTTATAAAATTTTGATAACATTTATAAATATAATTTTTTAAATCATCATAATTATTAAAATCAAAAGACATCCCTGACTTTGTTTCATTAATTATTTTTTCTAAATCACTTCCTTTATTTGATATACCTAAAATATTTTTATTTGCTGCTAAATAATGAAAAAACTTTCCAGGGACAATATCATTTGAATCAGGATAATTTACCGAGCAAACCACTAATAGTTCTGCTTTAGATATTTCTATATCAAGCTCCTTTTTGGGGATGTATGATAATATCTTCCGATCACGGATTTTTTTAAATTCAACTGAGTTTATTATCCATCTATCAATATTCCCAATTAGTACAATTTCAACATTTTGTTTAAACACTTCATCAGACATGATAAGTTCATGTAGGGCCAACCAAAGATTGTTTGGGTTTTGAATATCTTTCATTGACCCTGCATAAAGAATTCTAAATTTATCATGATTTATTGGTTCAATTTTTTCTTCATAACCACTTGGAATATAAAAGACATTAGAGTTTCTTTCTAAAAACTTTGACCTCAAAGACTGAGAAGTAGTAAATGCAGCATTACAATTTTTTAGAACCTCATTCTCAGCTTTTATATGCTTTTTCATTGTAGACTCAAGTTTGTTTAGAAGCTTATTTTGAAAAAAATTTGACCAAGGGTCTCTAAAATCTGCAATCCAATTTATACCAATATCTTGTTTTAGTTTCATACCAGCCAAATGCATTGAATGAGGAGGTCCAGTTGTAATTAACGTACTCAGATTATTTTCGCTATAATATTGTTTCAAAAACTTATATGCTGGATTAATTAGAAATTTTCTCGCATCAGGAAATAAAAATAATTCACGTAGCATATGATTAAAATACCTTCCTTGGGAGAGCCTTTGATAATTTACGAAAGCGTTAGCTAAAGATGAATTTCTGTTACTTGCCATGTGGTAATATACACTCTCTTCACTAGAAATTTTTGTAAAAAAAGATGGGAATTCAAATCCTTTTATTTTATTCACCTTTATTAGTGGGTTAACTTTCTCTACATTACTATTATTTAAAATTGGATACTTTGGGTTCTTAAATGTGAAGACATGAACATCCCAACCCAAATCACATAAATGATTTGAAAACCTAAGCCATCTTTCAACGCCAGATCCTCCTGCCGGTGGCCAATAGTAAGCTAAAATTCCAATAGACTTTTTATTCATAAATAGAAATAAGCTGATTTGAAATTACACTATTATTAAGTTTTTTAATGCTTTCAATACAATTCTGTTTTAGCCTATTATACAAGCTTTTATCATTGTATAGTCCAATAATTTTATTTGATAAGTCAAATGCATTATTGTCTTCAAAAATTACCCCAATTTTATATTTGTTTACAAGTTCAGATTGGGCTATCACATTACTACTCACAATTGGACACCCAAACGAAATATATTGAAAAACTTTATTAGCGTAAGTAGTGTCGTGATGAATGTTTTTGTGTAGAGGAGATAATCCAAGTTTTGATATAGAAAGATAATTAGGTATATCACTCTCTTTTATCCATCCTATAAAATCTACCAATTTTTCAATTTGATTTTGTTTTACTATATCTTTTATTACATGATCAAAGGAGCTTTTCCCAATAATTAATAACTTAATATTTGGAATAGTTTTTTGAATAATCTTTAACGACTCAATAACCGTTAAGAGTCCTCTTCTTTTAGATGTATTGCCAACATATGTAATTACAAATTCTTTTGAATATTTTTTTTCTAAATCCATATCAACCTTTTTATTTTTATAAAAATCAGTTCTGACAGTGTTAGGATATACAATTATTTTTTTTTGATCAATATTAACTCTACTTAAAAGCTCTTCTTTTGCTTTTTCAGTAACTACAATTACTTTGTTTGCTTTTTTGACAAAATCCTCCTCTGCTATTTTCCATCTTTTTGGGCTTATAAATAGTTTTCCAAAAAAAGAATTTACATGTTTGTAAAATTTCATAATTTCAGGTCTGTTTTCATGTAGATCTATATTATAGTTAATACCAAATTCATTAGCTGCATTAATAGCTGCTTTAGCAATTTGAATATCATGAATATGTAAAATTTCAACACCAGAATTTTCAATAAATTTTAAGATTTTTTTACTTAAAAAAACACTATATAAACTAAGATCATTAGCTAAGGCTGAAAGTTTATAAGTGAGCTTGTTACAATAATATCTATGAACATTAATTTTATTAATTAACTCATTATTGACATATTGTTTTTTGTAAGAGAGACAGAATAAATGTACTTCATGATTGTATTTAGTTAGCTCGTCACATTGATTTGTAATCCTAGCATCATCAGGATACTCGGCATCTAAAACCATCCCAATTTTCATAGATTCAATACTCCTTTATAATAGTTTGTATAACTCTCTTTAGATCTTTCAGCATATACAGCATAATATCTATTTGTAAATTTTCTTAGAAGTGGACGAATTCCAAATTTTTTTGAAGGATTTTTCCAATATTCTTTTTTAATAATTTTCCATCCAGATTTTTCTAATAACCAATCAAATTGCCATGGTTCAAATTCATGATAATGCCTGTCAAGTGGATCAGTCTTGCTTCTATAAGCTTTTGCAAACCATAATTTTATAGGTACTGTTAAAAAAATCCGATTAGCTTTTAGATTCTTTAAAAGAGGATAGGGAGAAACCAAATGCTCCAGAATTTCAAATCCTGTCACTAAATCTACATCATCTGGAATTTCAAGTTCATAATTATCATCCAAGTCCTCTCCGCTAGTATTATATACTTTATAATTATTTTGTTTCATTATCTCTGAAAAAGGATTTCTTACTCCAAGATCAAATACTACAGATGGTGCTGGGCATACTTCTTCAAGCATATTTAATGTCTTTTTGTATCGATGTGTTGGAAGTTTTTTATACATCAAGATTTTCTTTTTTAAAAAACAGTCCAATTAAAATTAAAAGTATAAAATTCGATGAAGCCATGATTATTGAGCCTGTTTTAATAATTTCAGGATTGAATATGAATTTGATTTCGTGTTCACCTTTAGGAACCTCCATTCCTCTTAACAAATAGTTGATTTTATAATGGTCAACTTTTTGTCCATCTATGTATGCTTGCCAATCTTTTGAATAATATGCCTCAGAAAAAACAATAAAACTTTCTGATTTTGCTTTATAATTATAAATTAGCTCATTAGATTTTCTGCTAGTTAATACAATATTGTCAGCTTCACTTAAAGTAAACTTTTTATTTGGTAAATCTTTACTTA
>CACLGQ010000005.1 GCA_902606555.1 uncultured Bacteroidota bacterium
TACGACAGTCTTAATCAAAATTTTTTAAAAGAAAAAAAAGGTGGATACTTATCTTTTAGTTTTATAAAAAGTTTTGATAAAGATTACCAAGTCAAAACATCAGAAGAAGTTCTAAAGAGAATAAAACAAAAGCAAAAACAAGGATTTAAATTAAGTGACATTGCTATTTTGTGTAGATCTAATAAAGAGTGCAATTTAGCGTCGGAGTTTTTAATGGATAACAATATTCAAGTTAACTCTGAAGAGTTATTAGCGCTATCATCTTGCAAAGAAGTAAATTTCATTATTGATATCATTAAGCTATTGATTAACGCCAATGACTCAGAAGCAAAAAAAAATATAGTAAAGTTTGTAAGCATTAAATTAAATAAAAAAGACAAATATGATTTTATAAAAAATTATTTAAATGTATCTGCTTCAAAAATATTTACAGAAATTCTAAATATTGATTATAATAGAGCTTTTAACTTAGATTTATATTTAGCCTGCGAATATATAATTTCCTCTTCCAGTTTCCTAAATCAATCAAGAATGCAGACGCATTTTTTATTAGATGAAATTTATAACTTTTGTTATAATAAAAACTCATATTCACAATCTTTTATTGATTATTGGCAAATAAAAAAGGATAAATTGAAAGTGAATTTAATAGAGGACACAAATGCAGTCAAGGTTCTGACGATTCATAAATCCAAGGGACTAGAGTTCCCAGTTGTCATTTTGCCATTTTTTGATTTCAAACTTAACAAATTAGATAAGAATATTTGGGTCAATTTCAATGATTCAAAAATTAATGGGAATTTTTTAGTTGATTTTAATGAAAGCCTGAATTATTTAAGTGAAGATGCAAGTTTAATGATAAGATCGTATGAAAATAACATGATCCTTGATAACATTAACGTAATGTACGTTTCATTATCTAGATCTATTTTAGAAACTCATATTATATGTAAACATGTCGATTCTTCCCATCAGCTAACATCTGGCATGCTGTTGAGATCTTATATAAATAAAATTTCATCCAAAGAAAAATCATTTTATCAAATCGGGAAAAGTAAATTTATTTCATTGTCATCTTCAAATTTCAAAAGACAAAGAATAATTGACCCTGGAAACGATAAAAACTATAATAGTTTAAATAATTATTATAAATCGGATAAAAAATTGAGCACAAATTTTGGAAATATTTTTCACAATTTAATGTCAGAAATTGAATATAAACATCAAAAAGATTATGTTATAAGTGAATATTTTTCTAGAGGAATAATAAGTAATGATGACAAACAAATAATAAAAAATCTTGTCGATCAAATAATCTCTCATAAAAACCTGAAAAAGTTTTTTTCAAAGAAAAACACCATTTATAATGAACGAGAGATTTTTATTCCCCCAGAAAGAGTTATAATACCTGATAAAATTTGTATAATATCTGAAAAAGAGCTTTCTATTTTAGACTATAAAACAGGTCAAAAAAAGAATGATCATGAAAATCAAATAAAAAATTATGCTGATGTCCTAAAAAAAGCAAATTTCAGAGTAAAAGAGGCTTTTTTAGTATATATTCACAATAAAATTGATGTAATTAAAATATATTAATTATGCTTCTAAAATGGTTTTATAGCACTCTATTTCCTCTATATAAAATTAAATAATTAGAGATATTTTAACGAAAATCATTAAGTTTGTGATTAGATTAAACAATAATTTATACTAACATGAAAAACTTTGTGAAACTATTTTTTGTTTTTACCCTTGCATTGTTCACTACCCAAAGTTGGACTCAAGATAAAAACAACCCATGGCAATTTAGCTTTGGTGTAAGCGCATTGAACTTTAATGGAACAAACTATCCAAGCGATAAGCCAACACTTGATTTGAGTTCAAGTTTATTCAATGAATATTTTAACATTACTGACCACTGGAATGTACAATCTTCGTTCAGTACATTTACCCTTACTAGATATGCAGATAATGGATACTCTTTTGGGGTTAGGGCATCTATTAACAAGTTTTCAAAGCTTGGTGATAGCCCTGCAATTACACCAAAAACAATGTTTAGCGCAGACGTCATGGTTACTAAGACACTTAGTGCGCTTACTTTTTTTAATATTGAACCATATATTGAAGTTGGAGCTGGTCAGTCATTTGTTGGAAATAACAAGGATTACACATTGAACGCTGGTGCCGGTTTATCTATCTCCATGAGTGATAAAGTGGATTTAAAGTTTAACACTGTGTACCGAAACAATAAGAAAAATGATGGAATTGTTAGTTATGCACCAGACATTATCCCTCATTTTCAACACAACTTGTCAGTTGCAGTGAATTTTGGAGGTAAAGATACAGATAAAGATGGTATATATGATAGACATGATGATTGTCCGTCAGTCCCAGGTTTAGCTGAGTTTAATGGTTGTCCAGATGATGATGGAGATGGAATTGAGAACAGTAAAGATGCATGTCCGAACGAGGCAGGATTACTTGAGTTTAACGGATGTCCTGATTCTGATGGTGATGGAATAGCGGATCCAAATGATGCTTGCCCTGAAGTTGCTGGACTAGCAAAATTCAATGGTTGTCCTGATTCCGATGGAGATGGAATTGAAGATGGTAAAGATTCTTGTCCTAATGAGGCAGGTTTAAGAAAGTTTAATGGATGCCCTGATTCAGATGGTGATGGTATTGCTGACCCTAATGACAAATGTCCTAATGAGGCAGGTCTAGCTGACAATGCTGGTTGTCCAAATCCAACTGCAGATGCAATTAAAATGCTAAATGAATTAGGTGCTGTTGTACAATTTGAATTAAACAAATCAAATTTGAGAGAAGATGCCATTGAATTACTTTTAAGTGTTTATGAGATCATGTCAAAATATGGTAATACAAGCTTTATGATTGAAGGCCACACAGATTCTTCAGGTCCAAAAGCATTTAATAAAAAACTTTCACTTGAAAGAGCTGAAAGTGTGAAATCTCATTTGGTTAGTAAAGGTGTTGAAGGAGATAGATTATCTACTGCTGGTTTTGGAGAAGATAATCCTAAAGAGTCTAATAACACAAGAAAAGGAAGGATTTCCAACAGAAGAGTTGAATTCAAAGTAGTTGAATAGTAATCCATCCATAAAATTTTAAATATAAAAAGCGCCTTTAACCAGGGCGCTTTTTTTATTTTTAGTGTAATGAAAATATTTTTTGAGCAAGTTGTTGATGAAGTATATAAAAATATACAGTTAGAAAAAACTTATTTTATAATACCGAATCAAAGATCAAAAATATTCTTAAAAAAACAGATTTTAAAAAAACTTAAATCAGTTTCAATATCCCCTAAAATTTTCAGTATTGATCATTTCATAGAAAAAATAGCCGATACCAAAGAAGCCCCTAGAACAAATCAGCTTTTCTATTTACATGAAAGCTATATGAAAGTATCAAAAAAGAAAGATTTTGAGTCGTATTCTTTATTTAGAAATTGGGCAAACACCCTATTAAACGACATCAACGACATTGATATGGGTATGGCCGATTATAATGATGTTTTTAAGAACTTATATCAAATTCATAAGCTTGAGGCAATAAATGATAAAGAGTCAGAAACAAAACTCTCGTTTTGGAAAATGATTCCAGAAATTGTTACAAATTTTAAGTCAATTTTAATTGATAATAATTTATCATCTAAAGGCTTATGTCATATAAATGCAAAAGATAATATTGATATTTTTTCAGAAGCAAATAAAGACTGCACATTTATTTTTTTGGGCCTTAATTCATTATCTAATTCAGAACAATTTATAATAAACTACATATTAGAAAACAATGAATCTCAAATTTTCTGGGACTGTGACGATTCATTTTTAAACAATCAAGAACATGAAGCTGGTTATTTTTTCAGAAAATATATTTACGAATGGGATTATTATAAAACCAATAAGTTTAATTGGTCAAAACAATTGTTTTCCAATAAAAAAAACATTTTTATATATGAAACAACTAAACAAATTGCTCAAGTAAAAACTGCAGGAAGTTTAGTCCAGGAGATATATTCAAATAAACCCAATGAAAAAACAGCAATAATTTTACCTAATCAAGAATTATTAACCCCTTTAGTTAGCTCAATACCAAAATCTGTTGGTGACTTAAGCATCTCTATTTCAAATTCATTAAGCAATATGCAGCTTGTAAAATTTGCTATTAATTTTTTAGAGATGTATTCTAGAAAAAAAAGTGATAGCTTTTATTATAAGGATATTTTAAACTTACTGTCAAGCACTTATTTAATTAGATCAAATAAACAATCAAAATTATATTATGAAGTTAAGCAGGAAATAGTAAATAAAAATATGGTTTATGTTAGCCTAAAATTCTTGCAAAGTAAGCTCAAGGGTAATCTAGCTAATGATATTTTTAGCTGTACAGAATCTAATGTCCTTGATACATTGAGAGATTATATTAATATTTTTGAGTCTAATATTCAAGAGAATATTTTTTTAGAGCAGTCATTTAAGCTGAAAGCCATTCTTCAAATTATAAAAAACTTTAACTCTAAGTATAAGTTTGAAATTAGTTTTAATTCATTAAAAGACTTCTTTTTCGATATTGTTAAAAATCAAAGCGTTAGTTTTTACGGTGACCCAACTCATAATTTTCATATCATGGGATTGTTAGAATCTAGAGGGATGGATTTTGATAATATCATCATTTGCTCTGCAAATGAAGGCGTTTTACCATCAAACAATTTCAATAACTCATTAATTCCATTTGATTTAAGAAAAAAATATAATCTAACTACTATAATTGAAGATGATGCGAGAACTAGCTATGATTTCCATCATTTGCTTTTAAGAGCTTCCAATATTCATTTGATTTATAATTCTGTTTCTGAAGGGATTGATACTGGGGAAAAAAGCAGATATATACACCAGTTAGAATTACTTAAAAGTGATAAACATAATATTAAACAAATCATATCTCATTATCCTTTTAACCCAACACAAGGAGAGCCAGAATTATTTGAAAAAACAGACTCTCTATTATCAAGATTGAAAGAGCTAGCTGAATCGGGATTTTCACCATCCTCATTAAATAGGTACATAGATAATCCAATTAATTTTTTTGATGAATATGTATTAGATGTAAAGTCCAATGAAGAGGTTAATGAATTTCCAGAATCAAGAGGCATAGGAATTATCTTTCATAACACTATGGAGAAAATGTACAAACCTTTTATTGGAAAGATAGTAGATGAAAAAAAATTAAAAATTACTTTAAAAACAATAGATCAACACTTAGACAAACAATTTACAGAGGAGTACGGTAAAAATTATGATAGAGGAAAAAATATTATTATCTATAAAGTGTTAAGCAATACAATTAACAAGCTAGTCCAAGCCGATATTAATAAAATAGTGAAGGGTTGTAAGCTCAAAATAATTGATATAGAATCAAAATTGGAAATAGGCTTGGTTACAGAAAAATCAAAAATAAAATATAAACTTAGGGGAACTGTTGATAGAATACAAAGCGAAAATGGAGATGTAAAGATTATTGATTATAAGACAGGTGCATTTGAACCATATAAATTATCATTTAATAGTTACCAAGATTTAGTTGATAAGAAAAAGAAAGAAGCCTTTCAGTTATTGTGTTATTGTTTGATGTATTCTAATACTTTAAAAAAAGTGAAAAATTTGAATGCGGGGATAATTTCTTTCAAAAACCTAAGTTTGGGCTTAATAAGTTTAAAAAAGTCAAAAACAGAAACTTATAATGCGGAAGAACTAAATGATTTTAAAAAAGTGTTAGATAATATAATTGAAGAAATTTTTGATCAATCCATCAGTTTTTCTGAAAATCAACCTTAAACATTAAATTCCTTTTTAATTTCTTTAATAATGTTAAATTTGCGATGATTTCTTATAAAGAATCACGGTCCTATAGCTCAGTTGGTTAGAGTAGATGACTCATAATCATTTGGTCCCTGGTTCGAGCCCAGGTGGGACCACCCTTAAAGCCCTTCGTAATGAGGGGCTTTTTGTTAAGTAAGAACCCTCTAAAAGTATAAATTATTTGTCAGTTATTTGTCAGTTTAATCTTATAGTACAACTAAACTTGAAAAAACTTGATTATTCAAGATTGAAAAACTTTGATTAATCAAACATTAATAAAAATTAATTATCTAAAATAATTTTCTTTAATTCTTTTGATTTTTTATCAAATTCTTCTCTTGTTATTAAATCTAAATCTAAAAGTTCTTTTAATTTTTTTAGTTCTTCAATTGCATTATTTTTTGAATTATTTATTGATGGTTCTTTTACAGCTTCTTCATTAACCTTATTGCTAACTAATGAGCCATCTAATTCATAAACTTTATACCAATTTATTGATGTTGTATACTTACCTAAACCCCCTTTTTCTTCATCAACTTTAATCAATTCATATTTGTATTTATTGTTTTTTGCAAAGTTTTCCATTTGCTCTTCTGCTTGTCTAGTCATTTTTTTTATACTAGTAAATCCTGAATTTGCCACTGAAACTGCATAAAAGATTCCTTCTTTAAAATAAAAGACACCTTCAGTTTTCTTTTGATAGATAGGGGTTCTCTCTAAACTTAGATTAGTAATGTCCTGCCCAAAAGAAACAAGTGGAATAAATAGTAATAGTAGTATTAGTTTTTTCATTATTTATCTATCTTTTTTATAATAAAGTATTTTACTTGTTAGCATATCCAATTTTTCATTAGTTTTTTGAATAATTCTAATGTTTTCAGTATCAGGGTTTTCAAACTCATCCAATAATCCTCTAGCTCGAGATTTATTACGTTGATATGCTCCACAAAGATGAAATCCAATACATCCTGGATTTTTAAAAAGTTCTTCAATTTGATCTTTATACCAATTTCCATCGGATCTTTTATAAATTCCATCTCCTTTTATTATCCCAGATCCATCTGCCAAAAGCACAGGCTTTCCTGTTTTTTTTATGCCATTTATCAAGATTTAGTTTTGGATTTTTAAAATCTTGAAAAGATAGTACATCAACATAAGGCAATGCAGCTTCAACAACCTCGATTGCTATAAGAGCATTTGCTTCATAACGATCTCCAAGTATCAAATGATTTGGATCATATTTTCTAATAGCATCGTGAATTGTTTTATAATATTGTTTAGCCATTTTAAAGAGTTCGTTTTTTCCCTCTTGAGTCTCTAGTTTTTTGGGATCGAAAATAGGCCCCCTCCATTCATTGTGGGGGCGATTGTGTACCCAAGTAGGACAATCACTGAAAAAATAACCAATTAAATTAGGATCATCTTTAACCTCTGCGCAATATGAACGCGCAACATAATCAACCCACTCTACCCATTCTTCACTAAAAAAATCATAATTTATTGTATGTTTTTCCCACTGATGCGATTCAATAAAAGGAAGCATACGACAATAAGGCATATTCAATACTTTTAACTCATCGTTAGTAAATGGCCTAGAATGTTGCCATTGCCTTACTGTAACTTCTTGTTCCCAACCCATTGTATTAAAACCCCATTTTTCTAAATTTGGTTTTACAGATTTAACCAACCACTCAATTGTACTACTATTGTATTTTTCTTCCCAAATATGAATATTCTCTGCATAACGTAAGCTTGCAGGGTCAAAATGGTTAAGACCAATTGAAAAAAAAGGTTTCTCATCAGGTGAAATTAGCAGCCATTTACCACGTATTTTGTCGAGTGTAAAAAAACCTTTAGTATTAAGTTGTGTTGTAGTGTTTTGTGAGAATAATTCATTAATCTGAACTGTTGATACAAAATATAAAATAATTATGAAAACAAGTTGTTTCATTTACATAAATATAATTGAAAAATGATTGATTAATCAATTCAATAAATTATAACTTTACGTAAATAAAGGAATAAACTATGAAAAAACTTATATTAATTTCAGGATTAATTTTAATGGTTTCCTGTCAAGAAAAATCCAAATTAGACCCTAATATCAATCCTTTTTTCCAGGATTGGACTACGCCATATGAAGTCCCCCCATTTATGGATATTAAGAACGAGGATTATATGCCCGCTTTTAAAAAGGGGATGGAAGAAAATCTTGCAGAGATAGAAGTTGTCATAAAAAATCCTGAAGCCCCAACTTTTACTAATACAATTGAGGAGCTTGAAAGAACTGGAAAATTATTGAGCAAGGTTCAACGTGTATTTTCAAATTTAGCTAGTTCTAATACTAATCCAAAATTACAAGAACTACAAAGAGAATTAAGCCCAATGCTATCTGCTCATTACGATAAAATCGTACTTAACGAAGACTTGTTTAATAGAGTTGAAGAAATATGGAAAAATAGAGAAAGCGCAGACTTAACTAAAGAACAACAAAAACTTTTAAAAGATACTAGAAAGCAATTTGTTAGAAGTGGAGCTTTATTAAATGATTCACAGAAAAAGCAAATTACTGAGATAAATTCAAAGATTTC
Organism: uncultured Bacteroidota bacterium; assembly: GCA_902606555.1. Classification (GTDB taxonomy): domain Bacteria; phylum Bacteroidota; class Bacteroidia; order Flavobacteriales; family Flavobacteriaceae; genus Eutrophosalina. The sequence goes on from CACLGQ010000005.1 coordinate 8,474, forward strand.
TGAGCTATCAACTGAGTTTGGACAAAATCTACTTGCTGAAACAAACGGATTTGAATTAATTTTAAACAAATCAGATTTAGACGGTTTATCAGATGCTGTAATTTCTGCAGCTTCAGAAGCAGCATCTCAAAAAATGGATCAAGCTGAATCTGAAGATGAGAAAGAAAAATACAAAGACAAATATGTATTCACTCCTCATCGCACAAGCATGTATCCTTTTTTGACAGAGTCAACAAGAAGAGATTTAAGAGAGAGACTATACAACTCTTATGTAATGAGAGGCGATAATGCCAATGAAACTGATAATAATGATATTGCTGCCCAAATGGCTAAACTAAGAGTAGAAAGAGCGAATATTATGGGATATAAAACTCATGCAGACTTTATTTTAGAAGAGAATATGCTAAAGACTCCAGATGAAGTTTACGATTTATTAATTCAGCTTTGGAAACCTGCTTTAAAAAGAGCTAAAGCTGAGGTTGCGGATATGCAGGCGGTTGCTGATTCTGAGGGTAAGGATTTTAAAATAGCTGCTTGGGATTGGTGGCATTATTCTGAAAAAGTTAGAAAGGATAAGTATGATTTAGACGAAGCAGCTATAAGACCATATTTGTCTTTAGACAATGTAATTCAAGGTGTTTTTAACACAACCAATAAGCTATGGGGTTTAAATTTTAAAGAGATCTTTGATATTGATTCTTATCATCCTGATGCTCGCATTTGGGAAGTGACTGATAAAGATGGAAGTCACTTAGCTGTATTCATTGGAGATTACTTTACTCGATCTAACAAAAGAGGTGGAGCATGGATGAGTAGCTTTAAAGGTCAATCAAATTTAGATGGAAGACAACGACCAATAGTTGTAAATGTGTGTAACTTCCCAGCTCCTGTTGGGGATAACCCATCACTATTAAGTTTTGAAAATGCTGTTACTTTATTTCATGAATTTGGTCATGCCATGCATGGTATTCTTACGGACGTTACTTATGGAAGTATGGCAGGTACATCTGGACCAAGAGACTTTATTGAACTTCCATCACAATTATTAGAACACTGGGTTAGTGAGCCTGAAGTTTTAAAATCATTTGCTACGCATTATGAAACAGGAGAAACAATCCCTGATGAACTAATTGAGAAGCTACTAAAAGCTGGAAAATTTAATCAAGGATTTATCAATACAGAGTATTTGGCAGCTTCATTGCTTGATATGGATTGGCATACTATGTCTCAACAAGATGCTAAAAATATCTCAAATAATTTTGAAAATAATGCCATGAACAAAATAGGTTTAATTGATGAAATAGCTCCTAGATATAGAAGCACATATTTTGCTCATATTTTTTCAGGCGGATATTCATCTGGTTACTATAGTTATGTTCATGCAGCTGTTCTTGATTCAGATGCTTTCGAGGCCTTTAAAGAAGCGGGTGATGTTTTCGACCCTGAGCTTTCTGCTAGTCTTAGAAAAAATATTTACGAAAAAGGATCTACGGAAGAAGCTATGGATTTATATGTAAACTTTAGAGGTCGTAAGCCAATCATTGAACCTTTATTAAAAGTTAGAGGTTTGGACGGGTCTTCTGATTAGTAAAAATATTTTATGGGTCTCGGCAAGAAAATTCTCTTTTTAGGGCTGTTTTTTATAAGCTTTACTGCAAACTCTCATAACCCTGAAAAACTTGTTATTTCTGAGATAGAGCGTGGACAGCTGAATTTTGAAAATGAGACGATAGCCGCTGAATATTCAGCAGCACTAAAAAGGCAAAGAATACGAAGACTTTTAGCTATGTCTTGGTCTAAGAAGATCTACATATTTATAAAAGCGGGTTTCGAGCATATTATACCCCAGGGGCTTGATCATATACTTTTTGTTCTGGGATTGTTTTTTTCTACTTTAAAATTTCGGTCTCTAATATTGCAAGTAACTGCATTTACTTTTGCACACAGCATAACACTAGCTCTTGCTGCACTTGGATTTGTTAAGCTTCAATTATCACTAGTTGAACCACTAATCTATTTATCAATTGTTTGGGTAGCTTTTGAAAATACTTTCTTTAAAAAGACAACAAAATGGCGCCCATTAGTTGTCTTTAGTTTTGGACTATTACATGGTCTTGGATTCGCAACATTACTCACTGAATATGGCTTGCCTAAGGACAATTTTATTTCTTTGCTATTAGCATTTAATGTAGGTGTTGAATTTGGACAGTTTGCAGTTTTGTTGGCAGCATTTATATTGGTTCGTCTAATTTATCTAAAAACTGAATATAAAAACCAGCTTAAAACTCCTGCATCAATTGTGATAGGCTGCACAGGCCTATTTTGGTTTATTGAAAGTCTGATTTAGTCTTCTACATTTTTTCCAAGCATAAGCTAGGTCCTAAAATTTACTTTAGTTTTATTCTAGAAATATCATCAAAACCTGTTACATATAAGTATTCTTCATTAGTATCAAAGTTGCAATTGGTAATTGGTTTCCCATAGTTTATTGTAGCAATAAGCACCCCTTTTGGGGATATAATTAAAATTCCGTTAGGACCTGTGGTAAAGATATTTCCACTACTATGAATTTTTAAACCATCAAATGAACCTTTATACTTTTTACTTAACTCTTTTCCATCAAAGAATAATTCACCTTTCAATGAACTTAAGTTAAACCTCATTATTTTTGGATCTAATTTTCCAGCATTATTTACATAAAGATATTTTTCATCTTTTGAAACTACAATTCCGTTTGGCAATGACATTGAAGATGTTACTAAAGAAATTTTTCCATTTGATGATAATTTGTATACACCATTAAACTCAATTTCTCTATATTTTTTTTCTACATTTTTTCCATTCACAAAAAATCCATAAGGTGGGTCTGTAAAATATATATTGCCAGAGTTACTAATAGATAAATCATTTGGACTATTAAACCTTTTCCCTTTAAATTTATCAACTATAGTATTAAATTTTGGTTTAGTACTTTTTATATTTTTTATATATGATATTCTTCTGTCATTAACCTGACATAAAACAATATTTTTATTTTTATCAAACGCTAATCCGTTAGAGCCCTTAATAACATCAGATGCAAATGGAGCATGTCCTGTAGAGCCACTGGGAGTTATATACTCATTAATTCCACTTCTTTCGGACCAAGTAAAAATTTTATTTTGTCTAACATCACTAAATATTAATTGATTATTTTCTGAGTCCCATAAAGGGCCTTCAGTCGCAATAAATGATTCCCCTAAAACTTCAATTTTAGAATTTTTGTCAATTAATTCTAGTGCAGAATTCTTAATTATGGTTACATCATGATTAATCTGTGCTGTACAACTTAAAGTGAAGGAAAATAATAGGAAAGTTATAAATCTTAATAATAATAAACTAGGCATACCTATCGAAAGTAAGGTTTTTATAATTGATGAAAATTATAAAAAATCATTAGGTTTTTTGCATTAATTATACTTTAATTTTATCAAATTCTTAAACATTAACATTTAATTACTACTCGTAAAAAAATAAAAAATGTTATTAATTATATTGATAGGTATAAATTAAAATTATTATGAAAAATATATTTTACGGTTTTCTTTTGATGCCGCTTTTTTATTTGGGGGCTCAAGATGAAGGACCTTATTTAATAAGACTTCATGTAGTTGAAGTTGAAGGTAATATTGGTGCTTTTGTACAAGCAAACAGAGAATATTACAAACCTTTAGCTGCAAAAGCAGTTGAGGATGGTAAATGGGCAGGCTGGTCGATGAGCAGGTCTGTTACATATCCAAGTAGATTTATTTTTTTCCATCATTTTTCAAGCCCAGAACAGTATGCTGCACCAAAAAGTATATGGGGAGCTAATGAAGCAAAAGAATTGGGTTTAGAGCAACCTGATGGAAGCAAATGGGAAATGAAAACTTTAAGAGACATAGATTTATGGCAAGTTAATGCAGCTGTTTTTGACAACGAACCATCAAAATATTTTGTTATGAATAAATTTAAATTCTCATATACTGATAGAAAAAAGTTTATTGATAATAATAAGGCTTGGGGTGAATATGTAGTAAAGCCTCAGCTTGATAGTGTGGAAGGATACAACTGGGTTTGTGCAACCTTAGTTACAGCTGGGAACTATGTTGATCAAGAATCACAAATTGTAAATGGTATTTCTTTTGACGGCTTTGCATCAATTGAAGATATTTTACATAGAAGATCATATAAAGAAACTAATGAGCCTAATCCTCATTTTCAAAAATTTCAAAAATATGTTTCTGAAAATGATTTGACAGATTTTTCTTCAGCGATATCAAGTTCAATTTATCAAGACTTGGCATCAACATTTAATTGAAAAATTAAAACTATTTAAAAAAAGTTTTTTAAAAGCCCTTGTAATTAAGGGCTTTTTTATTCTATATAAAGTAAATTGTGAGAAATAGAGTTGTTGCAGATTTTTACTATGTATAAGTTCGAATTATTTCTATCATCTATCTGATTGTAAAGCTTCTGTTTTATTAATCCATTGACAAAACCTGGAATTGTATTACTGTGACCTACGACTAAAACTTTATTATTATTGTTATCAGAAAGAAATTTTTCATAATTAATTTTTGAAGGACTGTAGATTGATATTTCTTTTTTAATTTTTTTTGATATTGGCTTAACGGTTTCTAAAGTCCTGTAATAGTTTGTTGAATATATTATATCGAATTCGAGATTTTTAAATACTTCAGCCCACTTTAATGCCCTTAACTTGCCTTTTTCGTTAAGATTTGGATTTTTATTTTCTGGATCAGTTCTGTCTTTTTCAGCATGTCGGATTAAAAAAAATTCTGAACAATCCTGAGACGATAAATCAAAAGTAAAAAATAGAAAAAGTATAAACAGTTTTTTCATTCAAATCCAATTTCCCAATCACCATATATTAAATTTGGAAGCAATACGAACTTTTCTCCAAAATTGTCTTTTAAAGAAACCGAAACCCCCCATCTTTCTTTATTAGTTTTGCCAAAAAAGGCAGAATCAAAATCACCTAAGTTATCTCCAATTAACATGATAACTTCATAATCCTTAATAGAAGACCTTCTTTCTAATTTGTCTCTTGTTTCATCACGTAATAACATTATAGTAGACTTATCAAACGGGAAGCCTAACTTAACTAGATTTGATTTTGTTGCTTCATAGTTTTCAATTCTTCTATTTGAAATGTATATAATTTCAATACCCAATGATTTAGCATAATTAAAAAAGTCTAATGATCCAGGAATAGCAGTTGCAATTTGTTTGTTAACCCATTCAGACCAGTTTTCTTGATTATAGGATTTATTTTCTTTAATTAACATTTCATTGTATGGTGTATTATTTAAAATTGTTTCGTCAAGATCTGCTATTATTGCCAGTGGTTTTTTATGGTTTTTGGAAATCTCTAATTCAAGCTTGTTTGTTGCAATATTATAAGCCTGTAAACATAGCGCTTTATACTCAGCAGAGTTTTTATGCCAATACATAGAATGTTCTTTGACGGATCTTTCATTAAAAGAACAACCAATTAAAAGAATTATAATAAGAAATTGTAAAAATCTCATTGTCCTAAATTAATGAAATTAATATTTAAGAAAAAAACTATTATTCTGATTTAACTATATTTAATTATTGAAAAAATTAATCATAAATAATTCTTTTGTATTTGGCCTTATTTTTCTTGTTACAGGACTATTGGGCTACCAGGAATTTAAGTCCTTTGTATTTGGATTATTTTTTTTGATAATTGCATTAATTCTTTTTGTGGTTTCATTTTTGTATAATGATAAATAAAATATGGAATCAATTTCAAAATTAATGTCTATTCCTTTTTTAACGTTTTTTATTTTTACGTCACATATGTTTTCTCAGAGCTATGAAACCCATAAATATGAAACCTTATTTTCAGACGATGAATTTGAGATAAGGTTATATGAACCGGTATTAAAAGCAAAAACTTACTCATCAAGTGGTTCAAATAATAATTTTGGAAAATTATTTAGATATATATCTGGGTATAACGAGAAAAATGAAAAAATTCCTATGACCACACCAGTTTATATGAGAAATGAGGATAAAGGAGCGATGATGGAGTTTGTTTTGCCTTCAAAATATGATATGAAAAATGTTTCCATGCCTCTCTCAAGTAATGTTGAAATATATTTAGATAAAGGCGGTCATTACGCTTCAGTGAAATATGGTGGATACTCAAATAATAATAAAAAACTTAAGTATAAAAACGCATTAATAAAAAAACTCGAACAGCATAATATTCAAGCAAATGGTGACATTATGCATCTTTCTTATGATAGCCCATATAAATTTTATGGTAGAAGAAATGAAGTTGTTGTAGCAGTAAAGTATTAGGTAAATGATCAGGCTATTTTCAATACTTCTTTTTATACTTTTTTTTTCTTGTAATGATACCTCCAAAAAATACGAGTATATAATAAAGGACAAACTTTTTGTTGAAGAATTTAAACATTCATCAAATTCTAATATTTTACAATTATCCAAAGGATTTACTTATTATAAATTAGAAAATCAAAAAAATGATTTGATCCCTATTGTTTTGGTTCATGGATTTTCTGTTCCATCATATATTTGGGATCCAACTTTTGAGTTGCTTTCTAGCAAAGGTTTTTTTGTAATTGCTTTAGATTTGTATGGAAGGGGATTCTCTGAAAATGTTGATGAAAGTTATACAGATGAGTTGTTTGCTAATCAAGTTATTGAGTTGCTTGAAAAATTAAATTTGGATTCAGCAAAGTTTATTGGACTTTCAAATGGTGGAAGAGTAATTTCTAAAATTGCTGATATTAATCCATCAATTGTTGAAGAGTTAGTTTATGTAGCTTCATCTGGATTTAAACATATTGATGAATTAAAGGATAAATCTGTATCTGATGTTGAAGTCTCAAATTTTATTAAAAATAATTATCCAACAATATCAGAGGGCCAACTTTTAGATTTTAAGTACCCTGAAAAACATTCCGGATGGGATATTAAATATGAAGAATTGCTTAGATACAAAGGATTTGCTAAGGCTTTGATATCAACAAGAAAAAATCATTACACGATGGATACTGTTCATACTAAAATTCAAAACAGCGATATCCCTGTTTTTACAATTTGGGGTGATAGTGATAAAGTTGTTTTATACAAGGATTTTGAAAAAAGAATCGATTCAATATTACCAAAAAGAAAAGAGTTTTTTATTTTAGATTCAGGACATCTTCCACACATGGAAAATCCAAAAGAGTTTAATAAAATATTATTATCAATTTTAAATTAATAGCTTGAAGAAAATAATTATAATTTTTTTAATTGCCTTGTCTCCAATATTTAATTTTTCTCAAGAAAAAGAGCTTTTTGATTTAATTATTACGGATGAAAATGCCACCCCAACATTGCTTCCTGATCGGATGATATTCACTCAAAGAATTTTTTGGGGTGAAAAGGGAATTTTAAGAAAAACAGGAATTGCACCTCTTAATTTAAAGAACAGAGAAAAAGAATTAAAGTTGAGAAGATCTTTTCTAAAAACTCATCAAATTCTAGGATACGCAACGCTGGGTACAATGGTTGCACAAGGAATTATTGGTGGTAAATTATACAATGGTGATTACAGCCTGTATAATACTCACAAAACAATGGGAAAAATTGTTAATGCTGGATATTTTACTGGTGCAGCATTATCTCTTTTCTCACCGCCACCACTAACAAATAAAAAGACAAAAGGATTCAGCTCAATTAAAGCTCACAAGTTTTTAGCTAATATTCATTTTACGGCTATGATCCTTACAAATGTAGTGGCTGATGATAATAAAAAAGCACACAAAGCAGCAGCATATACTGCATTTGTTAGTTATGCAACAGCCGTGATTGTATTTAAGTTTTAATTATGAAAAGATATTTTATTTTATTATTGGTTTTCAATTTTTCATTCTCACAAAACACATTGATGATTAATAATGAAAACTCAATAATTAATTATAACGCTAAGCATGTATTGCACGCATGGGAGGGTGTTAATGATAATATTAGTGGTGTTATTATATATGATAACGAGATTTCAAAAATTGCAATTGCAGCAAAAGTTGTTGATTTTGATAGCGGAAATTCAGGAAGGGATTCACATTCTTTAGAAGTCTTAGAAGCTTTAAAATTTCCTAATATTAAATTCTACTCAGATGACATTAGCACTCAGGGAAATGCCATAACTTTTAATGGAGATATTGAGTTTCGCGGACAAAAAAAATCCATAAAGGTTTTAGGAACTGTTGAGGATAATAAGAAATTAATAAATGTTACTGGGAAATTTCAAATTATACCAACTGAATTTTCCATCAAGTTGCCTTCATTTATGTTGATTGAAATGGAAGACTATTTAAATATTTCTTTTGATATTCAGTTTGATAAATAATCGGATATTTCCTCAGATTGAAAATACTTAATCTTTAGCTCATCATCGTCTAAAACTAAGTATGCACTTTCAAGCCATATTGGATTTGTAGTTACCTCCTCACCATTTATTGATGTCACAAAAGTTCCATCATTTTTATAACTGACATGTGCTGATTCATCATCTATCGATATTGTCCAATTGGAAAGATCCCAATTTCTTGAAACTGGAATATTATCCCCTTGAGAGGCTTCAATTAAAGACCAAAACTCATCCAATGTATAAGGCCCACCTAGCTCAACTAGCTGAAAATCCTCTGTTATATAGTCATAGGTGTCTAATTCACTACCAATTTCAATTGATGAGAAAAAATTAATTACAGTTTCTTTTACTTGAGCTTTAGTAATTTCATCATCATCATAATCTTCTTCAATAGAATCAATAACAAAAATTCCAATGAGAATAACGATTAAAAGATAAAATCCATATTTATAATTTAAGATGTTTTTCATTTTTTAAGTATAAAATTAAAGTGTACTACAGCAATTAAAGAACCTATAATCGGAGCAACTATATAATACCAAGTAAAATATTGCGAGATACCGGTTCCAGAAATAAAATCTATTATTGACGGCCCGATTGATACAGCTGGATTAAAGACTCCTCCTGAAAGACTACCAACAGAATATGCTCCTGCCATTACTGTTAAGCCGATAGCAAGCCCATAAAAGGAATTTCCTTTCAATTTAGGATGACAAGCAACATTTAAAATAACTAGAACTAAAAGGTATGTAAACAACACCTCAGCTAGTAAAATTTGATAAACAGACTCATCTAAATTTGGTTGGATTGTCATATTTGATGAAAGAGCAAAGACTAAATATGCAGCAAGGGTAGCTCCCAGTATTTGAGCAATTATATATTTAAAAAAATCAACTCCACTAATTTCCTTTTTAATAAACATTGCAAGTGATACCACAGGGTTGTAATGTGCTCCCGAGATATGAGCACCCATGTAAACCAAAACCGTAAGACCAAAGCCAATTGCTAGAGGATTTTGGGTTAAGCCTATTATTAAAACGAGGAATAAGGTTCCAATAAATTCTGTTAAGTACTTTTTCATCAAATTTAAAGTTATTAAAAAGAAGTATTTATTGAAAAAGATAAACCTTTAAATTCTGGAATATATCGACAAATTCCACCATAACAAAGCAATCCTCCTCTTTGTTTCCCATAAGAGACAGAAAATCTGGAAGCATTTTTATTATATGATGCACCTATTGAATAAAAAGCTGGCTTATCTTCATCTAAATTTTCGTAGTTTACTATAGTATTGTAATATGCTGAAAGATTATAGTTGAAATTATATTCAAGTCCATATCCATACCAATTTTTTTTATCATCTTTTGTGCTAAGATGTTGAATTTCTAATCTTAGAGATTTTTTATTATTTAGTTTTAATGTATTGTCAATCACAAGAATTTGAGAATTAATTTCTCCACTTTTTTCTTCAATAAACCTTTTATTGTAATATTTATTTATAAAAAGAAAAATATTATCAAATTTGTTAGACCACTTTTTTCTAATTTCTATGCTTTGCTCAGAAAAATATTTTTCACCAAAACCAATAAAATCTGTATCATAATCAGATGGATAATAAGTATATTGACCTTTTAAATTATACCAAGAGCTAATATTAAGAGATACCTTTGAGCCATATTTTCCTCCTAAGTTTGAGCCTTTTTTCAGATCATAATATAAATCAAATTGATAGCCAATTTCACCTGATTTCATTAGTTCTGGATCTGGAAATGAGACATTAGGTTGAGATTCATAAACATTTATGTTAGCCAATTGATAGTCGTGTTGTTTTGTTAGAGCAGGTAAATAGTTAACATTCGATTCATTGTAAATTTCACCCTGCTCAAATCGATCGCTGAAAAGAGGCATGTTTTCTAATCTTCTAAATGTCATATCTAAACCAAATCCTGTTTCTGTAACCCCTAGGTTAAGAGAATGAGCACTTCCTTTTTTAACAAACTCATTTGAAATTAATCCAAATTGAGTTATACCATCTTCGGACTTAATTACTTGCTCATACTCTAAATAAAATTTATCAGAAAAATAATCTAGTCTGGCTGAAAAAAGATTAGTCAAATCATTAAAGTCATATGAAACATAATGTGGCATCTCGAACCTTCCAACGTAACTGAGTCCAAAAATTAAATTTTGATACTTAGTATCACTTTTTAATAATGTAATGTTACTGTCAAGTCCTACAATTTTTCCGCTACTAATTCCAACACCCTTTTTCTGCCAACCCCCTAAAAGTTTTAAATTAAAATTCTCGGTATCAAATGATGTTTTAAATCCCCATATTGAATTATTTATTCCTAACTGCCTATCCTCCCAGGTTCTTAAAACTAGGCCACTACCAAATTGATCATAAATAGAACCTATACTCATGTTAAAATTATTTTTAGAATAGTTAAGACTAAGAGTTGACAAATGGGTGTTTTCGAAACTATCTGAATAACTTTGTAATCGTTTTGGCAAATATGATTCAACCTGGACTTCAACATTCCAATTTGAATTAAAAAGATATTTGACATTTAAATAATTATTTGATGCGAGTTTGTTTTCATAGCTTTCTTCTTCATTTTCTTGATAATAAACAGCACTAGATTCAAATGAACCATAAATTCGATTAGATTGGGAGTAGCTGATGCTTAAAAAAAACAGCGCAGGTAAAAGTGTCATTATTGATTTAAGCATTATTTTTCGTAATTAGAAATTACTTCAAATAAATCTTCTTCCTCACCAGGCGTATATCCAATCCTTCTATGAATTATTTCAGACTTATATGTTACAATTGTATGCGGAATTCCTACCACACCCATTGCTCGTTTAAATTCTTGATTTGTATCAGAAATTATATCAAAAATCCAATTTTTTCCATTAATTAATGGTCGAACTCTTTTTTTACTTCTTGAATCATCAGTTGAAATTGCTAAAACTGTAATATCTTCTTTCTGATTCCACTCTGGAATAATTTCATTAATTGCATCTAATTCATTGATACATGGAATACACCAAGTAGCCCAGAAAGATATAATTGTAAATCCATCTTGATTAATTGCTTCTATAGATTTAATAGATTTACCATTAAGTGTCGTTAAACCTATCTCTGGTATAAATTTCTGAGAGCTAGAATTGTATGCAAACAGACACAGTATTAAAGTAAATAAAAATTTTTTTACCATTTGGATTACAAATTTAACAGCAATTTATTAATTTCGAAGACCCATGAGGCTTTTATTTGGAAAATTATTGATACTTTTTTTATTACTGGGTTGTAGTGGATCTGATGATGAGCAATCAACTGAAATTGACAATACACCCGTAGTTAGTAGTCTTCAAATTTTTATATCTAGTGAGGAGGTCATTGTTGGTCAACAAGTTTTATTTAGTGTATTTGATAATAATAGTATGAATAGAACCGCTGATGCTAAATTTTATATAAATGATCAAGAAATTTCTGGAAGTTCATACACATTCAATGATATTGGAACTTTTGATGTATATGCAAAATTTCAAGACATTAAGAGTAATACAGAGCAAGTTATAGTTAACCAGGTACCTATTGAATATAAACAATATGTGTTGCTTGAAGATTATACTGGTACATGGTGTGGATATTGTACACGTGTTTCTTTTGCTATTGAGCAAGTTAAAAAACAGACTAACGATGCAGTTGTAATCGCTATTCATCAAGGTGATCCTATGCAATTCTCAGGTGAAGCGACACTTAGAAGCCATTTTGGAGTTACGGGATTTCCAACAGCCTTTATTGATCGTAAGGCCAGATGGACACCCCCAGAGCCAAACAGTATAGATCAGGTTTTAGGTAAGCTTTCAAATAAAGCATATGCTGCATTAGCAATGGAATCTTCTCTAGACGGTGATATGCTTACAATTAAGGTAAAGCTCAAGATTGGATATAACTACAGAGCTCTTAAATTAGGATTATACATTGTAGAAGACAAATTAGTTTATGATCAGAGAAATTGGACTTCATATTATAATGGTGACCCAATTAAAAACTTTGAACATAACGACGTATTAAGAAAAAGTATAACAGGACTATTAGGTGATGAAATTCCCTCTGATCAGCTAGGTCATGATAAGGAATTTGAAAAAGAATTTCAATACGTTATACCAAGTGAATTTAACAAGGGTAATATCAGGATGATAGCCTTTGTAACTGAAGGAACTAAGAAGGAAACTATCAATGTTAGATCTTCTAAGATTGGTGAAAACCAATCCTTCGAAAAATAATTAAATGAAAAAAATCATTGACTTACATGGTTTAACCCATGATGAGTCTATCATTAAAGTTGAAGAATACCTTCTTTTAAACTCATTTGATAATGACCTTGATTTGGAACTAATTACTGGAAAATCGCATAGGCTTCAAGAAAAAATTATAAAACAGGTTTTAAATAAACATAACTTTAATTATTATATTCCAAAGCATAATACTGGAATGATGTACATAACAGACACTAGAATTAATTAAAAAAACTATGAAAAAATTACTATACATTTCTTTTTTATCAATAATACCTTTTTTAAATGCTCAAACCTCTGATGATGTAATAAAGAAAATGGTTGATGAAGTTTATAACAATTCCCAAGTTGAGAAGTTATCACATGAACTATTTGATCTAGTTGGCCCTAGATTAGTTGGTACACCACAAATGAAAAACGCACACGACTGGGCAGTGGAAAAATATAAAAGTTGGGGTATAAACTCGTACTTACACCAATGGGGAATTTGGAGAGGATGGGAAAGAGGAATTACACATATTGATATGTTAAAACCCAGGGTTAGAACTTTAGCAGGTAGACAATTAGCATGGAGTCCATCAACTTCAAAAAAAGGAATAACAGCTGAGGTTACAAAAGTCCCTGAAATTAATAACAAGGAAGATTTTGATAATTGGTTAAAAACAGTAAAAGGTAAATTTATTTTAGTAAGTCAAAATCAAATAACAGGAAGACCAGATTCACAATGGGAGGAGTATGCTACACCTGAATCTTTTGAAAAAATGAAAGATGAAAGAGATAAGATTAGTGAAAATTGGTATTCTAATATTAGAAAAACCGGATATGGTTATAGAGATATAAGCAAAGCATTTGAGGATGCAGGAGCATTAGGTTTAATTTCAAGTTATTGGTCTAGAGCTTTTGGTGCAAATAAAGTATTTAGTGCAAGAACTGATAAGATTCCTAATGTTGATTTGAATTTAGAGGACTATACTATGCTTTACAGAATGGTGGAGAATGGAACTAGTCCTACCCTCAAAATTATTTCTACCTCAAGAGAGTTAGGAGATGTTCCAACATTTAACACACTTGCCGAAATTAAAGGTGTTGAGAAGCCAGATGAGTACGTAATTTTATCTGCTCATTTTGATTCTTGGGATGGATCTCAGGGAACCACTGACAATGGGACTGGTACAATTGTGATGATGGAGGCAATGAGAATATTAAAGAAATTTTACCCAAACCCCAAGAGAACCATAATGGTTGGTCATTGGGGAAGTGAGGAACAAGGCTTAAATGGTTCAAGAGCTTTTGTTGAAGATTATCCAAATATTGTTGAAAATATTCAATCAGTATTTAATCAAGACAATGGAACAGGGAGGGTTGTGAGTATAAGTGGACAAGGATTTCTTAACTCATACGATTATCTCTCGGATTGGTTATCATCTGTACCTCAAGATGTAACTAAACATATTGAAACCGATTTCCCAGGAATGCCCGGTTCTGGTGGAACTGATCATGCTAGTTTTGTTGCTGCAGGTGTTCCTGCTTTTAACTTAAGTGCTTTAGATTGGGAATACTGGAATTATACATGGCACACTAATCTTGACAGTTATGATAAAATAGTTTTCGATGATTTAAAAAATAATGTTATTCTAACTGCAATTCTTGCTTATAAGGCAAGTGAAGATCCAGAAAAAGCTTCAAGAGAAAAAAGAGTTTTACCTGAAAGCAGTATAAATCCAAGGACAGGTAGAATGATGAGAGCTAGGGGATGGCCGTCTGTAAGAAAGCCTAACAGAGATGGGACATCATCTAAATAAGTTCAGAGTATAGCAAGAAGTCTTAAAAGGAGGTAACCACCAACAATAGACCAGAGTATCCATCTGTTTTTTACGTACCATTCTTCCCATTTCATAGACTAATTTTATTCTCTAATTTATGAATAATCTTCTTATGATGTATAAAATGAGATAGTAAAAAATTTAAAGTCATATCCATGTCAATTCTTCCAGCTATGGGGTGTCTTAAAATACCTTTTTTAAGAATTTCTTTATCCAAATTATTAATTAGTATTTCAAATGAATCCCTTGATTTTAACCATTTATTTTTAAGCTCCTGTAGATCAATATTCTCAGGAATTGGATCAACAACTATTTTCGGTGCTTTAAATTTTAACCCGAGAAAAAAAATAAGTTTTAATAATTTCAACCTAAGCTTCGCAATCTTACTAACATTTACAAGAGTATCAGGATAAGAGGTTTTTTTTCTAATATATTTTTCTGTGGTAATTTCTGTTAGCCATAAGTGATACATATTTTCACCTATAGACCATTTTTTCGAATTTGGCTTAAAATTAATTTCTTGGTTTGAGTACTTACTTAGTCTTTTAAAAGTTAAGCTTAATTCTTTATTCAAATTTTCTATTTTTTCAGTCATAAGCTATTAGTAATCTTTTTAAGTTCTTCTTCAATAATTTTATGACTTCCCTCATATTCAATCAATTCATATTTTAGCCCATATGATTTAACAACTCCAACAAATTCTTGTTTTTTTTCTTCACTAATGTATTCATCATTTTTTCCGATAACAATCTTAAGATTCATAGAATCCCACCTAGATTTATTCTCAATTACTAATGAGTCTTTTGGAATATCAGAGCCCCATAAAATCAAGGAATTAGTATTTAATCTATTAGACATTAGCCATCTAACAAGTGTAGGCCCTCCTTGAGAAAAACCTAATGTATTTAATTTAAAGTTATCGTGCCCAATTTCTTTTTTTATAATTGAAAAAAGTTTATCTAAAAATAAAATGTTATCACTAATCTCTTGTTCTCTATCTAACTTTGTCATCCAGCTAGCACCAACTCGTGTATAATTATTTCCTAAGTAAAATCTGTTAGTTGCTTCAGGCGCAATTACTAAAGTTGTTTCATTTATAATGCAGTCAAATTTCTTTATAAAATATTCACTTAGCATTCCATACCCGTGTAAAACAATCCATACATTATTAATTTTTTTAGAGCATTTTCCAATTTGTGAATATTTTCCGGTTTTTGAAATAGAAATTTGTTTTTTCATATGAATGCATAAAATTATAATTAATTTTGTCTATTATTATGAAAATTCAAGAAATCGAAAAGGCCCAAGAAAAATGGGGTAAAGGAATTGTTAAAATAGGCGAATTAAAAGATTCTTTAAAAGAGTGTAGAATGTTCACTATTGATTTTATTAATAAAATGTATGATTATGAAAATGGTATAGTTCAGTTTAAGCCAACTAAAGCATCGGACTTTCAATTCAGAGGAGATGTTAAGGCAGCCCTTTCTTATTTTATCGGTTCTGATAATGACTTCAATGAGGATAAAGGATTTGCTTTAAACCCATGGGTAAAAGTAGATTTTGAGAATAATTCTATTAATATTATCAATGACATAGCAATTGCAATGGGCAATTATTTTTTCACAGACAATGGTGGTGGAAAAACCAAAGTTGAGTATAGTTTTGTATACAAGAAAAATGATATTGGAGATTTAAAAATTATTTTGCACCATTCTTCTCTACCTTATTCAAAATAAGATTAAAATTGCCACTTAAATAGAAAATTAGGATCTGGAAAGTACTCTTCAACTTTAGAGAGAAGTTCTTCAGAAATATATCCCCATTCAGAATATCCTTCGCTCATGGCTTTTTGGGTTATTATTTGTAAATGTAGATGACAAAACCATCCACCACTATCACTTTCCTTCCCAATTCTACCTAGTTCTTGTCCTGCTAATATTTTTTGTCCTAATTGTACTTTGTGAGGTGTTTTAAGATGCCCATATAATGAATAAAATGTTTGATCCTCAATTTTATGCTTTACAACTAAATAACCACCATAATTACCTTTTTGAGTTTCCTTACCAAGCTTGTAAACCTTACCGTCTAAAGGGCAAAACACTACTGAATTGTAGGGAACTATAATATCTAATCCAAGATGATAGATTCTTTTTTCATTAATTATATTAATGGATCCTCTTAAGATATTTCTTCTTTCTTCTAAATATTTTCCAATTCCCCATTTCGCCCCTGAACTTTTTAATTCATTAAAAATAGCTTCATTAAATTCTTGAAAATTATTAAGATTATAATCAAGAGTTTTAGAGTTTTTGGATGAAAAATTAAATACATATGGCTCTCCCTTTAATAGGTCACCAAAAAGTGGATAAACATCAAATTTTTCACTTTTATAATTGAAATTCATTACTAGAGTTTTTAAAAAATTTCAAAATAAAAAAGCCCATATTTATATGAGCTTTCTTACAATTAAATTCTGAGTTTATATCACTCTGTGTACAATCCTCTTTTGGCCGATCCCCACCAAGAAAGTTTTCCATCTACAATGTAATACCATTCTTCGTAGATCTCATCAGAAGCTGTAGTAAAACGAGCGCTAACCCATTCACCATCATCATTAAACTCTTCAGGATCGTCAGACTCAGAAACTTTTACAGAAAATGCAAAGTTCATAACCCAATCCCACTCTTTACCTTCAGCAACCATTTCAGAGTAGTCACTTTCAATTGCTGCAACAAACTCATCACCTCCAGTAGAAACTCTACCATCATCGTGATATAGCTCAGCATCATCAGCAACTAATGATTTTAAAGTTTCATAGTCTCTGCTTTTCCAAGCATTATCGATTTGTTTAACAACATCTACTGAAGCATCACTTCCTAGCATTATGGTCTGTCCGCTTCTTTCAACAAACCCGTTGCTTTTTTCTTCACACTCACAAGGCGTAGTTTCACACCCTGCAAGGATAATTAAACCAAAAAGTAAATAAATATAATTTTTCATAATTATTCTTTAATAGTTTCACCTTTAGTTTGTGACCAACTTATTAATTGGTCTCCATCGATTTGATACCATTCAACAATTACTGATCCATCAGATCCTGTAAATGAAGCATTAACCCACTGGCCTTTTTCATTCCATGTGTTATTTCCAGTTTCAGATGGATAAACTGCAAATGCATAATCTGTTGTCCATTCCCAAGCAACCCCATTAGCAAGGTCTTCTTGATAGGATTGTTCAACTTTAGCAACAAAGTCTTCTCCATTTGTAGCAACAGTTCCATCATAGAATCTATAATTACCATCATCAGCAATATGAGCTTTCATTGTTTCGTAATCTCTTGCAGCCCATGCAGCATCAATTTTTTTAAACACATCAACTGTTGATTCAGAACCAATATTAATAGATTGTTCTGTACCTTCAATAAATCCGTTTGAACCATTTTCACATTCACACGGAGCAGTTGTTTCGCATGATGTAAACAGGAATAAACCCATTAGTATATAAATAAAATTTTTCATAATAATTTCTTTAATTAGACCGCTAAATGTAATGATAATTAAATTTTGATGAAAATTTTTCTCTCATATAATTGATAAACTAGCATATAAATAATAAGAGTATAAAATATAGCCCAATCAAATGACACAAATTTTGGAGACAGTCCCAGCCCAATTCCAGTATCCATCCAAAATTTTTGAAAGCCAAGTCCACCGATTATTGGGAATTGAAAGAGTCTCCAAACAATACCATGTAAGACGTAAGCCACAATTGCATTTGATCCAAAAACTAATCCAAACTTAATGTTTGAAGTATATTTTCTTTCATCAATAATCCACATAGATGCAGCTAGAATAATCATTGCCAAACCTGAAGAGTATAAAACATAAGAGCTCGTCCATATATGCTTGTTGATTGGAAATATATAATCCCAAAAATGTGATACAATTAGTATTATTGTTCCCCAAAAAAATAGTTTAATAATCTTTTCGGATGTTTTGCTTAACTCAGTTATTAATTTTCCGCAGAGCATTCCAGAAATCCCTGTAGCAATTGCGGGTATAGTACTAAATAATCCTTCAGGATCCCAAGTCTCTTGATACATTCTTCCAGGAACAATGAAACTATCAATCCATGCAGCAAAATTTTCACCTGGCTCTAGCGTGCCAGCAGGATTGCCATTAAAAGGAATAAACATCATAAACACCCAGTATAAAATGAGCAGACCAATCCCAATATAAAGTTGAGATTTGAAATTTGAGTGAAGAAATAATAAGGAACATGCTAAATAAACAAGCGCTATTCTTTGTAATACACCCGCGACTCTTAGGTTTTCAAAGTCAAAATTTGGAAATAAGGAAAGAAAAATGCCTAAGCCAAAAATAATTAGAGTTCTCCTTAAAATTTTGATATAAATTGAAGATGTTGGATTTGATTTAAGTTTACTTAACGACAATGTTATGGAAACACCAACTATAAAAAGAAAGAAAGGAAAAACTAAATCAGTTGGTGTTGCCCCATGCCATTCAGCATGCAGTAAAGGAGCATATACATGCGACCAACTGCCAGGATCATTAACTATAATCATACCTGCAATTGTTATTCCTCTAAAAAAATCTAATGAGATTAATCTTTTCATTTACTAATTACCAATTCCTAATAAATCATTAATATCCTCACTTTCATCTTCAATTTCAATTGGTTTTATTTTTGAACAGTCTATGATTATATCAAGTTCTTCAGGCTCTTCAAAATCTTCTTTTGATACATTTAGTGTCTCACTTTCATAGCATTTTTTCATGAACAATCCCCAAATTGGGAGAGACATAGTAGCTCCTTGTCCAAATGCAATTTCTTCAAAATGAATCGAACGATCTTCACCACCAACCCACACTCCAGTAACTAAATCTGGAACCATACCAATGAACCAACCGTCGCTTTGATTTTGTGTAGTGCCTGTTTTTCCAGCTATAGCATTACTGAATTCATATGGATATCCTGTAACAACATTTTTGTACACATAATTTCTTTCTTCTTCTGGAATATTATGTCTTAATCTAGCTCCTGATCCAAACTTTGTAACACCCTCTAACAATTTTAAAGTAACATATGATGACTCTTCGCTCAATACATCTTTAGTTTCTGGCTTATATTGATATATCAAAGTACCGTTTTTGTCTTCTATTCTTGTTACCATTACTGGCTTAACATATATTCCTTTGTTTGCAAAGGCCCCGTATGCACCAACCATCTCATACACACTTAAATCCGGTGTTCCCAGCGCTATTGCTGGTACATTTGGTACATTTGAAGAAACACCTAAATTTCTTGCCAGATCTGCTACCGGCTTTGGGCCTACTTTATCAATTAGTTGAGCACTTATAGTATTTTTAGAATTAGCTAATGCATTGCTTAATGTTCTAACACCGCCATATTTGTCACTAGAGTTTGTTGGGCACCATGGTTCTGGATTTCCATATTTATATGGTTCTATACAATGAATCATATCTGGAAATGCATCACATGGTGATAATTTCAGCTGATCTATTGCAGTTGCATATAAAAATGGTTTAAATGTGGAGCCTATTTGCCTCTTACTTTGCATCACATGATCATACTGAAAGTTTCTGTAATTGATCCCTCCGACCCAAGCCATAACATGTCCGTTTCTCGGATTCATTGACATCATACCAGCTTGAAGAAAATGTTTGTAGTATCGAATTGAATCGATTGGTTTCATTATTGTGTCAATATCACCTTCCCATGAAAAAATAGTCATGTTCGCTGGTATTTCAAACGATGCCTCAATTTCTTCATTTGACTTCCCTGCTAGTCTCATTTTTCTCCATCTTTCAGACCTTTTCATGGTTCTTTTCATAATTGCTTCTTCATCCTCCTCCTCTAAATCTCTAAAGGGTGCTGTCGAAAGGGTGTCATTTTGTATAAAAAATTCTTTTTGCAAATTCGTCATGTGTTCACCTACAGCCTCTTCAGCGTACTGTTGCATTTCTGCATTAACAGTTGTGTAAATTTTTAGTCCATCAACATAAAGATTATATTTAGTGCCATCTTTCTTCACATTTTCATCTGTCCATTTTTTCATAAATCCTCTTAAGTATGATCGAAAGTAGGTGGCCAAACCTCTTCTATGAGATTGAGGATTAAAATTTAATTCTAATGGAAGAGCTTTTAGTGAATCTTTTTCTTTGGTTGATATATACCCATTTTTCTCCATCTGATTAAAAACTAGGTTTCTTCTTTTGGTAGTAATTTCAGGTCTTCTAATTGGATCATATAAAGATGAATTTTGAAGCATTCCAACCAGCATAGCAGATTCTTCAATTTTTAGTTCATTGGGTTCTTTAGAAAAATATATGTTCGAAGCGGATTTAATGCCATCTCCATAGTACCCAAAATCATAAATATTTAAGTACATGGTAATAATTTCCTCTTTGGTGTACTGTTTTTCTAATTCAACTGCAATAACCCATTCTTTTATTTTTTGAACAATTGCTTGAAAAATATTTCTAGATCTAACGCCAACAAATAACTGCCTTGCTAATTGTTGGGAAATTGTACTTGCTCCGCCTCTAGTATTTAAAAAAACAATAGCTCTTATTGTAGCTTTTAAATCAATACCTGGATGACTATAAAATCTTTCATCTTCAATTGCAATCAGTGCCTCAATTGTTTGTGGGTTAAGTTCATCATAATCAATAGGTGTTCTATTATCATTAAAATAATATTTACCTAAAACTTTATTGTCTGACGAGATTATTTCAGATGCAAAATTTGTCTTTGGATTTTCAAGCTGCCTAAAATCGGGCATTTCACCCAGTTTCCCACTTGATGCTAGGAAAAAAACACCATAAAGACAGGTAACAAAAAAAGAGAACATAAGCCAAAAAATAATGACTTGAAATCTATATTTTTTCATCTAAAAATGATTTTTCAACTATTAATCCAACATCTAAGATACCATCTAATTTTATTAGTGGGGCAATACTGTCTAAATATCGAATAGAATGTTTAAGCTTTACGGTTACATCACCCTCATCTATTTTTAAATCTTTTTTGAGTAATATCTTATTGTTTTTTATGCCAGACGGTTTATCTTCATACCATTTGAGTTCATTATTTTCAAAAGAATATTGTATGGTGTCAGAAACTACATAATTATTATTTTCTATTGTAGATATTATGAAAATATTAGAAAAGGGATATTTAGAATCAGTTCTTAATGCAAGACTAAAATCTAAAATTGAATTGTCTGACGATACAAATGAGAAATTTAATTCATTGCTTCTCATCCAACTACCATTTAAATCTTCAAAATCTATAAATACCAAATTTTCATTTCTGCATGATATTATTGATAATAAAATTATCATTATATAAGTCGTTTTTTTAAAATTCAAATTAAAATACTTTTTGATTAAACCGCCCTTTTTTAAAAATCTTATTACTATTCTTTTTCCCTTTTCTTAGTTTTTTTTGATCATCAATTGGCAGAGAGTAAATTTCTTTACAATCTGAGCTGCAACAACCATCAAATTTAATGTTACACTTCTCACATTGTAAAAAAAGTAAGTGACAAGCATCGTTATTACAATTTACATGTTGATCACATGCAGAGCCACATTGATGACAAGATGATATTATTTTATCAGAAATCTTTTCAGATAGTCTATTATCAAATACAAAATTTCTTCCTTTGAATTTATTTTCAATTTTTTGACTTTTAACTTGTCGTACATATTCTATTATTCCACCTTCTAATTGAAAAACATTTTTGTATCCATTTTTAATCATATAAGCACTTGCTTTTTCACATCTTATACCACCCGTACAATACATTAATATATTTTTAGTTTTTTTATATTTTTTATATTTTTTGTTGATGATAGGAAGAGATTCTCGAAAAGAATCAACGTCTGGTAAATTGGCTCCATCAAAGTGGCCAATTTCACTTTCATAATGATTTCTCATATCAATAGCAATCGTATTTTGATTTACCAACAACTCGTTGAATTCTTTCGCATTTACATGAACACCATTTTTATTAATATCATAATCTTTATTTTTCAATCCATCAGCAACAATCTTTTTTCGAATCTTAATTTTAAGTTTTAAAAAAGAGTGATCATCATGTTCTATAGCAATGTTAAGTGTAATTTTTTTTAGAAAAGGAACTTGATCAATGGTTTTTTTTAATTGGTCTATATTTTTTGCTGGTAATGATAGCTGAGCATTAATACCTTCATATGACACATATATTCGACCTAAAACATCTAATTTTTTAAACTCAACAGATAATAGATTTCTGAAAACTTTTGGGTTTTTAATTTCATAATATTTATAAAAAGATAACGTAAACCTTTTTTCTCCAGCCTTTTTAATTAGTTGAATTCTTTGTTTTTTACTAAGCTTATTATAAAGTTCCATTACGCATAAAAATCAGATAAAAAATCTTTACAAATGTAGTTTTTTTAAATTATGATTTTAGATAAATAAAATGTACTTTTAAATGTTTAAATTTAAACTCCCATTAATGGCATCAGAAAAAGATTCAAAATTAAAAGCACTACAATTAACATTAGATAGATTAGATAAAACGTATGGTAAAGGCACTGTCATGAAAATGGGAGATTCAGTTTATGAAGTTGTTGAATCCATTTCAACAGGATCTATTGGATTAGATTTTGCTTTAGGTGTTGGTGGATATCCAAGAGGAAGAGTTGTTGAGATTTATGGACCAGAATCTTCGGGTAAAACAACATTAACTTTACATGCTATTGCTGAATGTCAAAAATCTGGGGGAATAGCTGCTTTTATTGATGCTGAACATGCTTTTGATAGATTTTATGCTCAAAATTTAGGAGTAAACATCGATGATTTAATTATTTCACAACCAGACCATGGCGAACAAGCCTTAGAAATTACAGATAATTTAATTAGATCTGGAGCCATTGATCTTATTGTTATTGATTCGGTTGCAGCTCTAACACCAAAAAGTGAAATTGAAGGTGAAATGGGAGATTCCAAAATGGGTCTTCATGCCAGATTAATGTCTCAAGCACTAAGAAAATTAACTTCTACAATTAGTAAAACAAATTGTACAGTATTTTTTATCAATCAATTAAGGGAAAAAATTGGAGTTATGTTTGGTAATCCAGAGACTACTACGGGAGGTAATGCTCTTAAGTTCTACGCATCAGTTAGACTTGATATTAGAAGATCAACACAATTAAAAGATTCATCTGGAAATGCCTTAGGAAATAAGACTAGAGTTAAAGTAGTTAAAAATAAAGTAGCTCCTCCGTTTAGAGTTTGTGAATTTGATATAATGTATGGTGAAGGTATTTCAAAGCTTGGAGAAATAATTGATATCGGAACAGAAGCAGGTATTATTGATAAAAGTGGATCTTGGTTCAGCTATGGCGAAACAAAACTAGGACAAGGAAGAGACTCTGTAAAAAAATTATTAAAGGATAATCCTGAGCTTTGCGATGAACTAGAAAAGAAAATTTCTAAACTTCTTACTTCTGATAAATAACTTTTTCTAGATCGCTTTTTATTAGATTAAAAACTTTTTCTTTTAGATCATATTTATCTTTTTGTGTCATTCCCTTGGTTTCAATGAAATCATGTACTTGAGCCCGTAATTTACCTGGCCCACCTACAAAATAATTATATGCAAAAAAGTATGGAAACTTATTCTCACAGTCGTAAAAACTCATTGGAACTATTGGTATTTGAAATTGAATTGCAAGACTAAAGGCCCCATCTTTAAAATCTTGTAAAATGTTTCCAGGCTCTGGTATTCCACCCTCTGGAAAAATACATATTGAAAGCCCTTTGCTTAATCTTTTGGCTGATTTTGCATAAACATCTTTTCTGCTTTGAGCATTATCTCTATCAACTAAAACACAGACCTTACTATAGAAATATCCAAATATTGGAATTTTCTCAAGTTCTTTTTTTCCAACAAAAACTACAGGGTGATCACATGTAGATAGCATTAACATTATATCAATCATACTTTTATGATTTGATACAAGCATATAGCTTTTGCCTTTTTCAAATCTTTGTTTCCATTTTACAGACGGATAAAAACCCATTCCGTACATTACTGTGTTTGACCAAATATTTTTTGCAATCCAGAAAAATTGAGGATACCAACTCTCCTTTAATGAAAATAATATTAAGAAAGGAAATGAAATAGCAATTCCAATAAAGCAAAGAATGTAAAACCAAATATTCCATAACCCAAGCAAGCATATTTTTATAATCTTAAACACAGATCAAAAGTAGTTAATTGTTATAAATGTCTTTAAAACTATTACTTTTGTTGAGTATGTCAAGAATATTAACCGGTATACAAAGTACAGGAACTCCTCACCTAGGAAATATCTTAGGAGCTATAATCCCCGCTATTGAGGAATCAAAAAAAAATACTGAATCATTTTTATTCATAGCTGATTTACACTCATTAACTCAGATAAAAGATCCAAATGAATTAAGTGAAAATACTTATTCAACAGCTGCTGCATGGTTAGCGTTTGGCTTAGATACATCAAAAACTATTTTTTATAAACAATCAGATGTTCCAGTAACCACTGAGCTATCATGGATACTTTCATCAATTTACCCTTATCAAAGATTGACTTTAGCACATTCATTTAAAGATAAATCAAATCAACTAAAAAATGTAAATGTTGGCTTATTTACATATCCAATGTTAATGGCAGCAGATATATTATTGTATGATGCAAATATTGTTCCTGTTGGAAAAGATCAATTACAGCATTTAGAAATTACAAGAGATGTAGCGATTAAGTTTAACAATCAATATGGTGAAACACTAATTGTGCCTGATCCACTGATAAATGAGGAGACCAAATATATAAGTGGCACAAATGGTGAAAAAATGAGTAAGTCAAAAAATAATATTATAAATATTTTTTTAGAGGATAAACTTTTAAAAAAACAGATAATGTCAATTGAAACTGATAGCACCCCCCTCGAATTACCAAAAAAGACTGATAATTGTAATGTATTTAAACTTTTCAGTTTACTTGCATCTGCTGACGAGATAAAGCGATTAAAAGTTAATTATGAAAAAGGTGGTTTTGGATATGGGCATGCAAAAGAGGAATTATTTAATCTTATTTTGACAAAGTTTAGTGATCAAAGAAGGAAATATAATCAACTAGTTACAAATAAGAGTGAAATTGACAAAATTTTAAAACAAGGAGCTGAAAAAGCTACAAAAACTGCCAATGAAGTTATATCTAGAGTTCGATCAAAACTTGGTTATTAATTCTTCATTTTTCTAAGAAAAATAGTTTAAATTTAATTTATGCAATTAAGCAAAGCAATTAACATTCTCCTTTATACAAATGACTGTGTTACCATACCTGGGTTTGGCAGTTTCATTGTGAATAAGTTTTCGTCAGTATATGACGAAAAAAATGAAAAGTTTTATCCACCCTCAAGGAGAGTTTCGTTCAATTCAAAAATTAAAAATAATGACGGCTTGTTGGCAAATTTTATATCTAACAAACAACACATTACTTATGAATTAGCTGTAAAAAATATTCATAAAGAAATAGTAATCTGGAAAAAAAAATTGAATAAGGAGCCATTAGTATTGAATAATATTGGAGAGCTTAGTTATAATTCAGATGAGAATATTATTTTTTCACCTGATTTGGGTTCAAACCATTTCTTAGGTTCATATGGGTTACCATCTCTATATCATAAAAAACGGTCAGATTTGGTTTCAACATATAATAAATCAACATTAAAAAAATATAATGATTTGTCCTGGAATTCTGAAAAATCTAGAGTTCCCGATTTTATTAAGTATGCTGCTGTATTAGTTATAATTGTAATGACCACTGTCTTTGTAACAAATGAGTATGAAGAATATAATTTTCAGAATCAGTTAATTATTGAACAAGAAAATAGACAAAGGACTATTCAAAAGGTAGAAAGTGCAGTTTTTGACTTTGGATCAATACCAGCAATTGAATTAGAAATTAAAGTTCAAGCCAATAAATTTCATATTATTGCAGGCGCATTTGGAGTGAAGTCAAATGCTGATAATTTATATAATAAGTTGCTATCAAAGGGTTATAACCCAACAAAACTTCCATTAAATGATAAAGGACTTATACCAATTTCTTTTGAAAATTTCTCAAATAGAAAAGAAGCTGTCATTGCTTTGAGACAACTCCAAATTTCTGAAAATAAGGATGCCTGGATTTTTGTTTTAGAATAATACCCTGTTATGGACTCAAAATTTCCTGAACAATCAAAAACAATTCAAACTGACTTTGTTCTACCTGCTGACACTAATAGTTTAAATAACTTATTTGGAGGAGAATTATTAGCAAGAATGGATAAAGTTGCCAGTATTGCGGCTATTAAACATTCAGAACAAATAGTTGTTACTGCATCAATAAATAATGTAGCTTTTGGAGAACCAGTGCCCAATGGAAGTATTCTTACGATTGAAGCAAAAGTTTCACGTGCTTTTAACTCATCAATGGAGGTTTTTATTGATGTTTGGAAACAAAATAAAACAGATAAAAAGAAAGTAAAAGTTAATGAAGCTATTTACACATTTGTAGCTGTCAATGAAAATGGAAAGCCTGTTAAAGTACCATTAATTTTACCTCAAACAGATATAGAAAAAACCCGTTTTGATGCAGCTCTCAGAAGAAGACAATTAAGTTTAGTATTGGCAGGTAAGATGAGCCCTAGTGATGCTACAGAATTAAAGGCAATCTTTGATTGATTTGAACTATAGATCTTTTTTAATATTATTTATTTTACTATCTCCGTTTTTTGGATTCTGTCAAGTTGAATCAAATTATACTATAAAAATATTGGGAGTTGTTCAGGACGGTGGTTTCCCACATTTGGGTAATAATAATACATGTTGTGAAAATATTAAGGAGGATAAATATGTAACATCAATTATGTTAGTTAATGATAAAAATGATGAATCATATCTATTTGATGCATCACCTGACATAAATAAACAACTTAATTTCATGGGTGATAGAATTAAGAAAGATTTAAAAGGTATTTTTTTGACACATGCTCATATTGGTCATTATACTGGCTTAATGTATTTTGGTAGAGAAGCTCTAAACTCCAAATTAGTTAATGTTTATGCGATGCCAAGAATGAAAAAGTTTCTTGAAGATAACGGACCATGGAGTCAATTAGTTTCTTTACAAAATATTTTAATCAAAGAATTGAGTAATGAATCTAAGATTTCGATTGACTCTAATGTTGTTGTTCAGCCAGTGGAGGTTCCTCACAGAGCTGAATTTTCAGAAACTGTTGGGTATAAAATTTACGGACCCAACAAAATAGCTCTATTTATCCCAGATATTGATAAATGGCACCTATGGGAAAAATCTATTATTGATGAGATTAAACAAGTTGACTATGCAATAATTGATGCTACTTTTTTCGATTCTAAAGAGGTTAACTATCGAGATATTTCAGAAATCCCACACCCTTTTGTTACTGAAAGTATGGATCTTTTTGATTCAATAGATATTAAAGAAAAAAATAAAATATATTTTATACATCTAAATCATACAAATCCTTTAATTAATAAAGAGAGTGATCAATATAAATTGGTCAGAAGCAAAGGATATAATGTAGCTGAAGAGGGTATGAAATTAAATCTCTAAACTAGAGATCCCGTTATATTTATCTCACAATTTAAAGCTCCTGATATTGGACAATTTTTCTTTGCATCCTCTGCTAATTCATCGAATTTTTCTTTATTTATCCCAGGCACTTTTGCTTTTAAATCTAAGTCAATTGAAATTATTTTCCCATCAACAAAAGTTAATACTGCATCAGTATTAAGTTCGTTTGGAACATAATCTGATTCATTCAAAACAAAACTTAATTTCATATTGAAACACCCTGCAAGCGCTGCAGCAATAAGTTCTTCAGGATTTGTTCCTAATTTACCATTATCATTTTCAAATCTTGTTTTAAAAGAGTAGGGCATATTATGAAATGCACCACTTTCTGCGGTCAAAACACCTGTACCTGTGGGACCATCACCTTTCCAAATTGCAGTTATTTTTCTTTTCATATTCTTGAATTTTAATTAATCTATTCTAATTTAATTAATTATCGTGGCATTAAGTTTGAATTTATTATAATAAATGAAGAAATTAACTTTATTTTTTTTATTGATATTTTTTAATATATCCTACTCCCAAAAGGTATTTTCAACTGATTATGCTTCACAATCAGATATAAAAGTTTTTGTTGTAGATTATGAATCTCAGGCAGATTTAAAGGTCTTCAAAGTTGATTATCAGTCTCAAGCAAAAGGCAATGACGGGTTGTGGTATTTTGTGGATTATTCATCACAATCTGATAAAAAAATCTACTTTGTTGATTACAGTAGTCAAGCTGATTTAAAAATATATTTTGTAAAATATAAGTCGCAAGCTAGGTGGAAAAATAAAAGTAAAAAGTTTCTATTGTATTAATTAGAATCTTTTTCCTATTGAAAAGCCTCCTCTTAATAGTAATTCAGGCCTTATTTCACCTTTTTTTAATAGAAACCTGCCTACTCCGCCACTAATTTGGAATGTCCATCCTTTTTTATTAATCCATTTTTGGCCTATTGCAGCTCCAGGTGCAATATCAAAAAAGTTCTCTTCAACTGTTTCCCAATAACTTATACCAGAGCTATTCTGATCGGGGTTAAAATATTCTACATCATGTTTACCAAAAGAAAATTTAGTGAATACCTCAGCAAAAAATCCAGCACCACCAAAATCTCTTTTATTAAAAAAATAAAAACGATAGAAGGGAGTCAACGATAGTTTATCAGTCCAATTTTTTGATGCTGAATTGTTATCACCTGCATTTAAAAAAAGGCTAACTCCATATGATGAATAAGGGTCTTTAATTCTTTCATAGGTTATATCAAAAGCTGGTAAACTTAGAATGTCAATTAAATCCAGTTTTAATTCATTTTGACCTAATTCTTCAAATAGTTCTGAGATTTGATTATCATTCTTTAAAACCTCTACTTGTTGAACTTCTTGTGAATAGATACAGTTAAAAAAAAATAAAGTTAAAATGATAAGATTTCTCACTCTGTGCAGTATTCTTCTCCAATAATGAATGAGTTATAAGTATCTCTTGTCACTTCAGCTTGACCTCCACCACCAGTATTCTGGCTATTTTGGGTTCCGCCAGTTGAAGTTAATGTAAAAAAATACTTACCATCAATTTCGTATTTGTCTACAATTGTACCACAATTATAAGTGCTACATGAACTTATGATAAATAAAAGGATTATAAATATTTTTTTCAAATTTCTGATGTTATTATAATATAAATTTAGCTATATTTTCGGATATTAATAGTTAAAAATTTACTAATCTTAAGATGAACTTTCACCCAAATGATGATAGAATAAGCTTTAATTTTAAAGAGCACTATTACATTGTTGATGGTATAAGAATTAAATATTCTGTAACCCAAATCATAGATAACTTTTTTCCAGAATTTGATTCTGAGTATTGGTCTAGAATTAAGGCTAAAGAAAAGTTAGAGTTTCTGGGAAAAAAAATTGACACCCATAATCTTGATAACTTCCAAAAAAAAATTTTAGATGATTGGGAATTAAAAAGAATAGACTCAGCAAAAAAAGGCACTTTTTTACATGAATCAATTGAAAATTATTACAATAAAAAATTGCAAGGAGAATTTCCTCCTGAGTTTAGATTTTTTAAAGAATTTGTAGATAAATATCCAACAATTGAACCTTACAAAACCGAATGGAAAGTTTTTGATTCAAAATCTTCAATAGCAGGTACAATTGATATGGTTTATAAAAAGCCAAATAATGAGCTATTTATATTTGATTGGAAAAGAACTACTAAGCTAGTCAATGATATTGGCACAATAATAAAAAGTGATTTTGAATATGGATATGATGAACTAGACAACTTACCTAATAATAGTTATACTAAATATTGTCTACAACAAAACCTTTATAAATATATTTTAGAGGACAACTATGGGGAAAAGGTTAGCTCAATGAATATATTAGTTCTGCATCCAAGATATCATAGATACTTTCATCTTAAAGTACCTAACCTAAAAAAGGAGACAGAATTTTTAATTAGAAAGGCTAGAGAAAAATCTATTTAAAAAAATACATTAAAATCCTGGATAAAATTCCAATTATAAAAATTATAAAGATAAATGTAATCGCTATTTCAAAAATAAGAAACAATAAAACTAAAAGACAAATTAACCTAACAATGTCCTTTATTTTTTGAGGGAGATAACCAAAAAAATATTTATCAAAAAAACTCATGAGTTTTAATTAAATTACATTTCAAAATTATGAACAATAATTTAAAAAATCATTGGGATAATATTTATCATAGTAAAAATGAGGATGATGTTAGTTGGTTTCAAAAAATACCAGAAACATCAATTGATATTATTAATAGTATTAATGTAAAAAAACAATCAAAAATCATAGATGTTGGAAGTGGAAGAAGCAGGCTTTTTAAGAGCTTGATTGAGCAAGGATACGATAATTTGACATATTTAGATATATCAAAATCGGCTGCAAAAAAATCAAGAAATTTTTTAGGGGAACAGTCAAAAAAAATAGAATGGATTGTTAAGGATATTTTAAATTTTGAGCCAATACAAAAGTATGATATTTGGCATGATAGAGCTGTATTTCATTTTTTAACTGACCAAAGTCAAATTAAACAATATGTCGATCTGGTCTCAAGAAATATTTCAAATGATGGATACTTAATAATAGGAACTTTCTCTAAAAATGGACCTTCAAAATGTAGTGGACTAAGTGTTAGTAGATATACAAAACAATTAATTCAAGAAACATTCATTAAAAATTTTGAACTCATCGATTCATTCCACATTGATCATATCACACCCTTCAATACAACACAAAACTTTCTGTTTTCAATTTTTAAAAAACATTAATTATTATAATGACCAAAAGAAGTAATCTGAATAAAGAAATGTTTGATTCTATATCCAAAGAATATGATTTTATCAATAATCTCATAACTTTTGGATTTCATAAAAAATGGAAAAAAGAAATTATTGAAATTGTAAAAAAAATCAAACCGAAAAAAATTTTAGATTTAGCCACAGGCACGGCTGATATTGCTATCCAGCTTTCATCTATTGAAAATTGTAAAATTATAGCTGTAGATCCATCTACTAAAATGCTCAAAATTGGACATAGAAAAATTCAAAAACTTAATTCAAATAAAAATATTCTTTTGGAAGAGGGTAACTCTGAAAATTTAAAATATGGTAAAAAAACATTTGATGCGGTAACAATTGGCTACGGAGTTAGAAATTTTACAAATCTTAAAAAATCTCTAAATGAAACTTATAGAGTTTTAAAAAATGATGGATTGTTGATAATACTTGAAACATCATTGCCCACAAATCCATTAATGAGTTTTTTTTATAATATACACACTAAACTTTATGTTAGATTGATTGGAATGATATTTTCTAATAATTCAAACGCTTATAAATATCTACAATCTTCAGCAAAAACATTTCCTCACGGTGAGGCTTTTAAAAAAATACTAATAGACCTTAATTTTAAGGATGTAAGATTTGAAATTAAACTATTTGGCGCATCAACCATATACGTTGCAAAAAAAAGTATCTAAAAATATATTAAATATTAAATTTTTTATATCATTGTTATTCTAAAAAATAATTATGAAAAATTTTATTGTACTATTAAGTTTAATTTTTGCATTTAACTTAAATGCTAATACAGATCCTAATGATTTTGAGATATTAAAACAACTTGAAGGAAAATGGGTCGGAACATTGGAAAGAACAGATGAGTCATCAGATAGTTTAATTCTAGAATTTAGTATTGCATCAAATGGCAGTGCTATTCTGGAAGAAAGTAACACAGGTGGTGTTGAAATGCTAAGTATATTTAATTATCAAAATGATGAATTGCTTTTGACTCACTATTGCGGATTACAGAATAAACCCGTATCTAAACTTATATCAAATGAAAATGGAAAGTTGATTTTCAAAACAGATGATGATATGAGTGGCTTAAGTTTGAAAAAAGACACTTATGTTACATCTTGGGAAATTGATTTAGTTCCTAATGATGAAAACAAAATCATTTATAATTATACTGTGAGTGGCCCCAACAGTGTTGCAACTACTGCATCAGCAGAAATGACTAGAATTTAGACTTCAATTTATCTAAAAAAAAGAGCCCTTCGTTAGGGCTCTTTTTTGTTTGTAATTTTTACTTTATCTATTTGTATTCTTTTATTAGTACACGAGTAAAAGTTTGAGAAAATTCAGCAAATTCACCAGTCGTTTCGAAAAATTCTGAAAAAGCTTTTGCTTCATCATCATTTTTAGGACCAAATGTAAAAGCAGAGTTTAGGTTTTCATATGTTGCATATATAAAAAGATTCTCTCCATTACTTACCCCATGTGTAATTTGACCAGTTCCTGAGAATCCTGGAAAATTAAACTTATCCATAACTTTAGAATAAGCTTCATAAAATGCAGGTGCATTTTTGGTTTTTACTTTGAATAGCCAAGCTTGACCAATAGGATTAACAGCCTCTTGATTAACAGCTTGTGTAACAATTCCCGCAGATCTCCTAACACTGTCAACTAGCGGTCTTACTTTTTCAACATAGTTATCCCATTTAGAACCACTTAAAGTAGATAAAAAATTGGCTAAAGATTCAGGTGAAGGACTTAAAAAGCTTAAAATATGAGTTTCCTCAAAACCTTGTCCTGCAATTTGAATTCTTGAAAAACTTAAAGTTACATCATCAGGAAAATCTAAAGATGAATAAAAACCATCTACAGTCTTTTCTAATTCAACAACATCTTCACCCTCCACTTCAAGAAGAACATCATACCAATATCCATCTTGTGCAGATAATGAAAATGAAAATAGAGTTATTAATATGTATATATATTTTTTCATAATTAATTATTTAATAAACAATAATAATTTATTTTTTTAATGTTTTAAGCAAAAAAAGTATCGATCAAGGAAGCTTAACAATAACTTAATATTTTATTGTAGTGATAAATTTTAAAACCATTTCCATGGTTTTTAGATTCATTAACCATTGCTTTGGCTACATCGGATGCTTTAATGGGTTTATAATTATCAGGCATTAGAAATGATAAAATTGGAATTATAATTTGAGCTATTTTTTCACCAAATCTATTCTCTTTTCTTTTACCTAGAAGTAACGAAGGTCGATAAACTGTTGATGATTTTAGCTGTTGTGACTCAACCTCTTTTTCGATCTCTCCTTTTAATTTTAAATAAAAACTTTTATTATTTATATCAGCACCAGCTGATGATACAAATGAAAAGTGTTTTACATTTTTTTCTTTACATGCTCTTACGGCTAGTGAAATAATACCAAAATCAATTTCCCGATATTTCTTCTTATTAAAACCGACCTTGGATTGAGTAGTGCCAATTGCAGCTAAGACAACATCACTCTCTTCAATTACTGATAGATATTGATTATAGTTTGAGAAGTCAATTAACCTTAGTTTTGACTTTTTGGATTTTAATTCAACATCTTGTCTGGAAACCACATTAATATTTTTAAAATAATTATCATCTTCAAGTAGTTTTAAAATTTCAGAGCCTATTAATCCAGTAGACCCAAATAAAGTAATTGATGCCATTCAAACATAAATTTAAACAATACTTAATGAACAATACAAAACTTAAGGTTAATAAGCTAATATTTTACTTTTCTTTTGAACTCTTCTTATCAGCTTGTTTCATAATCTGAAGGTAGTCGTTATAAGAATATCTTTTACCTTTAAAATAAACGGAGTGGATCGCAGCAGGGATGCTAATTTTGGTCAATGCTATGTCTCTTTTTGTTAATCGCATAATTTTTTCGGAAATTTCAAGATACAATATTTTTATATATATTTAGAACATGTCATAGATCAAATCTACTTAACTCCTTGAAAATAAGAATATTAATTTTTGCAATTACATCTGCCTTGGTTGTATCATTTTACGCTAATAGTAAATCTGAAATTGCATTTGATTGGATTTATAGTGATGGTGACAGAATTGTTGCAGCTATTTACTTTGTTTTATTATTTTTCTTTCAGCATGTTCTTTTTTATTTAGGAAAATTTATTTTTATTGCTTTAAAGAATTTTTTAAATAAAAAAACTTCATAACTGAGTTATCTATAAGTTCAAGTAATTTGCTAAAGAACAGATATTCTTTTTTAGTTATCCTTATTCTTCAATTAAAACTCCATCTGCTAGAAATGAAATTGTAAACTCTGGTTTGGTAATAAGGGATATCTCCTTTTTTGATTTACCTGCATCTTCTGCATAGTGTTTAAGCTGAGCAACGCTTAATGTATCTATTGAGAGATTACCATTAATTATAGTATTCCTACCCTCAATTCCATTTTTTGGCACAAAAAATCCGTAGTCTTTAAATCTAACGAGAATAGTATCTTGTTCTACAGAGATTTTCATCCAACATCCTTTCATTGGGCATGAAGATAATATCTCTCCTTCTAACTTTATTTTCGATATACTATTCAAAAAAGTATCTTTTGATAGTTTATAATTAATAATTTCCGAGTTTTGAAATGATTCACCATATGTTCTATACCTATCATTGGACTGTGTATATGATGATATAGTAAAACATAAAATTATCAACGTTTTTATAAATGTTTTCATATTAATTATTCCATTCAGTTTTTGTTTCAATAGGTATTCTTCTTTTTGACTTTACTTTTGAATGAGTAAAGATTCCAAGGTAAAAAAATCCAAGACATTTTTCATTTTCATCCAATTTAAAAAAATCATTCATTGTATTTAAATACTTAGGTGTACTCCAATAGCATCCGATATTATAAGCTGTACATGTTAACCACATGTTTTGTACCGCCATAGCTGTAGCTGCAATTTCTTCCCATTCTGGAACTATATTGTTTAAATCTTTCCTCATAAAAATTGATATGATACAATTAGATTTTTTACATTTCTCTTCAATTTTCTTCTTCTTTATCGAAGTAACTTTTTCAGATTTATGGGTGGCTTCGAAAGATTTAACCATTTCTTCTGATAATTTATCTTTGGAAACGCCTTTGTAAACTTTAAAAAACCAGGGTTGGGTTAACTTGTGGGTTGGAGCAGTATTAGCGTTTTCTAGTAGTATTTTTAAAAATGATTTTTTTACTACACCATTCTC
This sequence comes from uncultured Bacteroidota bacterium, assembly GCA_902606555.1. GTDB lineage: Bacteria > Bacteroidota > Bacteroidia > Flavobacteriales > Flavobacteriaceae > Eutrophosalina. The sequence continues at coordinate 44,385 of CACLGQ010000005.1, forward strand.
ATATTGATTTGGATAAATCGCTCTTCTATTTCTAATTATTTCATTAATATTCATAATCTAAATTATTTTTAAAAATATTAATTTTTCACGTAGTTTAAATTCAAAATTAATTCAGATTGTATTAAATTTATCCAAGACAAAACTATCAATAATCAAAAATTATACTAAATAAATGAAGTTGTTTTTAAAAATTCTAATTCTAATTGTTTCGTTAACGGTACTAAGCGCTTGGTCATTCAGATTAGAAATGGATACAATATACAGGGGAGCTGATGCTTCAAATATGATTGAGGAATTTCAGGCTTATGGTTTGAGTAAAACTACAATGATAGTTGTTGGGATTTTTAAAGTTTTATGTGCGATTCTTCTTTTGCTTGGAATCAAATATGAAAAACTTATAACACCTGCTGCATTTGTTATGGCTACATTTATGCTTGCTGCAATTTATTTTCATATTAGTATTAGTGATCCGTTTGTTCCAACACTTCCCTCAACATTAATGTTTTTATCATGTATTGCAATAATTTATTTAGATAAAAAGCTTAGTAGTGCTTAATTATAAATTATTTTCACCAAAATGAGATTTGTTTTTTTAGTATTCTTAATATTAATTTCATGCTCTAACCAAAATGAATACTTTATAATAAGTAAAAAAGAATATAAAAATAAGCTTGAAGGATTTTGGCTTGGTCAATCTATTGCTAATTGGACAGGAATTATAACAGAGATGGATAAAATTGGAACCCCAGTAAATGGTAAAGGAGAAGGATTTTACGTATACAATGACTGGGGGAAAAAAGATCAACCCAGTATTTGGTCGAATAACTCAATGTTTAACACAATTGACTTTAATTTAGCTCTTTCTGACAGTCTTTGGGGTTCTGATGACGATACTGATATTGAATATATGTATCAAGAGTTAATATTACAAAACAACAATTTAACTCTGAGACCTGAACAAATCAGAGATGGATGGTTAAAACATATTAAAAATGATGAAGAAAATTATTTATGGGTTTCTAATCAAAGAGCATTTGATTTGATGAAAGAAGGTATTTTACCACCTGAGACCAGTAATCCTGACTATAATAAGTTTTACGAAATGATTGATGCTCAATTGACTACTGAAATTTTTGGCTTGTATTCTCCCAATTATCCTGATATAGGTTTAAGAATGGCTTACATGCCAATAAGGACTGTAGGCAGAGAGAATGCAGCGTGGATCTCAGAATTTTATATAATTATGCACT